>JAGWOR010000031.1 GCA_028870845.1 Gammaproteobacteria bacterium | reverse complement strand
ACTAGGATGAATTACCCCATATGAAACGACGGCACGTGTGGTACTGATTTCCCCGCTTCAGAGTAAATGGACTGGTTTTTAGCATGGCTCATGAACAAGCGTGTAATTCCATGCCTGATATAAACACGGCAGATAACACGAATAATCTGGATAATTACCGTTCTCTTCAATGTCTTTATGACATTGAAAAAGAATTTTCTTCCTCACCGGCTTGCGCTTCAAATTACCAGCATGTGCTTGATAAAATTGACACACTGCTGGGATTTTCTGGGGCGGCGATCTGCCTCAGTAACGCCGGTCAACAAACTGCGGTGATGCTTGCCTCCGCGCCTACTGAACACCAGGCACGCTTGGCTTTTTGCCAGACCCGCAATTGCCGTGCATGTCTTAAAGGCAGGAAGCCACGGAAAGTCACAGCGCCAGGCGGCACGAAAATACTGCACGTGCCAATGGCGACTCCGAAGGCACGTTATGGCGTACTTTCCGTCCGGCTTCCCGAAAAAAGCGAACTACCAGCGGATCAGATCGCCATCATTGAAGCTTTTGGCAAGCGCCTGGCACAGTATGCGGAAACAGCGGAACGACATTTACATGATGAAAGGCGATTGCTGCGCGAGGAACGTCTGGCAATGGCCAGGGATATGCATGATTCTCTGGCTCACACACTTGCCTACATGAATATACAGATGCTGCGTTTGCGCAATCAATTTACTTCCAAATCCAGGGTTGGCGGCAATCTGAAGGAAATAATCAACGAGCTTTCCGCCGGACTGTCAGACGCAAATGCCCAGGTGCGGGAACTGATCACTACCTTCAGATTGAACCTGCCGCACGGCGGTTTTGAGGCCGCCGTCACCCACCTGACCGGCCAGTGCGCCATACGTTCGAAAATGCGCGTCAGCGTCAATAATGGGATCCCCGGCACTTTGCTGACTGCCAATGAGCAGATCAATATAGTGCAGATCCTCAAGGAATTGCTTGCCAATGCAGAACGCCACGCATTTGCAAAATGCGTCTGGATTCGGATTTTTTTGCAAAATGATGGTTTGCTCATAATGGAAGTCGAGGATGATGGCATTGGAATTCCCGTCAATCGCCCGTCCACAGGCCGCAATCAGCGCTATGGTCTGGGTATCATCCGCGAACGCGCCAAGCTGCTGCGCGGCAAAATAAGGATATCCAGACGCCATCCCAACGGGACGCTCGTGGTGTTGAGATTTGTTCCGGAATCCTGTGATTCCATGCGTTTACAGGATAGATCAGTTGATGCGCAGTAAAAGCGGTAAAAAAAAGCGTTTATATGTTGTTGATGATCACCCGGTGTTCCGCAGGGGGATACGCCAATTGCTGCAATTCGCCCGCGAAATTGAAATCGCCGGGGAGGCCGCGAATTTTGACTCGGCGGTGGCCGGCATAGCTGAAACCCTGCCGGATCTGGTGCTGCTTGACTTGCGGCTGGGCAATAAAAGCGGGCTTGATCTGTTGCGGCAAATCAGGCCTCGCTGGCCGAACATGAAGGTGATCATACTGACCGTATCCGATGCGGAAGAGGATCTAACGGAAGCCTTACGCGAAGGCGCGGTTGGCTATATGCTTAAAGACATGGAACCCGAGGAGCTGCTTGAAGGGGTGCAACACGCGCTCAAAGGCGAGATCATCCTCAGCCAGCGGCTCAGATCAGCCTTGGGCCGCGTGCTCAACCACAAAAACAGCCGCGATGGCAATGAAGAAAGAAATGTGCTGTCCAGGCGCGAATGCGAAATCGTGGCGGCCGTGGCGCAGGGTAAAACCAACAAGATGATCGCGCAATTGCTGGGTATTACCGAAGAAACCGTAAAAGTTCACATGAAACGCATACTCAGGCGCACAAAATTGAAGAACCGTGTGGAACTGGCAGTTTGGGTAAAGGAACAATCACAACTCGTGCCGGCAGCTCGCTCACAATAAAATGGACCGGTAGTCAGCTTTTCTTTATACGCCGTCCTTAAACCAGTCATTGTGTTTAACCATTGATTTCACTCTTCAGCGGCATTCATTATGCGGATAATTCAGACTCCCTGAATATCAGGAATAGTTCCGATGTGAGCGCCCGCAGCTTACTTGTTAGATGCGGTGCCTTCCGCGAAGCTTAATACCGTCGATTGAATGTCGCTGTTCAAGTACAGCGCGATCTGATCCATGAGCCTTTGATGCACCAGTTGTGGATCCGTGGCGGAAACCTTGATATCCCAGCGGTGTACGCCATGGGCCTGTCCGCCGTTATTGGCGGCCAGCGTCACCTGCAGAGCGCCGGTGATCCAGTACCAGCCATCGCCGCGCAACGCCAGGTTTGCATAGTTGAGATTCGCCGTCATGGTGTAATCACCTGCTCCGGCCACCGTGAAACCGGCGTTTGCCAGCGCTCCAGCAAGCACCTGCTGAACCGCAGCGGCGTCCTGGCCGGTAGCGGCAGCGCTTATTTTCAGGCGTGCGAGTAATGCATTGCGATCCGTGCGCAACTGGCCCAGATTCCACTCTGAAGGCATGCCACGGCCGGTAATATCCACCACCTGCAGTTCACGCTGCAGGCCTGCACGTGTGCTTTGGGCATTGACCGCCTGCGTGGCATTGGCGATTTTCACAAACAGGTCATTGCTCGACTGCGCCTGGGTCAGGTAGGCACGCGTGCTGGCATCCAGATCGCTGATTTGCTGACGCAGGGCCACATCCGCTTTCGGACGCGACAGCACGGCCAGTGCGTAGTATTCCTGGGTTGCAGGGTCCTGCCAGGTTTCGCCAATTTCCACCCCGCGGAGCATTTCATTGGTACGGGTGCTCAGGTTTCGGCTTACATCCAAGGTATTCTTTGTCGGACCCGTGGACTCCTGGGTGAAAGATGCAACGTCCTTGGTCTGTTCACTGACATCCACCGAAAAGATCTTGGCAAGATCCGCGCGTGCGCGGTCCCTGGCAACCGCCAGGCTGTCTCCCTGGCCCCGCCCCAGCAGGTAAGCAGATGCCGGGTATTTTGCGTCACTGCCCATGATCCATGGCGGTTGCGTGCCTGGCTTGGGGCTTTGGCTGCAGGCCGCAAGCAATCCCATCAGCAGTATGCAAACATTCCGGCAGTAGCGCATATTCACGGTAGTTCCCTCATGTTTAATATGTTACCCAGTGCAAGGTGGTAAACGTCATCTGGCCGGGTTGGATGACCACATCGTCGAATTTCTCGGTTTTTACTATACCGCCATAACGGCCTTGTAGCTGCACCGTCACCCGATAGGTCCCGGGCGGCAGGCTCAGCCTGGCCAGCTGGATGTCGTCCGGCAGCGTATTCCAAATGCGCGTGTCCGGCTGGTCGGCGATTGAACCCACCAGGCTCAGCAGCACTCCCAATCCCTGGCCCTTTTTATCCGCCTGATTGGCAGCAGCCAGACGCGCCACATTGCGGGCAATCTCATCGGCAATCAGCTTGGGCATTTCCGCCGCCAGTGCCTTGGCTGCATCCGCCGCGACGCTTTCCACAGGTACTGTAGACACGCTCTGATCATGTACATCCACCACCGCGTCGGTGACAGCCGGCACCCGGCGCCGTATCGACGGCAAAGATACCGTGAAAAAGTGTCCATCCGCGGGATTCTGCAGCACTGTCTGGACCGGCAGCTTTTCGGGCGCCAGGCCGTTACTGAATATAAATATCAGTTGGCCGTTGGGATCGCTGCCGCTGGCAGCGACTGGCGGCCAGCTTTCCACATGGAATCGCTGCTTGTATTCCGCCAGTTCCTGATTAAGGCCTAGATAATCGGCAAAACGGCACAGGCTTACCTGAAGATCCGGCGGGATTGCGCTATCCGGCACACCTTCAGCCTTATATGCCTTGTAAGCCATGCGGTATGAAATCATGGCATCACTCCACTCACCCAGATCCTCGTAAACCAATCCCGAGAAATATCGGGCGAATGCATCACCGCCATGCGGCGTGGCATCCGTGCCTGGATACAGTCGCTTGAGCAGGTTATCGATCTGCTGCGCTTCCACACGTGCCGAATCCGGACGATTTAACTGCAGATAGTTCAATCCCTGATACACATGCAACAGCAGTCGCTCGTAAAGCGGCGCCTCGTAACTGCGCAGGTTTTCGCTCAACGTCAAGGCACCCGCATTTTCACTGATGCTGGTGGCTTCCAGGTACCGCATCAACGGTTTAGCCGCCTCGAAAGCCCGCACACTGCCGGCGTAATCCCCCTGCAGGCGCAGAATCATGCCCTTGTTCAGGAGATACAGCAGCTGATTGCGGCCGCCAGACAGGGGAGCCAGCGCCTTGAGCGCCGCTTCCGGCTGCCGAGCCGCCAGCGCTTGATCCACCGACAGCATATCGCCCCGGTAGCTTGCGCAACCGGCACTGACAGACACACCTGCGATTAGAATAAAAAGCGCAACCCATCGCGTTACCGCCCCTTGCCAATCCAGGCAGTCGTCCCGCATACCGGAGCCGTGTGTCCGCTTTAGAAGCGGAACCCTGGCTTGGTTACGATTTTCTTGATTTTCTTCTGCCCGACCCAGACGATGACGTTGTCCCGCATGTTGATGAGCCGCAAGTCCACCTGATAATACTTGACCGATGTGTCGCCGGCTGCGTCGATGATCGTATTGATCGTGCCCTGCATCATAAAATTCGCCCCGGTCTCCTGACCCATGGGGCTGCGGGTGGCAGCCGTGGCATTCAGGTCCTGATCCTGGCGCTCGCCGCGCACTTCGGTTCGCTGATTGGCTGAAGCCACGAACTGCACCTTGTTGGAATTGATGAGCTCACGCTGCATGTCATCGACAAAGGTTTGGACATTGATATGCTCGGAGGAAAGATTGTTGATCTGACCGACGATAACCGTCGGCTGGTTACCGTTATGCTGTGCCTCGAAATTCGCCAGCCAGGGATCGCCCAGCATCTGGCTGATCATCTGCTGGGCGGTTAAGTTGGCATCCGTGTCGTTCCAATAACCGCTGATATCGGTCACCTGATTCGGTGAAATACGTTCCACCTTAGGCATGCTGGAGCAGCCTGCCAGCAACAGCATGCAGGTCAAGGTGGGCAAGGCAAGGTATTTGCACAGTTGTTTATTCATTGCCGCCACCCTTGGTCATGCCATCGAAGATGTTGTCGGCATGTCCGGCAAAATAACTCTTGAAGCCGGCATTCATGGCGTCAGAACTGGCGATCATGGATTTAACATCATTCATATCAAGCTTCACAAGACTCCAGATCATGCCGGTCTTCGGATCCATCCAGTGCGCCGTGATTTGGGCGCCGCTGACGTTCTGGCTGGTAATGCTTTCAATCTGCCGTGATACGGACTGCTCGTTCTGCTGGTTCTGGCCCATTCCGGCGGAGGCACCGTAATCCTGGGAGACCACATGCATGAAGCTGGATAATACTCTGGCAACTTCGGCGCGGGCCCGGTCATCAGCCGTCGAAGTTTGCAATGACAGATCGTTCATGGCAGGCGCCGACCCGATGCCGTAAATATAGCGGTTGCCGTTGTCCTTGAGTGCCTGGGTTCCCTGGTTCACCCAGTCCGGGGCGCCCTTGATGCCCAGGTTGCTTTCCGGCTTGCTGGCGCAAGCAGCCAGGAATACGGCCATTGCCAGCAGGAAACATGCAGTGCGCACAGGTTTGATGATTTGCATGGAATTCTCCGTATCCTCAGGTTGTTACAGCCGGCGGAGCCGGGTTATGGCTTAGTACGTATTTTACGCCAGTGGTTCAGCTGGTGCCTGAGGCCAGTGCTGCGGTTAAGCATTTGGCACAAACCCTGAGTCTGGCGTGGCGAACAGTCTGGCTTGGGGGTAATCTTGCCATCAGCCATTGTCATAGGTGATACATGAAAGTCAGGGCATTGATCATGACGGCAATCCTGCTCACTGGCTGTGCGCATCTGGCGGAGCGGGAACAAGCGCGAACCTTGAAGCTTGCCACCCAGGATGACCAGACCTGCAGAAACCAGGGCTGGAATTACCCGGAACCCCGGTACATCAGCTGCCGGATGCACATCGACGACAAACGCCAGTATAAAAACTGGCAGAACCTGCAGATGATGCATCAAACCCAGTATCAGAACCTGTCTTCCCCACCCCCCTATCCGTACCGGGACCAATACCGTCCCTTGGATCCCGACCGCTACCTATGCCGGTATGTCACGGAACAGGACAAGGATTACATTCTCTGTGGTGAACAAACGAAAGGCTGATTCACCCGTTGACAGCCTGTATGCCCGGATTTATGCGGCGGTACGCGGCATCCCGCGTGGGCGGGTCAGCACCTATGGCCGGATTGCCAGGCTGGTGGGCTGTTGCTCGCCCCGTCAGGTGGGTTATGCAATGGCAGCCCTGCCGCCAGGCAGCCGCGTCCCCTGGCAAAGAGTCATTAACCACCAAGGCCGCATCAGCGGCCGCAGACATGGACAAGGCGCGGAAAACCAGCGTTTACGGCTGTTGCAGGAAGGCGTGAGGTTCAAAAAGGCTGGCCAAATAGACCTGACAGCATACGGCTGGCCGGAATAAAACCCTGTTCTGATGGATCATCCAGTTCCATCTGGAATCCTGGTTGTTATTGACTATTACTAAGTTAGTAATATATATTACTTATCAATATAGAACACCTGAGTATTGCGAGCATGAGTGCGGATTATGCTCACTTGCGTAAATTCCAGAAAGAACTCAATGCCGGCATCGTGGCCCTGGTACTGCTGGCCACGCTGGCGGAGGCCGGCGAACCCCAATACGGATACCAGATCGCCAAGCGCCTGGAACAGGACAATCAGGAAAACCCGGTCATGAAGCAGGGCACGCTGTATCCGGTATTGCGCTCGCTTTCCGCAGCCGGATTATTGGACAGTTACGTTGAACCATCGGTCTCCGGCCCGCCCCGGCGCTATTACACGATCACCACAGCAGGCCGCAAAGCACTCTCCCAATGGAAGGATGCCTGGGTTAGCACCCGGGATTTTGTCGACTCCATCATGCAGGAAATACCCCATGAATAAACCCTTACCCCGCAGCATCCAGGAATATCTGGAGCAATTACGTGAACAGTTGACCGGTGCCGATCCGGCGCTGATACAGGACGCCCTGTATGACGCGGAGGAATACCTGCGTGGTGAAATGCACCAGCATCCGGATAAATCCGAGGAACAGATTCTGGCGGCCATTGCCAGCACTTACGGTGCGCCCGATGAAGTGGCAGAGGCCTACCGTGAAACGGAATTAAAAGTACAGGCGGCGCTGCGGACACCCAAACCCAGAAAGCGGGTATCCCTGTTGGGCAGGTTTTTTAGCGTGCTGGCGGACGCACACACCTACACCGCCTTGTTTTACATGCTGCTGGCTTTATTCACCGGAATTTTCTATTTCACCTGGGTGGTTGCGGGTATCGCGCTGTCCTTCGGCCTTTCCTCATTGATCATCGGTATCCCCTTCTTCCTGTTGTTCCTCGGCAGCGTACGCTTGCTGTCACTGGTGGAAGGCAGGATCGTGGAGACTTTCCTGGGTGTCCGCATGCCCAGGCGCCCTCCCTATACCGGAGGGACACAGCGCCTATTCACTCGCATCAAGGAATTGCTGGTGGATGGACGCACGTGGTCCACCCTGTGCTATATGGTGTTGCAGCTGCCGCTAGGAATCCTGTATTTCACTATCGTGATCAGCTGGCTTGCGGTTTCACTGGCCCTGATTCTGTCGCCGCTTTCACATATTTGGGGTAGTTTGATTTACTTCAACGGCCCGGTTGTGATCTCGTGGCTCTTTGAACCTTTGCTGGTGGTAATCGGTATTTTGATGCTGATTGGACTCATGCATTTTGCCCGCGGTATTGCAGCGCTTCACGGCCACATAGCTAAAGCACTTTTAGTCAGGGTTACCGATTGATGCCGCGTTGGCCGATGTTTCCATCTGCGGACACCGCATCATGCACATGTCGGCACCGGATTGAGCACATTTCAATTCCCGCGCATCCCGCCCGGCGTTCTGGCGCCTAGCTCGCGGATCCGCGCTTCCAGTTCCTGCACACGTTCCAGCAGGGTTAATGCCAAAGCCAGTGCATGGGTGTCCAGCTCAAAGTCCCTGCGCAATCTGCCGGCGGTTTTGGCGGTGGTGACGCAGCGTGCATAAAATATGGCTTCCACACCCTTCGATTCCACGGGTGCCAACACGCCGCATTCAACCAGTTCCTGAAGCTCGGCGAGCGTCAGCCCAGAGGCCTCCACCAACTCCGACAGGGTGACGGTTTCCTGTTCATTCAGCCACACTACCTCATCGAGTTTGGCTTGCATTTCGCGCCTCCTGTTTGAAATGCCCGCGCGGGTTGAAGCTGGAATTTTCCGCTAACTGCTTAAATAGCAGACGCTCTTTTTCGCTCATCTCGCTGGGCACCACAATCTGCACCACGGCATACAGGTCACCGGCGCCGGCGTGGGGCGTCGGCAGGCCGCGCGCTGGCAGGCGCAGTTGCTGGCCAGCGCGCGTACCCGCAGGCACTTTAAGCCGTACCTGGCCGGCGGGCGTCGGCACTTCAATGCTGGTGCCGAGCACCGCTTCCCAGGGCGCCAGTGGCAAATCTATATACAGATCGTGTCCATTTACGCGGAACAGCGGGTGGGGATGCAAGGCAATGGTGAGATACAGGTCTCCGGCACGTCCGCCGTTAAAGCCGGCGCCACCCTTTCCCGGTACCCGCAGCCGCTGCCCGTCGGTGACACCTTTGGGAATTCGCGCATTGAACACCTGCGGAACCCTGCGCATTACGCCGTGACTGTCGTATTCGGGCAAGCTCAGATCCACATTTACCTGGGTGCCATGAAAAGCCTGTTCCAGTGTCAAATGCACCACAGCCTCGTAGTCCTGACCTGGCACCGGCCCGCGCGGGGCATGCGCCCTGCCGCCACGCAACCCCGCAAACAGGTCCGCCAGGTCTATATCATCGAATGAGAATCCTGAATCGCTGTAGCGCTGCTGCCAGTCTGGCGGCGGCCTGAACTCCTCCCCAGGCTGCTGCCTGCCTAACTGGTCATAGGCGGCGCGTTTTTCCGCGTCTTTGAGGGTCTGGTAGGCCTCGGCGATATCCTTGAAGCGCTCTTCTGCTCCGCTTTCCTTGGAAACATCAGGGTGATACTTGCGCGCCAGCCTGCGGTAGGCATTCTTGATTTCCGACTCGCTGGCGCCGCGTTTGATCCCCAGCACTTCGTAATAGTCTTTGTACTTCATGGGCTGTCCAACGGTGGCTGCTGCCGGTTGCTGTAGTTAACCGGCAGGCATTTATAGCACGAAACCCGCCCGGTGCAGCCGGTTCCCGCACACCGTGCGGCGTACGTTGTACTGGTGACAGGAATCAAAGGCAAAAAAAGCCCGCTGCCGCGTATGCATTCACGGCAGTAGGCTTTTACTTCGGCTTTAAATACACATTAGAAACGTCGGATTACTCTGGTATTTAAGCTTCACACGCTTGGACTACTGGATTTTGCCCATGGTCTGGCTGATACGGCCCTGATTCATAAGCTGCTTTTTCTCCAGCGCCTGTGCCTGTTTTTCGGCTTCGGCCTTGTTCACCGCAGCTCCTACCTGGATGACACCCACCATGCCAAACAGGCTGTGAGGCGCACACTGGTAGATGTAGACACCCTGTTTGGTGAGCGTGACGGTCAGCAGCTTGCTGATCTCACTCTTCCACGGCTTGGCACCCGCAGGGGTGGTTACCGACTCACTGTTATGGCCCAGATCCGTGGGCTCAAAAGTCACCGTATCCCCGGGTTGTACATGCAGATACATGGGATCGAAGACAAAGGTTCCTCCAGGTCCGCTGTTCATTTCCTTAACCGTGTAGTTCGCGGCATTTACATGCACCGCGGTTAGGATGCCCAGCGTGCCGATGAGGATCGTCAATATATTCTTCATTAGATACATCTCCGTTTATATAGCAGGTTAACATTACATATATAGTTGCTTGCCCGGATCACCACAGCACCCACAAGGCCAGGTATAGCGTGTTGTTGTCCGAGGCGCTGCGTCCCGAGCCGTCATAATTATTGGTGCTGCCGTTAAATTTGTTGTAGATCACATACTGGGCGGTCAGCTGGACATTAAGCGCCGGTAAATAAGTCCATTGCAGGATCCAGCCGTTGCTGTCGGGTGAGCCATTGGCACTGCCGAACGTGGGCGCCGGCGCATATAGAACCGGATCTGCGCTGCCGGTGGTGTTGAAATAACCCACCGTAGGGCCGTAAGTTTCATTCCAATAGTAGCTCGCGTCCAGTTTCCAGTAATTCAGATGATTACTGGTGTTGGCCGCCAAGCCGTAGAAAGCGCTGGCATTCAAGTCCTGATGCTCGTGTATGTAGCTGGCATGCACCGCCAGCGAGTTTTGACCGGTGATGTATTGGTACTGGCTGTCCAGGCCCAGATCCTGGTAGTCATCCGTGGGTCCGGATAGCGAGTTACCGCCACCGGGATACAGGTGCGTGATCATGCCGAAGGTGCCGATCTCCAGATCACTTTGGCCCTCACCGGTCGCCCAAGGTGTCTCCCAGGCCAAGCGCCAATACGGCGCCACGCCGGAAATCACTTCAGTGGCACTGCTGTCGTAGGGCGCACTCACACCAGTTTGACTGGAGCGGTACAGGCTGAATTCACCGTACCAATTGTTATTGAGCCAGGCATATGCCCCCAGGCCCGCCACATTCTGCCCCAGCTGCGTGATCATCGGGGCCGCGGTGGGCGTTGGCGCCACGCCCGAGGAAATAAACGGAAATCCCCAGGCAGGAGTGCTGTTCCATACATCCTGAACCGTCGGGTTATTGTTGAGCGTCAAACCCCAGACCACCGGCAAGTCTCCCCAGCTGGCATCGCGCGCGTAGCGGATGTCGGTATTATCCATGCTGAAGTGGTCGTCCGGCTGGGTGTAAGTGATCTGAGCGAAGGCGCCCATATGCTCGGCGATCGCACCGGCGTAAAAAACACTCAGCTGCTGGGGAAATTGCACTGATCCGTTCTGTGTATCCTGCTGTGCCTCTTTAGTCACCGAATCGGAAACAATGATCATGGCCGAAAGCGGCGGAAACTGGTCAATGCTGAGTTTCTGGCTGCCGCCACTGAGTTTTTCAGGCCCCAGAACATAGCCATGCAGCTTGAAGTACCGGCCGAAGGCATTCAGCTGCGGCGCGATGGTATGACAGGCGCTGCAGGCAAGCCCGGTCTGGCGGGCAAAACTCGGAACTGCGTGCGCCTGAAATGAGATCAGCGCCAGCAATAATCCCGATAAGACGTAAATCAATCGCATAGGCAGCAGGAATCTGTAAGTCATTTGCAAGCTCCTGGTCGGAGCCTTCCCTGGCGTGGATTTTTGTATAACTGCGGGCCGCAGTTTACCGGCCGGAGCATGGCCGGGTATTTGATCTAGATCAAGTTTAAGTGGATCCGCCGCGGATCAGCGCTGCAGTCCGCCCATGGCTTCGCACAGGCTCTGCAGGCGCGGCAGATCCAGGAGACGCACGGCCCGGCGTTCCACCTCGATTAGTCCGTCCTTCTCGAAGCGGGCGAATACGCGGCTCACGGTTTCGGTGGCCAAGCGCAGGTAATTGGCTATGTCGCGCCGCGACATGGCCAGGTTGAATTCCCGCGGCGAGTAGCCGCGTTCCCGGAAACGGCTCGAAAGGCCCACCAGGAATGCCGCCAGCCGTTCTTCTGCGGTGAAATCACCAGCCAGGGTGGCGGTGTCGGCCAGATCCTTGCTCATCAGGCGCATGATCTGCACCCGCAGGCCGCTGATTTCACCGGAAAGTATGCTCAGCTGATCATAGGGCAGCGCGCAGACCGTGGAGGTATCCAGCGCCATTGCATTGCACAAATGGTGGCTGGGATAGATGGCGTCCAGACCCAGAAGGTCGCCGGGCAGATGGAAACCGAGCACGTGCTCGCGTCCTTCGCTGTCCACGGTGTAACTCTTGTAGGATCCGGCGCGCACCGCATAGATGCTTTCGAACCGGTCGCCGACGCGGAACAGGTGATCGCCTTCATGATGCGGCCCTCGGCGGTCCACCAGGGTATCCAGCCGTTCCAGATCATGTCCGCTTAAACCACGTGGCAGGCACAACTCGTGAAGCGAGCAGCTCATGCAGGCTTCACGCAAACCGCGGGTAACTTCCATTGGTGAGGTCGGCACGTCCGTCTTGGCCTCCATTAACAGAGGCTAAAGAATACCCCATCCACCCCATTGCATAAATACCGGGGTGGTCAGGAATGCATGGGTGGGGACTTACACGACGCGTGAGTAGGTAGTGGCGGCATTTTCCCGGGGTAGATAGGCATCGAACACCATGGCCAGGGCCCGGCGCAGGAATCGGCCCCGCGGCAACACCAGCAGCCGGTCCGGCTCGACCTGCACCAGCTTGTCATCCTCGAGTGGTTGCAGCGCGGTCAGTTCGCGGGCGAAATACTCGCGGAATACGATGTTATGGCGGCGCTCGATGGGGTCGAAAGGCACCTCTTCATAGCACATGAGGCGCCCGATAACGTCGGCGCGCAAACAATCATCTGCGGTCATTACATAACCGCGTTCCACCGGCAACCTGCCGGCATCCAATTCAGCATAGTAGCTATCCAGGGTCTTGGCGTTCTGCGCATAGACATCGCTCACGTGGCTGATGGCGGTCATACCCAGCCCCACCAGATCCAATCCTGCATGCGTTGAATAACCCTGGAAATTGCGTTGCAGCGTGCCGTTGGAGCGCGCCTGGAACAGCTCATCGTCGGGGAGCGCGAAATGATCCATGCCCACATATTCATAGCCATGCCCGGTCAGCACTTCGACCGCGGTCTGCAGCAGACTCAGGCGCAGGTCCGCATCCGGCAATTCAGCATGATGTATATGCTGCTGGGCCTTGAAGTACTGCGGCAGATGCGCATAGCCGTATATGGACACCCGGTCTGGCCTGGCGCCAGCCACCGCTTCCAGTGTGGCAGTGAATCCCGCCTGGGTCTGTCTGGGCAGACCATAGATCAGATCCACAGAAACTGAACAGAATCCCGCACGACGCGCGTTGGCGATCAGCTCCAGACAATGCTGCGGATCCTGGATGCGGTTGATGGCTTCCTGCACCTGCGGATCAAAATCCTGAAAGCCATAGCTGATGCGGTTGAAACCGATTTCTGCGAGTACTTTCAGGCGTTGCGCGGTGAGTCCGCGTGGATCGGCCTCGATGGAGAATTCCCGCTGTGAACGTTCTTCAAGCGCAAATGCCTTGCGCAATGTGTCGAACAACTCCTGGAGCTGGTCGTCCGTCAGATAGGTGGGCGTGCCGCCACCCAGGTGCAGCTGGCGCACAGTACGGTCGCGGTCGAAACGCTGGCCCTGCAGGTGGATTTCCCGGTGCAGGCGTTGCAGATAGGCGGCGATGCGTTCCGGCCGGCTGGTAATCAGGCGGCTGCAACCGCAGTAAAAGCACGGGCTCTTGCAGAACGGCAGGTGCAGATACAGGGACAGGGGACTGGGAATGAAGTCCTCGTTGCTGCGCTTTATGGCGTTCTGGTACACCGCCTGGTCAACCGCCGGCCCGAACTGCCGCGCGGTCGGGTAGGAGGTATAACGCGGACCGGCCACGTCATACCGGCGCACCAGTTCCGGGTCAAATCCGATTGCTGACATGGCATATTTTAGTTGCATACATGCGGCAATACCTTAGTTCCCCCGAGACTCACTGACCATGACGTGGATCAACTTCTTGTCACCTACCGGCAGCATGCGGCGCTGCCGGATACCCTTAAAAGCCATTCTGCCAGTTTCAAGCCGGCTTAGGTCCCGGTTTTACAGTTCGATGGACGCGTCATGCATCTTGATTTCCGTCCACATGGCATTGACGATGCCGAAAGCGCATGCCAGCAGCACGCCGAGAATCCAGGTGAAATACCACATAGGCTTGCTCCTCAATATAGGGAATCTCCGTGTTCGCGCACATAGGCTTCGGTCACCTTGCCGCGCAACACCCGGAACGCCCAACCCGTATACAGCAAAATAATCGGCAGAAACACGATCACCGCCACCAGCATGATAAACAGGGTGCGCTGGCTGGAGGACGCATCCCAGAGCGTGAGGCTGGCGGCCGGATCCAGGTCCGAAGGCAGCAGAAACGGGAACAGGCTGAAAGCCGCCGTGAAGATAATGCCTGCGACCCCGAGGGCACTGCACAGGAATGCCAGCCCGCCGCGGCGCAACCAGGCCCACAGACAGGCCAGTAACGGACCCGCGAACCCGGCGATAGGCGCCAGCAACACCCAGGGCGAGCGCCCATACACCGACAGCCAGCTTCCAGGAATCCGGGTCACCTGCTTGTCCAGTGGATTGGAAGGCGCGGTCGGATCCAGTGCACTGCTTATCACGAAGCCATCCAGGCGTGCCAGCCATAGTCCGCCTATGGCGAACAATATGATCAGCACCACCGCCGACACCAGCAGTACGCGGCGTGCGCGTGCCGCCACCTCGCCATTGGTTTTCAGCAGCAGCCAGGATGCGCCATGCATCAGCAGCATGGCCACGGAAGCCAGCCCGCACAGCAGTGCAAACGGCCGCAATAACCCGAAAAAGCCACCCTCGTAGACCAGACGCAGGTCCGGGGTGAAATGGAACGGCAGCCCCAGGAACAAGTTACCGACCGCCACGCCGAACAACAATGCCGCAAGCAGTCCGGCTAGCGACAGGGTGATATCCCAGGTGGCGCGCCAGCGCGGGTCCGCCACCTTGCTGCGGAAGTCGATGCACACCGGCCGTACGATAAACGTCAGCAGCACCAGAAACATGGCAGCGTACAACCCTGAAAAGGCCGCGGCGTACAGCACCGGAAAGGCCGCAAACACCGCCCCGCCGCCCAGGATAAACCACACCTGATTGCCGTCCCACACCGGACCGATGCTGTTGACCGCCACGCGCCGCTGCTCGTCGGTGCGCGCCACCATCAGCAATTGTCCGGCCACGCCCAGATCGAACCCATCCATGACGGCAAAACCCGTGATCAGCACGCTCAGTAACAGCCACCAGATCAGGCGCAGGCTTTCATAGTCCATCGGTACGTTCATAGCTGGTCTCCAGTGGTGGCCAGGCGCTGCATACCACCGCTGCCTGCATTACCTTCCGGACCGAGACGTGCATAGTGCTGCATCAGGTAGATGTCCACCACCGCCAGCACCGAATAAAACACCAGGAAACCGATGATGCTGGCCAGCACCTGACCGCCGCTCAAACTGGATGCCGCAAGCCGGGTAGGCAGCACGCCGTCGATTACCCAAGGCTGGCGGCCGACTTCCGCAACCACCCAGCCAAGCTCGGCTGCAATCCACGGCAGCGGCAGGCACCAGGCCGCCAATACCAGGAATTTGCGGTGGCGCTCAAAACTCTGGCGCGCGGATACATAAAAGGCGATGGCGAACAGCAATATGAACAGGAATCCCAACGTCACCATGATGCGGAACGACCAGAACAGCAGGCCCACGGGCGGTATGGTGCTGCGCGCAGCCTGTTGAATCTGGGCTTCTGTCGCAGTCAACGGATCCACGCCCGCGGAGCGCAGTAACAGCGCATAACCGAGATTGTCCACATGCGCCTGCAGGCTGGCACGGGCCGCGACATCATTGGGATTGGACCTGAGTGTTTGCAGCGCGCGGTAGGCCTGGATGCCATCACGGATGCGGAATTCGGCCGCCTGCACCAGATTGTCGATGCCGGCCACAGGCGTATCCAGCGAGCGGGTGGCGATCAGCCCCAGCAGCCAGGGTATGCGCACAGCCAAATGAGTGGTCTGGTCCTTGGCATCCGGGATGCCGAACAGGGTGAAACTCGCGGGCGCCGCAGTGGTGTGCCATTCCGCCTCGATGGCCGCAATCTTCATTTTCTGGTTGAGGCTGGCCTCGTAACCGCTTTCATCGCCGAGCACCACCACGCACAACGCCGCCGCCAGTCCAAAGCTCGCGGCCACCGCGAATGAGCGCTTGGCAAACGCCACATGCCGGTTGCGCAACAGATAATAGGAGCTGATGGCCAGCACGAATACCGAACCCACCACGTAGCCGGCGCCCACGGTGTGCACAAACTTGGCCTGGGCCACGGGATTGAATATCACCGCCGCCATGCTGGTGACTTCCATGCGCAAGGTCTGGTAGTTGAAATGCGCGCCCACCGGATTCTGCATCCAGCCGTTGGCGATCAGAATCCACAGGGCCGAGAGATTGGAACCCAGCGCCAGCAGCCAGGTAACCCCCAGATGCTGGACCTTGGACAGACGGTTCCAGCCGAAAAAGAACAGGCCAACGAAGGTGGATTCCAGGAAGAACGCCATCAGACCCTCGATGGCCAGCGGCACACCGAAGATGTCACCCACGTAATGGGAGTAATACGCCCAGTTGGTGCCGAACTGGAATTCCATGGTGATGCCGGTGGCAACTCCCATGGCGAAATTGATGCCGAACAGCTTGCCCCAGAACCGCGTCATGTCCTTCCAGATCGGGCGGTTGGTCATGACATACACAGATTCCATGATCGCCAGAATGAATGAAAGTCCCAGGGTCAACGGCACGAACAGGAAGTGATACAGGGCGGTAAGCCCAAACTGCATGCGCGACAGCAGCACCGGATCCAATTCAGTCATGGCGAGTACCTGGCAATAGCTGGGTTGAAGAATGTCCGCCGCCCATCAGGTGCGCGGCCGTAGTTTGCGGATCAGGATCGGGAGTTGGCGGGTTGCTGAAAAACACTACCCAGATCAGGGACAGGACCACGGCCTTAAACAGCAAAACCGCGGCGATTTCATGGCCGAGTTTCCCATGCCGGGCCGGACGCTGTTGCCTGTGTTCCATAGCACCTCCCCTAGGCTGGCGGCCCATGCTAAGGCCGGGGTGCTCCCGCCACCTTGATCCAGGTCATCCGTCGGCCCGTCAAGCACGCAGCTTCAGCATGTGATGCGCGCTCCAGTACATCATCAGGCGGGAGAAGCCGCTGAACAGTATGTTCACGCCCACCAGCGTGCCGATGGCCCAGGCGGAACTCGCCGGCCATTCGAGACCGATCAAGAGGCCCAGGGCGCCGGTCAACAACGCATTCACCAGCAGCCAGCCGGAGCCCGCCCGGCGCCGCAGCCAAAAATAGGCCGCCAGCAGCATCCCGGCCTCCAGCAGGAACAGGATCACCAGCACCAGCGTCAGTGACGCCAGGCTTTCCCGGGGATGCAGCAGCAGGAATACACCCACCGCCAGGTACACAATCCCCACCAGCAGGCGCCACAGGAAGTCGCCGCTGCCGCGGGCATCCCAGGCATGCACCAGGTGCGCAAGCCCGCTGAATACGATGACCCAGAGAACCAGGATCGCGACCGCCAGGCCGGCGAAGCCCGGCAGCGCCAGTGCCAGCAGCCCGAGCAGAATCAACAGCAGTGAAACGCCGATGGAAATGCCGGTGGTGCGGCGGGCGAATTCTGCAGGATCCTGCGCCTCAGACATGCGCCGACCACCCGCCACAGGCTCCGGGCTGCGGCCGCGGTTTTTCAGCCACGGGGTCCGCGTGTCCGGTGTGTAGCCGGCTTACGTGGCAGCTCCACTCCGGTGATACGGCCTTTATTGCGCGCCGCATAGAACACCGCCTTGCCTTTGTTTTCACCGTATTCCTTTTGCATGTGCCGCAGAATCTTGCGGCCCTTTTCCGTCAATGGCACCAGCGCCTCCTTTCACAGCATGCAGTGCGGCTTCAATTCAGTTCCAGCCGTGATTTTTCCAAGTCGGCCTGCAATCGCTCGCGGAACCCATCCGGCTTAAGCGCCAGCACGTCGCAATCCAGCTGATCCAGCAGGCGTTCCGCCACGCTGCCCATGGCCAGGCGTTCAAATCCGCTGCGCTGCACCGTGCCCATGATTACCGTATCGCAATGCCTGGCTGCCGCGTATTCAGCGATGGCCCTGCCCGGTTCGCCTTCCAACATGTGCGCCTGCGTCGATGGAATCCCGGACTGCTCGCACAGCGTTTGCAATGCACTGGTGTGCAGATCGCGGAGTTTCTGTATCAGCGACACATCCGGCGTCCAGCCGCTCAGTACTTCGGGGTCCACGGGAAACGGCATGTACTCAAACACGTGCACCACATCCACCTGTGCATCACATTGCATGCACAGGCGCTTGGCCATGTCCAGAATGCGGGTATTGAGTTCATGGGGGCGGTCGTGTTCATCCAGGGGATCGACTGCCGCAAGCATGTGTCTGGGCAGCACGCCGGGGGACGCCCGCACCAGCATCAGTGGTTCGGGACACTGGCGCAGCAGATCCAAATCCAGGGTGGTGAACAGCAGGCGGCGCAACGCCGGTTCGCCACGCACGTCCTTGAATACCATTTGCGGTTTTTCAGCCAGCACCGCCAGGAGTATGCGTGCCAGCAGCGGCCGGCCCCAGAAATACCTGGCATCCACCTGCAAACCTTCCCTGGACAGGTTTCCGGCAAATTCTTCCAGTTTGCTGCGGCGGCCCTGCAAATAGGCATCCAGGTCAAAATCGCGGGCCGCGGCGCGCGCCAGGGCAGGATCATACTCAAACAATGCCAGCAACAGGCGATCGCCACTCTTGCGCGCCAGGGCGGTGGCGCGCAGCAGCGCCGGTGAATTGTGCAAACCCCGGTCCAAGATCACCATGATGCAGGATCGATTCGCCACCGTGACCACCTCGCTTCCATGATGAACAGTGCCGGAATGCCTGCAGTATGCGTTCGTGATCTGCAGGCAACGATGACCTGGATCAAGCAATTCTCATTCCGCTTCCCGTAACCGCCGGTTGTGCCGGCAAGCCGCGTTATACTGCCGGAAACCGGGTCAGTTATTTTGGAATTATGCCCAATGCGCCATGATGCGGACCGAGGAACGAGGATGGCCAGGATCTTGATCGTGTTTTCCAGCGTTGACGGCCATACACGATCTATCAGCGAATTCATCGCCGCCCGGCTGCGGCATGCAGGCCATCAGGTTCAGGTTCAGTCGGTGGACGAATTACCGGCCACGCCTGAGGACTATGACAGCCTGGTGGTCGGCGCCAGCATCCGCTACGGCAAATACCGGCCCGCACTGCTGGCCTTCACCCAAAAGCATGCTGGTCTGCTGAATAGCAGGCCCAGTGCCTTTTTCAGCGTCAACCTGGTGGCCCGCAAACCGGGGCGCGATACCCCGGCAACTAACCCATACGTGAAAAAACTCTTGAGCCAGACCCGCTGGCGGCCTGCCGAAGCGGCGGTGTTCGCCGGCAAGCTGGATTACCCGCGCTACCGGCCTGTGGACCGCTGGATCATCCGCCTGATCATGTGGATGACCGGCGGCCCCACCGCACCCGCAAGTGTGCGGGATTTCACCGACTGGCAAAAAGTGGAGGCGTTTGCGGCGCGTATCGCCCGCCTGGATCCGGCGCGGATACCGCCGCCGTGAAAACGCCCGATGGCCGTGGCCGGGCGCCTGGCCGGCAACCGGTTTGGATAACGTACAATCGCTGCCAACAACGATAACGGTCGAATATGACGCCGCCGAAATCCGCTGCCGCCCACCGCCCACAAAAACGCTGGCTCCGTTTCCTGTCGGTATTCGGCCCCGGCATCGTAGTAATGCTTGCCGACACCGACGCCGGCAGCATCGTCACGGCCGCCCAGAGCGGCGCCGAGTGGGGTTACCGGCTGCTGCTGCTGCAGGCGGTTTTGATACCCATCTTATATATAGTGCAGGAACTCACCGTGCGCCTCGGCATCGTCACCGGCCAGGGCCATGGCCAGCTCATCCGCCGGCACTTCGGCAACGCCTGGGCCTGGCTGTCGGTATCCACCCTGATCCTGGCCTGCATCGGCGCCCTGATCACCGAGTTGAGCGGCATCGCCGGCGTCGGCCTGCTGGTGGGCATTCCCGCCTGGGTGAGCATGTTCATCGTCATCGCCGGACTGATGCTGATGGTGTACACCGGCTCATATAAATCGGTGGAACGCATCGCCATCACCATCGGCATGTTTGAACTGGCGTTCCTGATTGTGGCCTGGCAGGCGCATGCCCACGCCGCGGCCATGCTGGCCGGCGCCTTCGAGCTGCCGCTGTCCAACCCCAAATACCTGTACCTGGCGGCAGCCAACATCGGCGCGGTGATCATGCCGTGGATGGTGTTTTACCAGCAATCCGCAGTAGTGGAAAAGAAGCTTAAGCTCGATGATCTGCCGGCGGCGCGCGCCGATACCGCCATCGGCTCCGTGGTCACCCAGCTGATCATGGCGGCGGTGCTGCTGGCCACCGCCGCGACGCTTTGGCATACCGGCAAGGCCCAGTCGCTGGAGACTGTGCAGCAGATCGCCCAGGCGCTCACGCCGGTATTGGGTGAACAGGCCGGTACCCTGATGTTCGCCCTGGGTATGATCGGCGCGGCACTGGTGGCCACCATCGTGGTGACGCTCACGGCTGCGCGCACCTTGGGCGAAGTGATGGGATTCCGGCACTCGCTGGAATACCTGCCGCGCGAGGCGCCGTGGTTCTACGGCGTATATACCGCCTCGCTGATGCTGGGCGGCTTCCTGGTGGTATCCGGCATCTCGCTGGTAAAACTCAGCGTCGGTGTGCAGGTCATGAACGCCCTGCTGCTGCCGGTGGTGTTGGGTTTCCTGTTTCTGCTGGCGCGCCGTGCGCTGCCCGAGTCGCACCGCCTGAAAGGCGGGTACGCAATCCTCGTGGCGCTGGTGATACTGATAACCGCCGGCTTCGGCGTGTACGCGGCACTCATCGGGGTTTTCTCCTGACCTCCAGCCTGATGTCGATTTAACACCGCGCATCGTGCCGGCTTTCAGTCGCCGGACTTGGCCAGATACCCATTGACGGCGCGCACATCCTGCATGCTCAATGTGCCTACCAGCGCGGAAAGGTTCAGGGTCGACAGCAGGTACTGGTAGCGCGCCGCATCCAGGTTCTGCAGCGTCGAATAGTACTGCTGCTGGGCGTTGAGCACGTCGGTGAGATTACGTACCCCGACTTTTTCTCCCAGGATGTTGGCATCCAGGGAACTCTTTGCCGCCACCACCGCCTGCTGCAGCGCGGCGATCTGTGGCACGCCCACCTGGATGTTCAAATACTGCTGCTTGATCTGCACGCTGGTGCTGGCAATGGTGGCCTGCAGCTGGTACTGGGCCTGCTGGTTGTCCGCCAGTGCTTCCCGCAGCTTGGAGTTGTATGCGCCGCCGGCGAACAGCGGCACGCTGAGCTGCACTCCCACCATGGTCTGTTTGCTGTAGCCCGGTTCCTGCAGTATCGGCAGGAAACCGCTGCCGCGCATGTCGGAATAGCTGGCGAACATGTCCAGTTGCGGGCGGCTGGTGAGCTTGTACTGGTCGATTTCCTCGCGGCTCATGTCCACCTGCACCCGAGCGCCCTGCACGGACGGATTGCCCTTGAGACCCTGGTCGATCCAGTGCTGCAAGTCATCCGGCTCCAGGCTGTGCGGCTTGAAAGTATCCGGCACCTTGGCCAGGTTCCCGGGTGGCTTGCCCACGACGCTGGCGAACTGCGCCTCCTGCACCGCCAGGTTGTTTTGCGCGTTGAGTTCCTGGGCCAGAATTGCGTCGTAGCGCGCCTGGGCCTCGTCCACGTCGGTGATGTTGGTTTTTCCAACCCTGAAACGCGCCTGGGCGCTGGCCAGCTGTTCATGGACCGCGGCCTTCTGTTCGCGCGTCAGCTGCAAACTGTCCTGCGCCATGAGCACGCCGAAATAGGCCTGCGCCACCTGCAGGATCAGGTTCTGCTGCGCGCCGCCGTACTGGATGGCGGAAAGTTTTGACTGGTCCTTCAATTGCGCCGCCCCGGACCAGACCGTGGCGTTATAAATCGGCTGCACCAGGGTCACGCTGTAGCCCTGGATGTAACCGCTGGTGTCGCCCGACAGCAGCGGTTGCGAGAACCCGAAGGGTAAGGTCGCGACGGTGTTGCTGTGCATATAGTTGTAGTTGCCGGTGGCGGTGATCTGCGGGAAAAACAGCGCCGTGCCCTGGCGGCCTTTTTCCATGCCCGCCTGGTAGGCATAATTCGCGGCCTGCAGGCCGGGGTTGCTGGCCTGTGCTTCCCGGACGGCGGCGCTGAAATCCATGGCATGTGCTGCAGGCGTGAGCGCCAGTATCAGCACCAGCAGACCAGGCAGCGTGCGCACAGCGGCTCTACGAACCATGCGCGGCTCCATTACCATCACCGGATCGTGTGCCATGGATGGTAGCGCCGCTTGAGTAACCGGCTTTGAACCAGGCCGCATAGGCAGCCGGCAAAAACAGCAGCGTGAGCAGAGTGGCGGTGCTCAGTCCGCCCATGATGGCCCACGCCATGGGCCCCCAGAACACCGAGCGCGTCAGCGGGATCATGGCCAATACCGCGGAGGCCGCGGTCAACAGGATCGGCCGGAAGCGGTGCACCGTGGATTCGATAATCGCGGTTCTTAGTTCCGTGCCTTCCGAAAGCGCGTGATCGATTTGCACCATGAGGATCACCGAATTGCGGATGATCATGCCGAACAGCGCGATGGTGCCCAGCATCGCCACGAATCCGAACGGAATCCGGAAGGTCAACAGCATGGCGGTCACGCCGATGATGCCCAGGGGCGCGGTCAGCATCACCAGCACCATCTTGCCCATGTGCTGCAGCTGGATCATCAGCAGGAACAGCACGATCACCAGCACCAGCGGCATCACCGCCATGACCGCAACGTGTGATTTCTGGCTGGATTCCAGGGAACCGCCGATGGCGATGTTATATCCGGCCGGCAAGGTCTTGGCGAATGTCTGCAGTTTGCCCCACAGCTGGTTGGCCACGTCGTCCGCTTGCACGCCGCTGGCCACATCCGACTGTACGGTGATGGTGGGTACGCCGTTGCGCCGCCAGCGCAAGCTATCGTCGCTGCCGAGCCTGAGCGTGGCCAGCTGCGACAGCGGCACAAACTTGCCGTTCTTGGTGTAGATGTTCAGGTCCTTCAGATTGTTGAGATTGGTGCGTTCCGGGCCGATGAGCCGGGCGTACACGCCCAGGCTGTTGTCGCCTTCCAGGTATTGGGTGATTTCGGTTCCGCTCAGGGAGGCCTGCAAGGCCCGCGATACGCTGTTGGAACTCACTCCCAGGGCCCGCGCCACGTCCTGGTTGATGTTGACCTTGAGGATCTTGATGTGCTCGCCCCAGTCCATGTTCACGCCGCGGGTATCCGGATTGGCGCGCATGATGTCCATGACCTGGTCGGCGTACTCCCTGAGCTGGGTTTCATTATCGCCGCTGATGCGGAACTGGACCGGATAGCCCACCGGCGGGCCGTTCTCCAGGCGCGTCACCCGCCCGCGCACCATGGGGAAGCCGCTGGTAAACAGCTGCTGGATGGCGCGCATCACACCGTCGCGCTGCTTGTATCCCTTGGTCATGACGATGAGTTCCGCCAGATTGGTCTGGGTTTGCACGTTCAACGGCAGGTAGAAGCGCGGGCTGCCGCCGCCCACGTAGGTGGTCACCGAGACGATGTTGGGAACCTGCTTGAGCTGCGCCTGCATGGCCAGGGCCTGGCGCTGGATTTCGTTGAAGCTGGCGTCCTGCGGGAACCACATGTCCACCACCAGCTCGGGCCGGTCCGAGGACGGGAAAAACTGCTTGGGAACGAAGCGGAACAGCGCCACCGCCACCACGAACAGGATCACGGTGACTCCAATCACCTGGTAGCGGTGATCCAGGCACCAGCTCACGCGCTTGCGGAACCAGCGATAGAAGGGCTGCTGGTAGACCTGCTGTTCCCCTCCCAGCTTGTGCTTGGCTTCCGGCAGCAGCTTGTATCCCAGATAGGGTGTCACCAGCACCGCCACGAACCAGGAAATCACCAGCGCCACGCCCACCACCTCAAACAGCGAACGGGTGTACTCGGCCGACGGGCTTTTGGCGGTCAACACCGGCAGAAAGCCGGCGGCGGTGATGAGCGTGCCGGTGAGCATGGGGAAAGCGGTGGCGGTGTAGGCGAAGGTGGCGGCGCGCATGCGGTCCCAGCCCTCTTCCAGCTTCAGCACCATCATCTCCACGGCGATGATGGCGTCGTCCACCAGCAGCCCCAGGGCGATGATCAGCGCCCCCAGGGAGATGCGCTGCAGGTCGATATCCATGAAGTACATGGCCAGGAAAGTGACCGCCATGACGAACGGGATGCAGATGGCCACCACGAAGCCGGTGCGCAGGCCCAGGGAAAAGAAGCACACCAGCAGCACGATGCCCACGGCTTCGTACAGGCTGGAGGTGAACTCACCCACCGCCGCCTTCACCACCCGCGGCTGGTCCGAGACCGTGGAGATCTGTACGCCCACCGGAAACTGGGCCTGCAACCGGGCGGCCACGGCATCCAGGTTCTTGCCCAGCTTCAGCACGTCGCCGCCGCTGCGCATGCTGATGTCCAGGCCGATGGCCGGCTGGCCGTCGAAGTACATCTTGAAGCTGGGCGGGCTCACATAGCCGCGGGTCACGCTGGCGATGTCGCCCAGACGGAAAGTGCGGTTATTGGCGTAGATGCCGATGTCGCGGATGCTCTGTACCGATTCGAAATTGCCGCTGACCCGCAGCTGGATCTGCTCGGCGCTGGTCTGGATGATGCCGGCCGGATCGATGCCGTTCACGCTGCGGAGCGTGGCGGCGATCTTGTCCGGATTCAGCCCCAGGGAGGCGAGCTTGGCATTGGAGGTCTCGATGTAGATGGCCTGCGCCTGGTCGCCGTTGATGTTCACCTGGTCCACGTCCGGCACCCGCAGGAAGGCGTCCCGGGCGGTGTCGGCGAAATCCTTCAGCTCCGCGTAGCTGAAACCCTTGCCGGTGATGGCATAAATGTTGCCGTAGGTGGTGCCGAATTCGTCGTTGAAGAACGGGCCCTTGACCCCCTGGGGCAGGCTGTATTTGATGTCGCCGATCTTCTTGCGCACCTGGTACCAGACTTCCGGCACCTGGCTGGGCGGAGTGTCGTCCCGCAGCGTGACGGTCAGCTGGGTCATGCCGGCCTGCACCAGGCTTTTCACGTAATCCATCTGCGGGATGGTCTGGAGTTTCTTTTCCAGCTTCTCGGTGACCTGCTCCTGCATCTGCTCGATGGTGGCGCCCGGCCAGTAGGCCTGCACGATCATGCTGCGCACCGTGAAGCTCGGATCTTCCGCCTGTCCCAGGTGCAGGTAGGCGTAGACGCCCGCGATCACGCACACCAGGATGGTGAACAGCACGAACTGCTGGTGCTTGAGCGCAACCTCGGAAAGATTCACCCGGGTCATGAATCAATAATTCCAGGGATTGGGCGGAGCCACCGGTTTCACCTTCTGTCCGGCATGCAGCAGGCTGGCGCCGGCGGTCACCACCACGTCGCCGTCCTTAAGCCCGCCGTTGATGATGGCGTCGTTGCCCCGGGCCGTCTGCAGGGATACCGGTTGGGCGGTGACCAGCGAGTCCTTGTTCACCAGCCACACCATGGGTTTGTCGCCCTGGTAAAACACCGCGGGCAGCGGCAGCACGTAGGCTTTTTGTCCGCCGATGTCCGGCAGATGCACGTAGGCGGTCATGCCCAGGAGCATGGCGCTGTCGGGTTTCAGCACCGTCACATGGGCATCGTAGGTGCGGGTGGTCTGGTCCGTGTCCGGATCGATCTCCCTGAGTTCGGCCGTATAACGCTTGCCGGGCACCGCCCACAGGGTGACGAACAGACCCTGGGCCTTGCGCAGCTGTTCGACGCGCGATTCCGGCACGTTGATGACCACTTCCCGGTCGCCGTCCTTGGCGATGGTGATCACCGGCTTGCCGCTGCTGACCACCTGGCCCACGTCGGCGTCAATCTGGGTGACCACACCGGTGACCGCGGCGCGCAGCGTGCCGTAGTCCGCCTGGTTGCCGGCTTCGCCGAACTGCGACTGGGCCACCTGCAACTGCGCTTTGGCGGCTTCCAGGTTCACCTGGTCGCGGTCATATTCGGCCTGGCTGATGAAATTCTGCTTGAGCAGTTCCGCGTCGCGGTTCAAGGTAACCTGCGCCTGGGCCTCCTGGCTGCGGGCGGCGTTCAATTGCGCCTGGGCCGCCTGCAGTTGCAGGTCCAGGTTCGACGGATCCAGCTGCATGAGTGGCTGGCCATTCAACACGTGCTGGCCCACTTCCACCAGCCGCTTGATCACCGTGCCGGATACCCGGAATCCCTGCTTGCTCTCGAAACGGGCGGTGGTGACGCCTGCATAGCTGGCGCTGATGGTGGTGCCGGATTTGCCCATCACCAGGGTCTGCACCGGCCGCACTTGTTCTTCGGATTGTGGTTTTCTGCCGCAGGCCGCCAGTGACAGCGTCAGTGCCAGCAAAATTATTATTGTTTTCCGCATGCCTTCCCCTCCAAGCAGCTTTGTTTCAGGGCCAATGACCCTCGATGGCCGCGCGCGTTTCTTCCACCCCCACTCGCCAGATGGCCAGCATATCCTCATCGGCGCGCTGATAGTACCCGCCGAAATTTCCGTCCCCCAGATGTTCGCGCGCCGCCTTGGGTGCAAGCGACCTGAACTTTGATGTGTCCAGCATGGGTTTCTGCTGGGATGGATATTGAACGCCGGCGATGCGGGTCCAGGGAAAATTCTCCATCCACGAGGCGTGCGAGGCCAGTGGATCGATCTCAGTGACCTTCTTCCAGGTGGCCGGCGCATTCCACCAGTTGTGGAATTTCACCTTGATCCCCGATTTTTTTGATTGCCAGTCGTCGATCAGGGCTTTCACCGGCGAGTTGCCGCCGTGGCCGTTCACCACCAGAATGCGCTTGAAACCATGGGTAGCCAGGCTTTCCAGGATGTCACGTATGAGAGCCATATAGGTATCGGCACTCAGGCTCACGGTACCCGGGTAGCCCATGAAATAGGGCGTCATCCCATAGGGCAGGCCGGGGAACACCGGCACGTTCAGGGGTTCGGCGGCCTCCACCGCCACGCGCTCGGAAAGGATGTGGTCCACGCACAGGCTCAACTGGGCGTGCTGCTCGGTGCTGCCGATGGGCAGCACGGCGCGGTCGTCGCGCTTGAGGTAGGCTTCCACCTGGGCCCAATGCATCTCGCTGATTTTCACCTTCGGCATCCTTCGGGATTCAGGCCCGCGATGCGGCGGGCAATGCCAAAACCTAGTGGCGCGTCAAGCAAAAAAGGCCAGGGCAGTATAAATGACATGGGGCAATAAGGCTTCCGGGCGCCATCCCAACAGGGCCTTCCTGGTGCTGTTTTTCATCGAGATCTGGGAGCGCTTCGGCTATTACGGCATGGCCTCCATCCTGGTGCTGTACCTGGTGCAGCGCCTGGGACTGGGCGACGCCCGCGCCGACATCATCTGGGGCGCGTTTTCCGCGCTGGTGTATTCCATGCCCATGCTGGGCGGCTACATCGGGGACCGGGTGCTGGGCGCCCGGCGCACCCTGGTGCTGGGCGCCATCACCCTGGGCCTCGGTTACCTGCTGCTGTCGGTGCCGCTGCCGGCAACCCTGTTCCCGGCCATGGCCCTCATCGCCCTGGGCAACGGCCTGTTCAAGGTGAACCCCAACAACCTGGTGTCGCGCCTGCACGAAGGCCAGCATTCCAAACTTGACGTGCTGTTCACCCTGTACTACATGTCGCTCAACATCGGCTCGTTCGTCTCCATCCTGCTGACACCCTGGATCAAGGACCAGAGCGGCTGGTACCTCGCCATCGGCCCGCTGCATTTCGACAGCTGGCACCTGGCCTTCGGCCTTAGCGCCATCGGCTTGACATTGGGTCTGTTGAACTACGGCGTGTTCCAGCACTACCTGCGGCCCTATGGCACAAAGCCGGATTTCGAGAAAATCAACTGGCGAAAATTCTGGCTGGTGATGGCGGTATCAGTGTTCATCATCTGGCTGCTGGCGGAAATCATCAGCCATCCCGCCGCTGCATTCAGCCTGGTCGGGCTATTTGTGCTACTTATGATTTATGTTTTTACGCACCTGTTGGTAACCGGCGGGAAACAGGCCCGCAAGCGTGTCGTCGCCTGCATTATATTTACCGGCGTCTCCGCCATCTGGGCCATTTATAACCAGCAGATCTACACATCACTGACGCTGTTCGCCCTGCGCAACGTGAACCACGACATTCTCGGACTGCACGTGTCGCCCGCACAGTTCCAGGACCTCAACCAGTTCTGGCTGGTGCTGCTGGCCATGCCGCTGGCCTGGCTGTACCAGCGCATGCAGAAAACCCGGCGCGGCGATTTCTCCATGGCGGTGAAATACACCGCCGGCATGTACCTGCTGGCGCTGGCATTCTTCCTGTACGCGGCCGGCGGCTTCAGTGCCCAAGCCGGCACCGTTTCGTCCTGGTGGCTGGTGGCGGGCTACGCAGCCCAGTCCCTGGGTGAGCTGCTCATCAGCGCACTGGGCTTTTCCATGGTTTCCCAGCTGGTGCCGGAACGCTCCCGCGGCATCGTCATGGGCGCCTGGTTTCTGGGCATGGGCGTGAGCAACTACCTGGGGGGTGCCATCGCCAGCCTGGCCAGCATCCCTGCGGGCGTGACGCATGCCACCGACACCCTGCCCTATTACCTGCGGCTGTTCGCGGGATTAAGCGCCGGCGCGCTGGTGTGCGCCATCGTGATGACCGCCATAATACCGCTGTTGAACAAGCTGGTGGGCACACAGAAATCTACCGATTCACTTATCGGAGTCAATTGAATATGAATTGTTTCTCATCGTCTGGGTTCGCTTGAATGCTACGAAAAATCATTTATTTCGCGGTCGCAGTGTTGATTGTGCTGATGGTGGTGCACAAATTTTCCATGCGGCCGGTTGCGCGCAGTGATGGCGTGCTGGCGCCGGACGCACCACTGCAAACCGATTTCACCACGCCCCAACCGCCGCTGCACATGAAAGACGCCAGCCTGGAACCCCTGGCAAAATTTGCACTGACAGCGCGGGTGCTTTCCCGCGATGATTACCATTTCGACGCAGGCGCCTATCTCTCGCCCACCGACCTGGCCCTGGGCTGGGGGCGCATGTCCGACAGCGCGGTGCTGCGGCACATCAACATCCAGCAGGGGGTGCGCTTCTACACCTGGAACGTGAAAACCTTTCCCATCCCGCGCCGCGAGATCGAAACACACAGCGCCAACATGCACATGATCCCCGCCAATTCTGAAGTGGCCCGTGAGCTCAAGCAGGTGCGCGTGGGCGATCTGGTGACCCTGGACGGACTGCTGGTGGAGGCGGACCGTCCCGGCGGCTGGCGCTGGCGCAGTTCATTGACCCGCGACGATACCGGCCCCGGCGCCTGCGAGCTGGTGTACGTGGAGGATCTGACGATTAATCCGCGGCCCTGAACTAAACCAGGAAAATCTAATCCAGTTTGAGCATGAACTTTATAGCCCAGGTTGAAATTTTTCGCACACCGGAATTTGATATTTTTTAGCGGGATTATCCATTTTTGTAGCCGGGATATTGAATTTTCCCTGGGTCACCAGCATCAAGCCCTTTTTGTCCAGCGCAGGATAACCGCTTGAGTGCAACAGCTCCACGTTCACGGCTTTACCGTCAATATAGTTAAATTCCACCAATGCACAGGCTTCCGTGGCCGGGGGTTCGCTGGTTTGTTTCACGGCCTCGTAACGAACTTCCTGAATCTGGCCTGAGCAGGTTTGATTATGAAATGTAAAACAATACGAGGTAGTTAAATCAAAGGTATTCCCGCT
The DNA here is from genome assembly GCA_028870845.1 of Gammaproteobacteria bacterium. Classification (GTDB taxonomy): domain Bacteria; phylum Pseudomonadota; class Gammaproteobacteria; order Natronospirales; family REEB76; genus REEB76. Next base: position 3,166 of record JAGWOR010000031.1, on the reverse strand, counting down.
AAACCATTGCGGTGGATTTATAAGTTTTACATGTAGCAGTTCATTCAGTACCGACCGATCCAGTTCCGGATATCCACTGCTCTTGATAATGTGAGGGTCGAATATCCTGCCACTTTTATACCGAAAGCCAACCACAACCAATCCCTGGTCGCCATGCAAGATGGCGGAACGCGGATAAACGATGTGATTTTGCAATTCGTTGCGAATATATCGGAACAAAGCAATATTAAAGGGACCGATGCTTATCGGGATCTGGAATTGGTGAGATTCCCCGGCATTGGGCCCCTGCGCCAAGGGCGGCTTGATATGCGGGATCTGATTGAGCAGTGAGTCATCCAATACCTTGAATCCCGTGGACTTTATGATTTCAACTGAATTCAGCGCGCCTTTTTCGTAGGTGAGTTGCACCACGGCTTTGCCGGACGGAAGAACCCCGTTGGTGGATGCGTTCTGCGGTAATACTTCCGGATATTGAATATTTTTCTGGATTGTCTTGCCGAGTTCATTCACCCAATTCGGATCCTGCCAATACGGCTCGGCCGGCTGGCTGGCACAGCCGATTAAAAGCAATGCCAGGCACAACACCGGTATATATTGGAATTTCATATCTCCACCTAAATTTCTGCGGTTGCTCGCCTATCCTGAGGATGCCAATCCGTTTTTCATCTCGGACTTAAACGATGCCGGATCAAAGTCGATTTCAATCGTAAATTTGGCGGAGGATGCGGCTCCGGCAGGTGGTGCGGGCAATAATGAATTTTGGACGGATTGCCTGGCTGCCTGATCCAGTGCGGCAACGCCGCTGGAACTGGCGACTTTCACGTCCACGGCCCGGCCATCCTTATAGTGGAAACTGATCCCCACCATACCGCCTTCATTGGCCTTCAGGGCGGGTGACGGGTAGGTTTGATTTGCCTTGATGATTGCCCTCATCGCGAGCTCGAATTCCTGCATGCTGCTGAACTGGTGCCCAGCGGCCTTTTCGAACCATTTCCGGGCCTTCTCCGGGTCTTTCGGCACGCCCCAACCCCAGTCGTACATCGTTCCCATCTCAAGTTGTGCGGGAAATAATCCCAAGTTTGCCGCTTTCCGTGTGAAGGCCACTGCTTTTGACTTGTTCTGCTTCACCCCGTACCCGTACACGTAAAGCGATGCTAAGCCCAGGTCTGCCACCGGGTCTGATTGTTTCGCAGCATCCTGAAACATTCGCATTGCAGCTGAATAATCCTGCTTGACGCCCAAACCCTTAAGGTACATACCTCCCAGCGTGTCTTCCGCGTGTGAATTTCCTTGCTTGGTGGCTTTCTGCAGCCAAACAAATGCGTTCGAATAACTCTGCTGAACACCTAAGCCTTTCAGATAAAACACGCCAAGAGCCAATTCACCCTCTAAATCACCTGTGTTTGCGGACTTTTGATACCAGATAAACGCCCGATGATAATCCTGCCTTGTTCCAATACCTTTAAGATAACAATCGGCAACTGCGTCTTCCGATTTCACATTGCCTTGTCGCGCCGCTTTCTTGAACCAGCTGCAGGCTTTTGAAAAATCCTGTTTGATTCCCTGACCTGTATATAGCAGGTCGCCAAGGTCGACTTCTCCATATGCATTGCCTTGATCAGCCGCTTCCCGGAACATTGCGGCCGCCTGTTCGGGGTCTTTCCCCACCCCTTTACCGTGTATATACATTAGAGCAAGGTTAACTTCTGCCCTGCTGTTGCCCTGGTTGACGGCCATGCGGTACCAGTACAACGCCTGCGCGTAATCCCTGGACACGCCGGAGCCATTTTCGTACATCCATCCCAGGCTGGTTTCAGCCTTGGGATCCCCCTGCGCAGCAGCGGCTGCGTACCAGTTCACGGCGATAGAATCGCTTTGCTCGGTGCCGCAGCCATTTTCAAACATGTACCCCAGGTACCGTTCGCCCTTGGCATTGCCTGCATTGGCGGCTTTCTGCCCCCAATAAAAAGCCTTGTCACAGTCTGAAGCCACACCAGTGCCGTCATAGTAGCGGGCCGCGAGATTCGCCTGCGCAACAACGTTGCCGTGCTTGGCGAGGCTGGTGAGCTCTGAAAGCTTCATAATCTTGTAGCCGGCATACCCCGCCGGCGCCGGTGGGTGTGAAGCGCAGCCGGACAAAATCAACAAAAACACAAGCAATATATTTGTGATGCGCTTGTCAGAGCCGGGTTTTACATTTCCCCTGATTTTCATATCACCACCATTCAGGTTTATTTGAATTTGCAACCCTCAATATTGATCGACAGCTTGGATGTCTGCTGCATGTCTATACCGGTGATCATCACCTGTACTGCGATATTTTCCGGAAATTCCACATTACCAAGTTTCTGGTAGTTCACCGAGGTTGATATGTTTTTTGAAGTGAATATACCCTTTGTGGTCACCTGCGAAGCGTTCAACAACAGCTTGCCGGCCGGTGTCTTTTCGTAGGAAAAGCGTACATCCTGATCTGAATACTGATTGGTGACTTTCATCGCGGTCGAATCCGGATTGAACGTCGCCGTCACTTGTGCACCGCTCATTCCGTAACTCACGGTCTGGATATTATTGTTATTCGATATGTAATAGATGTCGATATTGCCGGGTTTCGGCGTTTGCAGCAGTGTGAATAGGCTCTGCAGCACCGTATCGATGCCTTTCACGGACGCTGTGAATTCCGCTTTATCGGTTTGTGTTATTTCCTGCTCAATCCCGCTGTCATCGGTTTGGCCGTTCTTGCCAAGAGCAGTGATCATCATGGTCGGGTCGCTGATTGAAAGCCCTTTTGGGTTTTCGAAAGTAAGCGAATAGCTGCCGAGCGTGTCAACCACCGTCAGGTTCGGGGCCAATTTCGCGACCTCTGTCCGCACCAGCTTTATCCATTGATCGAAGCTGGGGGCATCGACTGAGCAGTTTATTTTTGTGATTTTCTGATTGTTCAGCAGATAGAAGCGGTTATAAATTGCCAGATACTTATCCCAGTTCCCCGCCCGGGCAGAAACCTGCAAGCCCCCCAGCAAACCCAGAACCACAAAGACAAATAACGGCACTTTCATACAATCCTCTTTGGATAATATATGAACGGATATGCGATTCGATTTACATGGAAAGCACCAACTATCGGTCACCCCAGCTTTATTGGCTATGAGGTTATACCAGACTCGCG
>JAGWOR010000030.1 GCA_028870845.1 Gammaproteobacteria bacterium | reverse complement strand
TTGGCGTTTAACAGCATCGCTGTTGACCCCATGAACTCCGCGAAGCTCGATGCCGCCACTGTCCTATATGGCATGTATACATCCAAGGATAGCGGCAACAGCTGGATTGCAATCAATGGTGGTTTGCAATTGTCGGGCTCGGCAGTGCTGGCCGTCTCGCCACAAAACCCGCAGGAAGTGTTTCTTGGCAACAGCACTTCTGGTTTTGGAGTGAGTACGGACGGCGGTTATACCTGGTCGCCTGAGAATGCTGGCATACCGCCGTTGCCCTTGTCTGGAATTGACGTACGCGCGTTTGCATTCAAGCCGAATGACGCTTCCAGCTTATACGCCGCTGCCCTCACGCAAGGTTTCCTTGTCAGTACGGATAGCGCCCAGTCCTGGACACAGGCAAATAACGGCCTGCCGCAAGATGCATACATCACGGCGATAGCCGCAGATCCGAGCAATCCGGATACCGTGTATGCCGCTCTCGAGCTCAGCAACGGTGGTCTATTTAAATCAACGGATGGCGGCGCAAGCTGGAACCGGCTGACATCCGCACCAAACGACTACGTCTTCACCCTGGCAGTGGACCCTGCCAACCCGCAGATTCTGTTCATGAGTGTGCAGAGCCAATCCAACATAGATCAATTCGAGGAGAGCACTGACGGTGGCGCTAGCTGGGCGCCAATCGGGGCCAACCTGCCTGGAGGAGCCTTAATTGAAAATATCGTCTTTGATCCCAACCCGTTAACTACGCTGTATATCAGCGCGTATAACGCAGGCGTATACAAGAGCATTGATGGCGGAAATACCTGGACAACCCATGGGCCTACGTCTACAGATGGTTATCCCGCACTCGCCATGGATCCTGTAAATCCGAATACCCTGTATGCGGGCACCCTTGACCATGGTGTGTACCAGACAACCGACGGAGGCAATACCTGGCGTCAGGTTAATTCAGGGCTCGATAACAATAATATTTTTGGTTCATGGGTTACTGCAATGGCGGTGGCACACGACACTGCTCATACGGTGTATCTGGCTACATTCGATGGAAAGGTCTATAGCCATGCAAATGCGGCAGTCACTCCACCACCACCAAAGTCATCGGGCGGAAGTGGAGCCTTGGGGATGCCAACATTCGTTGGTCTGCTGGTGATGGTTCTCTGGCGCCAGAGGCGTATGACAGCACATGCGGTTTGATGCCGTGTTAATGCAATTCGCAGCGTAGATGGCGGATATCTCATGATAATAATTCTGAATACGAAGCGGCTGCTTGGGTCCCGCATTGCATTATTGCTTGCTGCATTGGCACCCCTGGGCTGTACACAGACCCCGAAGACACCCGCCGAACTGCGGAAATCCGCACTTGAGTGCATACGCAACCAGGAATTCAAGTGTGCTGAACAGCATTTGCAGGCGTATGTGCGCCTGCGCCCGAACGACGGTGCCGCATTCGCCCGCCTCGGCATCGCGCAAAACCAGCGCAGCGAAGACGCAAAGGCGGTGGCCAGTTTCCAGAAAGCCATCGCCCTGGGAGAGGGCACCTATGATCTTTTCTATTACTATGCGAACAGCCTGGCCAATCTCGGCAAAACCGGCCAGGCCATAGACTGGTATTACAAAACCCTGGATGTGGTCCCCTCTCTGGTGGATGCGCGCGGCAACCTGGCTAAGCTGCTGGTGCAGAAGAAGCGTTATTTTGAGGCCCTGGCGCTGCTGGCGTCGTTCGACGATCACCTGACCGCCATTGGGCAGCAACCCTATTTCACCGGCCAGCGCCTCTCCATTGAAACGGACATGCAGCTGGCGGATCCCAAGCAATGCGTGGAAAAATCCCAGCTCAGGTTTTCCAAGACCTACGGCAATTTTTATGCGCCGGTTATTCCTGGCCAGTCGCGGGTCACGGCTTTTGTGGTTGATACCGGGGCAACGTTTACGGTGTCAGCGACCACTTCCTGCATAAGTCAAAAGCCGGATACAAGCTCCTGCGATCCGGGGTTGAGATGCGGATTGCCAATGGCGGGCGCGTCCGGGCAAATCTGATCACCATCAATTCCATGATGCTGGGTGCTTTCCATCTCAAGGACGTTTCGGCAGTCGAATGCTCCGGTTGTTTGTTGCTGCTGCTGGGCGAGAAAACCCTGTCGCGGTTCGATCTCAGCTCCAGCTAGGTGGAAGGCGTGGAGTTTTTGACTTTTAAGCCCCGAAAAATTTGATCCGCAATCTTGCGCAATTGCCGGGCCAGTGCCCGCTTAAAGTAGATGTGACCTGCAGAAGCTCGAGCGCGATAAAACATCTGGCGTTGGTATGAGCTATCCACTGAAACACAAGGCAAAAAAGCGCGCCTGGAGCTGTCCGAGCTGCGGTCACAGCTGCCAGCTGCAATTCTGTCCGAACTGCGGAGAACAGCGCCCAGCTGTTGAACGGCAGGCTCCATCTTGGGCCGGCCCGCAGGCTCTCTGGAACAAGCTGAATTTCGATGGACGCTTGTGGCCAACCCTGAAGAAACTCATCGATGCCCCCGGCGAACTGACCACCGCCTACATGGACGGCCGGCGCAAGCCTTACGTCGGACCGTTTGAATTATTCCTGCTCATCAACCTGGTGTTTTTCCTGGTGCAGAGCGTCGGGATCAAGGTATTTTCCGCACCGTTGGCCGCAGAACTGCACGAGCGGATTTACAGCCTGATCGCCGGCCGCTTGCTGATGCACTGGCTGCACAGCCATTCCATGAACCTGGGGCAATACACGCCGGTTTATAACAGCCTGCAGGAAACCCTGGCGAAGGCACTGGTGATCTTAATGGTGCCACTGTTTGCTATGGCGGTTGTGGTGCTGAGCCGGCCTCGGCGCGGGGTAATAAAGCACACCGTGTTTGCCCTGCATTTCTATGCGTTCCTGATGGTTTTTTTGGGTGTGTTGTTGCTGTTTTTAAGCGTGTTGTTCACAGGCATCAATCTGCTGGATCTGAAGATAAAGCTGTCTGCCTACGCCGGTGACATCATTACTGGTGTGGTATTCATCGTCGGGGCCGTATATTTGTATTTAGCCCTTGGACGGGTTTACGTCATGTCATACTGGTATCGTTTGATCGGTGCTGCACTGCTGATGACTGCTGTACTGTACATTTTTTATGCTTATCGCTTTGCAATGTTTATTGCTACGTTGCTATTAAGCTGATATCCAGAGGTGACCTGTGTCCGGAGTAGCCCAGCATCTGGATGAAGCTGTGATCAGCAAGCTCCACCGGCGTTCCGCATGGGCGGCCGGACTGGGTATATTTCTCGATGGCTACGATATCTCCGTAATCGCCATCGCGTTGATCCTGCTTAAGCCGCAATGGCATCTGGATTCGCTGCAGACCGGGCTGTTGGGCGGCGCGGCGCTGGTCGGGGCATTCATCGGCAGCCTGCTGGGCGGGCCGCTGGCGGACCGTTTTGGCCGCAAGGCGATTTACCTGCTGGATATGGCTACGTTTCTGGTGGCGGCGCTGGGCTGTGGATTCGCCTGGAATCTGGCTTCACTGGCGGTGCTGCGTTTCGTGCTGGGACTGGGGATAGGCGCGGATTATCCCCTGTCGGCCACCTACCTGATCGAATTCCTGCCACGCATGCGCCGTGGACGCATCAGCGTATGGGTGTTTGCTCTGTGGATGGGCGGAGCCGCAGTTTCCAGCCTGGTGGGACTGATGCTGCTGCCACTGGGTGAGCATGCCTGGCGTTTCATGCTGGCTTCCGGCGCCATTCCGGCACTCGGTATTCTTTGGCTGAGAAAAAATTTGCCGGAGTCGCCGCGCTGGTACCTGCGACGCGGGCGCATCCGGGAAGCGGTGGCGGTGCTCGCCCAATTGGTGCCGACACTCGGTGAGGCGGAACGCCGCGCACTGGTCGAAGCGGAGCAGCGCCACCAGCAAACACCTTTGGCCGGCTGGCTTTCGCTGTTTTCCTCCATGTATATCACTCGCACACTGTTCATAACCCTGCCCTGGTTTCTGTTCGACATTATGGGGTACGGCTTCGGCATTTATGCCCCGTTGCTGCTGTTGGATCTAGGTCTGCACGGCAATGTGCAATCCATCATTGGCAACACGCTGCTGGACATCGTGGCGGTGATCGGCACCGCGCTGCTGGCTCTGAGTATCGAACGTGTCGGCCGGCTGCGCGCACAAATCTGGGGATTCGCAGGCTCGGTCGCCGGTTTGTTGCTGGTATGGGCATTTGCCCTGCACGGGCCGCCGCCGCTGGCAATCCTGGTGGCGGGCCTGCTGCTATGGCAGCTGGCCATCAGTTATGGTCCAGCCAATACCTGCTGGATTTTTCCGGTGGAACTCTATCCCACGGAGCTGCGTGCTTCCGCCCACGGATTGGCCACTGCCGTATCCAGGGTGGGAGCGCTGCTCACGGTGTTTCTGTTACCGGCACTGCAGGAGCGGATCGGCGTAGCCTGGCTGATGCTGGTGTTTGCCGGCACCGGCCTCGCCGGGGCGATGATTTCAATCTGGTGGGGACGGGAGACCGCGCAGCAGCCGTTGTTACAGGAACACCAGTCAGCCTGATCCATCAAGCGCGGCTAGCTGTATATCAAGATGTACGAATTTCATACCAGTCCCGGCTGCGCGTCACCAACCAGACCACCGACAGCATCACCGGCACTTCCACCAGTACCCCCACCACCGTGGCCAGTGCCGCCCCCGACTGGAAACCGAACAGGCTGATGGCGGTAGCCACCGCCAGCTCGAAAAAATTGCTGGCACCGATGAGTGCGGATGGAGCCGCGACACAGTGGGCCACCCGGAAATGGCGGTTCAGCAGGTAGGCGAGTCCGGCGTTGAAATACACCTGGATAAGAATCGGCACCGCCAGCAGCACGATGATCAATGGCTGTGCCAGTATCTGACCGCCCTGGAAGCCAAACAGCAACACCAGGGTCGCGAGCAGCGCCAGCAATGACACCGGATTGAGCATTGTAAGCGCGGCATCCACGGATGCCTGACCGCCGTGCCTGAGCAGCCAATACCGCCATGCCTGCGCCAGCAGCACCGGGATGATGATGTACAGCCCCACCGACAACAGCAAGGTGTCCCACGGCACCTGAATGGATGCCAGTCCCAGCAGCAGGCCGACGATGGGCGCAAAGGCGAAAATCATGATGACATCATTCAAAGCCACCTGGCTGAGGGTGAAATGCGGTTCACCTTCCGCCAGATTGCTCCACACGAATACCATGGCGGTACAGGGAGCTGCCGCCAGCAGGATCAGGCCGGCAATGTAACTGTCGAGATATGCCGCCGGCAGCCAGGCGGAAAACACATGGCCGATGAACAGCCAGCCGAGCAATGCCATGGAAAACGGCTTGACTGCCCAGTTGATGAGCAGCGTCACTCCAATGCCGCGCCAGTGTTCACGCACCTGGTGCAATGCGCCCAAATCCACCTTGAGCAGCATGGGTATGATCATTAGCCAGATGAGCACGGCGACCGGCAGGTTCACCTGGGCAAGTTCCAGCCTGCCGAGCATTTCAAAAGTCCGCGGCAGGAACCTGCCCAGCAGCATGCCCGTAGCGATGCACAGCAGCACCCACAGACTGAGATAACGGCTGAAACCGCTCAGGCGTTTCGATGTCCGCGCAGTATCGTTATTGTTGTTCATTGTTTGCCGATGGTCCGGAGATGTTTGTCTAGACTGAGCCTGTCGAGCTTTTCCAGCGGCAGGTTGCAGAATAATTCGATGCGCCGGCTGAGCACCATCAGTGCATCCCGGAACGCGCGGCGTTTTTGTTCCTCAGTACCTTGCACCGCCGCCGGATCCGGCACGCCCCAATGGGCGGTGGTGGGTTGTCCCGGCCAGAACGGGCAGGGTTCGCTGGCTGCCTGGTCGCAGACCGTGAATACGAAATCCATCTTGGTTGCACCCTGTGCGGCAAACTCATCCCAGCTTTTGCTGCGCAAACCGGCTGTGGGAATATGATTTTTCTGCAGTAACTCCAGCGCCAGTGGATGCACCGTAGCTTTCGGATGGCTGCCGGCGCTGTAGGCTTGGAAGCGCCCGCGATTCTCGGCGCTGTTGTTCATGAAGGCTTCCGCCAGTATCGAGCGTGCGGAATTTCCGGTGCACAGGAACAGAACTTTGTAAGGTTTTTGATGCAAGTCTGTGGCCATTGAAGATCCCCAGGCTTTATTGTCGTGCCGGTCAGGAACGCCGCGTTTGCCTGCGCTGCTGTGTGCGGCTTGCGGGCGGCTTGGCAAACTGGTCTGCCATCGCCGGCAGGCAGGTGGAGCCCTGGCAGCAGTTCTCCGTGAGGTACAGGATCAGTGAATTGATGGTGTCAAAATCAGCTGCGTAGTACAGCGTCCGGCCGGCACGCCGTTGGCTCACCAGACCCGCGTGCCGGAGTTCCTTGAGGTGAAACGACAGGGTGGCGGGCGCCAGGTTTAACTGTGCGCCCAAAGCCCCCGCCGACAGGCCTTCCTTCCCGGCAGGTACCAGCAGGCGGAAGATTGCCAGGCGCGATTCATGGGCCAGGGCGGCGAAGGCCGCACCCGCAGTTTTCGTTTCCATAATTCCAGTATTCTAGAATTATTATAATCAGAGTCAAGTGTCCACCCCGCAGTGGTGAAAATTTCGCCAGGGCGCGCAAGCCGGACGCAAACGTGCAAAACTTATGCCCTGCTTGCCGGTTACCAACCTGCACTAGCCATTCAATCCGGAGAACCTCATGAGCGTACGTGCCTGGCTGCTGTTATCCCTATTGAGTCTGGGTATCCTGTGCCTGCCCGCGTCTGCGGACCCGGTCAATCCCAATATGTACACCAACCTGCACTGGCGCCTGCTGGGTCCATTCCGTTCCGGCAGGGCACTGGCGGTGACCGGCGTGCCAGGCCAGCCCAATCACTTCTATTTCGGCGCAGTGGATGGCGGGGTTTGGGAAACCCATGATGCCGGCCGCACCTGGACTCCGATTTTTGATCAGCAGCCCGTGGGTTCCATCGGCGCCATCGCCGTTGCGGCCTCCGATCCCAAGGTGGTTTACGTGGGTACCGGCGAGGCCGACATGCGCTCGGATATCGCCTATGGCGATGGCATGTACCGGTCGTCGGACGGCGGCCGGACCTGGACCCAGATCGGCTTGACTGATAGCCAGCAGATCGGCGCTGTGCTGGTGGACCCCAAGAATCCCGATACCGTGTATGTGGCCGCCCTGGGCCATGCCTATGGAGCCAATGCCGAACGCGGTGTCTTCAAGAGTACCGACGGCGGCAAAACCTGGAAGAAGGTGCTGTTCAAGAACGACAATACCGGCGCCATCAGCCTGGCTTTTGGCGGTAACGACCAGACCATTTTTGCTGCCCTCTGGCAAACCCGTCGCCCGCCCTGGAACGTGTATCCGCCTTCCAATGGACCAGGCAGCGGCCTGTATGTATCTCACGACGCCGGCCAGCACTGGGTGGAGATCCGGGGGCATGGGTTTCCGGACAAGGGCATTGGCCGCATCGGCATCGCGGTTTCCGCCAGCAATCCGCAAATCGTGTATGCGCTCGTGGATGCCAGCCAAGGCGGGTTGTACAAGTCCGAGGACGGAGGCGTTCACTGGACGCGCGTTTCGGATGACTCGCGCATCTGGGAGCGTGGCTGGTATTTCGGCGGCGTCAGCGTGGACCCCAAGAATCCCGAAACCGTCTACGTGTGCGACACGGTAATTTACAAGTCCACCGACGGCGGCAAGACTTTTCTGCCCATGAAGGGCGATCCCACCGGCGATGACTATCACACGCTGTGGATCGATCCCGACAACAGTTCGCACATGATCGCCGGTTCCGACCAGGGCGTGATCATCACCCTCAACGACGGCAAGACCTGGTCCAGCTGGTACAACCAGCCCATCGCCCAGATTTACCACGTGACCACCGACAACCGGTTTCCCTACTGGGTATACGGCGCTCAGCAGGATTCAGGCGCCGTGGCCCTGCCCAGCCGCACCTTCAACAATGGGAATGGCATCGGCATGATGCAGTTCCGCGAGATCACCGCCGGCGGCGAGAGCGGCTATCTGGCGGTGGATCCCCGCCACCCCAACCTGATTTACGGCACCGGTTATGACGGCGGCGTCGACCGCCTCAACACGGACACCGGGCAGACCCAGAGCGTGAATCCGACGCTGGCCTATCCGGGCCTGTATCGGCGCGTCTGGACCATGCCGTTGGTGTTCTCACCCAAGGATCCGAGCGCGCTGTATTTCGGCAATCAGAGGATTTTCCGCACCACCGATGGCGGCCAGCATTGGGTAGCCATCAGTCCGGATCTATCGAATCCGGATCCGGGAATACCCGCCAACCTGGATGCCTTCACGGCCGTGGACTCCGCGGTCAAAGGCCCGCGCCGCGGCGTGGTCTACAGTATCGCGCCCTCGCCGCGCAAAGCGGATTTCATCTGGGCCGGCACCGATGACGGGCTGGTGTGGGTGACGAACGACGGCGGCAAACGTTGGGTGAATGCCACACCGCAGCCGCTGACCCCCTGGTCCAAAGTCAGCATGATCGAAGCCGGGCATTTCAGCACCGACACCGCCTACATGGCCGTGGACCGTCACCGGCTCAACGACTATAAGCCATACATCTATGCGACCCACGACAACGGCAAAACCTGGAAGCTGATCGTCACCGGCATCCCGGATGGCAGTTTCGTGAACGTGGTGCGCGAAGATCCGGTGAAGCCCGGCCTGTTGTACGCGGGCACCGAAAAGGGCGTGTACGTGTCATTCGATGACGGCCGCCACTGGCAAAGCCTGCAACTGAACCTGCCGGTGACATCGGTGCGCGACATCGACGTGCACGACAATGATCTGGTGATCGCCACCCACGGACGCGGTTTCTGGATCATGGACGACATGACGGAACTGCGCCAGCTCGACACCCAACTGGCGCAAGGCAGCGACGGTCTGTTCACGCCGGAGCCCGCCTACCGGGTGATGCCCAGCGGATTCACCGGCACACCATTGCCCTCCGACGAGCCGCATGCAACTAATCCGCCCATGGGGGCCTACATTGATTACTACCTGGCAAAACCGGCCTACACTCCGGTGACCCTGGATATTTACGATTACCTGGGTAACGTGGTGCGGCACTTCAGCAGCGCCACGCCGGAGCCGAAAATCAACCTGGCCAAAATTCATTCGACGCCCAAGTGGATCCAGCAGCCCACACCGCTGTCCGCCGCCGAGGGCGTGCACCGCTTCGTCTGGGATCTGCGCTACGCGCAGCCCAAGGCCCTGCAGCAGGATGGCCGGCCGGCCGGTGGCCTGTGGGTGGTGCCGGGGAAATATAAAGTCCGGCTGTCGGTGAACGGCAAGTCCTATGACCAAACGCTCATGGTATTGAAGGATCCGCGTGTGAACCTGACTTTTATCGGCTTTGACCGGCAGCTGAAGTTCGCCAGGCAGGTCGAGCAGCTGCGCGTGCAGGTGGCGCAAGCCAGCCACTCCATCCATTCGCTGCTGGGCGAATTGCGGACCGCTAAGGACAAGGTCAACGAGAAACTCAGCGTGCAAATCGCCGTGCTCATGCAGAAACTGGACACCCTGGCGGGGATTGCGCGCGTGAATCCGGATAATTCCGTGGGCGTGCCGCCCGCCAACACCAGAAACCTGCGCTATTTCAGCGGTGCCCTGGCGGACATCGAAAATGCCGTGGAAAGCGCCGACGCGGACCCCAGCCGGGATGCACGCGCCGGTTTCAAGCTGCAAAGCAGGGCTCTGGAGCCGGTCATGCAGCAATGGCGCCAGCTGCAGCTGGTGGATCTGCCCAAGATGAGTGCGGCTTTGCAAAAAGCCGGACAGTCGGCCCTGAATTATTGAGCATTCATGCACACCACCGGGAATACCGATGGGCTGGTTGGTGTGCAAATGCGGAGCTGTTCGGCAATGCGGAGGTGTAAACTTCCGCATTGCCGTCAAGCGGCGTTGCAACTGAATATGATCGAAAATAATTCACTTGCCATTGACTGAGAACAGTGTTCCAGAATCCCAGCCATACATCCGCCAGCGTGTGCGGCTGTGGGAATTTATTGTATTTGGTGGGTCGGTTACAGCTATATCTTTGGTAAATGCTTTCACTGATCTCAGTAATTTTGCCCAGGAAGGCCGCTCTGTGTCGCCCTGGGAACCTTTCGTTTGGGAATTCAGCAGCGCATTGCTGATTTGGCTGCTGATCCCGGCGATTGCCTGGTTGAATGATCGGCTGTTGATCACCGCGCGCTCCTGGCCCTGGAGCGTGCCGGCGCATATCCTCATGACGCTTCCCTATTCGATTGTGCATGTCGGCGGCATGACGGGGTTGCGCAAGCTGCTGTACCTGGCAGCCGGCCGGTATTACGATTTTGGCCCGGTTGTTTCCACTTGGTTTTACGAATACCGCAAGGATTTTGTTGCTTACTGGCTGATTCTTGGCGCCTTGTACGCTTTCCGCATCTATTGCCTGTGGCTGGAGGGCCATTTCATGGCATCGATTGTGCCGGGGGGAGCCGAGCCGGAAACAACACACCGCGGTCTTAAACGCCTGGTGGTGAAGAAACTGAACCGGGAATTTATTCTCAGTACGGCGGATATCGGTCATATCGAGGCCGATGGCAACTATGTCACCCTGTATGCGCAGGGCAACTCCTATCCATTGCGTGAGTCACTCGCCTCGCTGGAAAAAAAACTCAACCCGCGGTGTTTCGTCCGGGTGCACCGCGGCCATATCGTGAACATCGACCACGTGCGGGAAATCCAGCCCTGGGATAGTGGTGATTACCGCATCGTCCTCAAGGACGGCAGTCTGGTGAACTTCAGCCGCCGTTATCGCAGCCGCTTGCCGCAACTTTTCAGTTCCTGATCGGCCTTTCGGCCATACAGCAGCGCCGGTTGTACCAATACATTGCCGCTTATCACTTCTCGGCTTGCACCGGCTTTGGCAGCCGCCTATGTTTGCCGCATTCAACGGGAGATGCATCATGCACATGCGGTTACGATTCGCCTTGATGGCGGTAGTTTGCGGGCTGGCGTTCAACGGTTGCGGCGGAGGCAAGCTGCAGGTGACCCCGGCACCGGATAGCGGCTGGGACTATTACGGCGGGAATCCCGAAGGCACGCGTTACTCAAGCCTTGCCCAGATCACGCCCGCGAACGTCCATGACCTCAAACTGGCGTGGGTATTCCACACCGGCGAGCACGGCGCCGGCTTTCCCGGCGATGAATGGAAATCCCACATGACCTTCGAGGCCACGCCCATCCTCTACGACGGCACCCTGTACTTCACCACCAGCGAAACCAACGTGGATGCGGTGAATGCGGTCACCGGCCAACTGCGTTGGCGCTATGACTCCAATGTGAAAAAACTCTGGTATTCCGATGCCGCATCCCGCGGTGTGACACTGTGGGTGGACCAGCAGACGCCTGCTGCTGCGCCCTGCCATGCCCGTATCTTCGCACCCACCCTGGACCACCGCCTGCTGGCACTGGACGCGGCCACCGGCAAGTTGTGTGCGGGCTTCGCCGATCATGGTCAATTGAATCTTTCAAAAGACATCAATTTCACCTACAAGGGCGGTGAATACATCAATTACCTGGTGACCTCGCCGCCGGTGGTAGTGGACGGCAAACTGATCGTGGGTTCATCCATTGGCGATGACCGGCTGGTGGATTCGGAGCGCGGCACGGTGCGGGCCTATGACGCGCGCACCGGCAAACTGATTTGGAGCTGGGATCCGATCCCACGCGATCCTTCCAATCCCGTTTACAAGGAATGGACGCCGCAGGCGGCGAAAACCGTGGGCGGCGCCAATGCCTGGCCGCCGCTGTCCGCCGATCCCGAGCGCCATCTGGTGTTCGTGCCCACCACCTCGCCGAGTGCCGATTACTTCGGCGGCGAACGGCCCGGTGATGATCGCTGGGCGGATTCGGTGGTGGCGCTGAATGCAGATACCGGCAAGCTGGTGTGGGCCTATCAGCTGGTGCACCACGATTTGTGGGACTACGATACGGTGGCCCAGCCCTCGCTGGTGGACTTGATTCACGATGGTCAATCGGTGCCGGCGGTGATCGAAGCCACCAAGACCGGCATGCTGTTCACCTTCAACCGCGACACCGGCGCGCCGATTTTCCCGATTGTGGAAAAACCCATACCCCAGGACGGCGCGCCCGGCGAGGTGCTGTCCGAGACCCAGCCGTTCCCGGTGCTGCCAAAGCCGCTGGTGCGCCAGGGGCCGGTGACGCCGGCCGATGCCTGGGGCCTGACCTTCTGGGACGAGGGCAAGTGCCGCGCGCTCATCAGGCATTACCGCTCACAAGGCATTTTCACGCCGCCGGGACTCAAAACCACGATTGAACAGCCGGGCAACGCCGGTGGCGTGGAGTGGGGCGGCATCGCTTTTGATCCGGTGCATCAACTGGCCGTGGTCAATACCATGAACCTGCCGTGGCTGGATGCACTGATTCCGCGCGCCCAATATGATGCCCTGATTCAATCCGGTGAATACAAAATCAAATACAAGGGCTGGGACTTGGCGCGTATGGCCGGCACAGCCTATGGCCGGAGGCGCAAGGTGTTCACATCATCACTCGGCATCCCCTGCGTCAAACCGCCCTGGGGACAGCTGGCGGCTGTGAACATGCAGACCGGTAAGATCCAATGGCAGGTGCCGCTGGGCAACGCGCTGTTCAACCATTGGAACCTGGGCGTGCCCAACATGGGCGGCCCCATCGTGACTGCGGGTGGCGTGATCTTCATCGCCGCCACCATGGACGACGATATGCGTGCTTTCGATCTGCAGTCCGGCAAAGTCTTGTGGCAGTACCATTTGCCGGCCGGCGGCCAGGCCACACCCATGACCTATGCCATCGGCGGGCGCCAGTATGTGGTGATCGTGGCCGGTGGCCACGGCGGCATCAGCAAGCGTGGTGACGAGGTGATGGCGTTCGCCTTGCCGCCATCATGAATAACCGCCTGGCGCTGCTGGCGGCCATGATTGCCTGCGTGTGTTGCAGCGCGCGGGCGGATGACAACAGCGTGCAGCTCGGCAGCGTGGTGGTGACGGATACGGGTTTGCCCACGCCCGTGCGTATCCTGCCGGATAACACCCTGCGGGTGAATGGCGCCAGCTTGAAGCTGATTGGCGCCATTCAGCCCTCGCAATTGTTGACCACGGTTCCTGGCGCCTGGATCACGGCGGGCAGTGGCCAGGAAAACCTCATGGCACTGCGCTCACCGCTGTTTACCGGGGCCGGTGCCTGCGGGGCGTTCCTGCTGCTGGAAGACGGCCTGCCGATTCAGCCAGCGGGTTTCTGCGACGTGAATGCCTTGTTCGAGATCAACACCGAGCAGGCCGGCGCCCTGGAAGTGGTACGCGGCCCCGGTTCGGTACTGTACGGTTCAAACGCCCTCAACGGCATCATCAATGTGTTGACGCGTCCGCCGCAATCGCTGCCGCAGAACAACGCCAGCCTGGAACGCGGATCCAATGACTACACCCGGCTTGAAACCAGCGTCGGCAGCTGGAATGGCGTGCAAGGTTTCCGGGCGAGCGCCAATGCCGCCCACGACGGCGGTTTCCGCGCGGATTCCGGCTATGACCAGCAGAAACTCACACTGCGCAGCGATTACGTCGATGGCGGGCTGTCGCGGGAAACCCTGCTGGAAGCCACCAATCTCAACCAGAAAACCGCCGGCTACATCTACGGGCTGGATGCCTATGAAAATCCGGCTTTGCGCTATTCCAATCCAACACCGGGGGCATTCCGCGACGCCCAGAGCATGCGTCTGCTGCAAATCTGGCAGCTGCCGTTGAGCACAGGCTCGCAAATCGATATCACCCCCTACCTGCGGCATAACTGGACCAGCTTCACCGAACATTACCTGCCGGGCGAGCCCATCCAGACCGAGGCGACCAACAGCGGCGGCCTGCAGTTCAAGTTGCGGACCGAGGCAGGCCCGTCCACCAGCGTGATTTACGGCAGCGACGCTGAATATGCCCACGGCACAGTTCAGGAATATCAGCCGGGTCCGGCCACCGGCATACCGCCTTCGCAAGCCGCCACCCGTCCCCAGGGGTTCCATTATGACTATGCTGCCGACAGCCGCACCCTGGCCATGTACGTGGATATCAACCATGCCTGGACTCCGCAATGGCTGTTTTCCGGCGGCCTGCGCGTGGAGGGCGTGCGCTACACCTACGAAAACTTCCTGCCGGTGGGCAATACCCAGGCGGACGGCATCCCGTGTCCGGATGGCGGCTGCCTGTTCTACCGCCCGGCGGATCGCGCTGACCAGTTCGTGAACGTCATGCCCAAATTCGGCATCAGTTACCTGGCCGGTGAAAACCAGACCCTGTATTTCGATGCCGGCCGCGGCGCGCGTGCACCGCAGACCATCGAATTATATGAACTGCAGAGCCAGCAGGCGGTGGCGGACCTGCATTCAGAAACCGTGAATTCCTTCGAGTTCGGCTGGCGCGGCCAGACCGGCGCCGCCGGCTGGGACACGGATGTTTATTACATGCTCAAGGACAATTTCATTTTCCGCGATGCCAATGGTTTCATCGTCAGTGACGGCCGCATGCGTTCGCGCGGCGTGGAGTTTTCTTTTCATTACGCGCTCAGCTCGACACTGACCGCTCTCATGGATGGTACCTACGCAGTGCACAGCTATGCGTTCAGCCAGGACCTGGGGCACGGGAACACCATCAGCGACGGCAACGACGTGAAATATGCGCCCCGGACCATCGGCAGCGTGCGTTTGAACTGGCGGCCGTCCGCGGACGCTCAACTGGAACTGGCATGGACGCATGTGGGCGGATACTGGCTGGATGAATCCAACCAGCACCGCTACGGCGGCCAGGATCTGCTGAATCTGTATGCCCAATACGGACTTTCGGCAGGCTGGTCAGTGGCGCTGCGCATCACCAACCTCACCAACAAGGCCTACGCGGAGCGTGCCGATTACAGTTTCGGCAATTACCGCTATTTCCCCGGCGACGGCCGGGAAACTTTCATCCAGGTGCAAAAGGATTTCTAGGAATCGCCGGCTCAGCGGGTGAGCCAGGATTTGGCACGCACCGTGACCACCGCATAGGGGAAAATCCAGAACAGTGCGAACGCGGAGTAATAAGAATAGAAGATGCCGTAGATGAAATCCCAGGAACGCTCGCTGCGCAGGTAGTAGAGCATGTTGAAAGACGCCATGATGCCGATCGCGCATATGAAGCGCACCAGGGTGGCCGGATGCCAGATGATAATAGCCACCAGCAGCACTAACGCCCCCCAGCCGACGGGATAGCGCAGGTTGGTCACGATGGCGTCGGCAACCGCAATGGCGCGCGCTGCCGGCGGGCGCTTCCAGACGATGCGGGCGAAGCGGATTTCCTCGCGCACATAGCTCCGATCCCAGCGCAGGAACATCTTGCAAAGCCGCGAATAGGTTTGCGGCACCACGGTATGCACCACGGCCGCCCGCTGGTACACCGTGTCGTAACCCTGGGCGAGAATGTAGTTGGTCATGGAACGGTCTTCTCCATAGGTGCATGCCACACCCATGAATTTCTGATTCACCCATTCGTCCAATACCTTGCGTACCACACTGGCGCGGTAGCCGGCCAACGCCCCGGGACAACAGCACACCGTGCCATAGGTGGACTGCACCGCGCGTAGATAATCGAAGCTCAGGGTATAACGCACTTTAAGCATGCGCGGGATCAATCCCTGGGCGCGGTTGTAGACCGCCACCCTTCCGGCCACCGCACCCACTTTCGCATCCCGGAATGGGCCGGCCATGGCCAGCAGGGAGTTGCTCTCGATGACACTGTCGGAATCGATGGTTACGATCACATCGCCCCGGGCGTGGCGGAATCCCGCTTCCAGGGCGGCGCGTTTGCCGCGATTTTGTGTGAAGCGCAGGGTGGTAACCAGGCCCGGGTAACGCTTGGCGGCGGCCTCGATGTGTTCCCAGGTGTCGTCACGGCTGCCGTCGTCCACCACGAAGATTTCCAGCTGTTCACGCGGGTAATGCGCTGCCGCCACGGAATCGATGGACTGGGCCACCATGGGCCCTTCGTTGTAAGCCGGAATAATGACTGTCAGCGATGGGGCGTCGTCAAGCGATGCAATCGGTGGGGTGCGGTAACGGAACCATAAAAGCGTGCGGAAAAACAGCATCAGGAATCCCATGATCATCCAAAGAATGCTGGGATGCACAATGAAGCGCGTCCATTCATGTTCAACCGCGGCGTGTAACAGAGGCTGGAACACCCGCCAGTGGATACTCAGTATGAAAACCAGCATGAATCCCAACAGGATTGCGACACGAAACAGCGAATCCAGGGGCATCAGGTGCAGATGGTCGCGCTCTGAGCCTTGGCCTCGGGCGGAACCGGGTACGGTGTTAAAAGGCGGCATGGGTGGCTGGTCGTCCTTGGGGGCTGGGAAGTTTAATGGAACCCACACGGTTTACCAGCCCCCCGTTGGCAAGCGCTTGTTTTCGGCATATAAAACCTCCCTGGGGGGTTCTGACAGACGAGGGATTCGTTATGACAAACGTGAAGGGCAGGGCTGCGTTGACCGCGGCGCTGGGGGTGGTAGTGGGGCTGGCATCCCACGGCGCCCTGGCGGACGTAAGGATTGTAAGTGTGACCAACTTCGGCGGTATTGCTGGCATGGGCGCCAGCAACATCACCGACAACAGTTATCTTCGTGGGCACAATAAACGGGTCGAATCGAACGTCCAGTTCACCGGCGCCATACTCGGGGCGCTGCAGAAATGGAAACACGGCGATAAAGGCAGCAACGGCATCAGCATTTATCGCCTGGATGAAAACCGCAAGTACATACTGGATGCGGACAGCAAAACCTACCGTGTGGAACCCATCTACACTCCGCCGCAACCTTCCGCTGAAGGTTCATCCTCCGGCGCGCCGGATAATTCCGGCGGGCAGAAGGACAATGATGTGCGCATTGTAAAAAACGAATTCAATGTCAAGGACACTGGCAAAAGTCAGGTGTTCAACGGCTTTCAGGCGCATGAGTATCTGCTGACCTGGGACCTGGAGACCGAAAACACCAAGACACATGAACGTTCCCGCAGTCTCATGACCACAGATCTCTGGAACTCGGATGATGCGCGTTTTGAAACCGCGCGCAAGGATCAGGCTGCCTATAACCTGGCGTATTCGCAGCTCATGCATGTGCCCATGCCCAGCGACATGGCCAAGCAGTATGGCTTCGTGCAGCTGAGTTATCTGACCACCAAGGACGTCAGGCCATTCATGGACAAGCTCAGCAAGCTCAAGGGTTTTCCGGTGGTCACGGACGTGCAATGGCAGGCAGGCTGCATCGCGAATTGCAGCGGCAGCGATCAAGGAACATCCGGGGATCAGCAAAATTCCGACAGTTCCGCGGCTCTCGGCAACCTGTTGGGCAGCTTGCTGTCAAAGCATGCGTCACAAAACCCCCAATCCGGTGCTCAAAAGCCCAGCGACGGACTCAGCACCATTTTCCATTCGCACACGGAAGTGAAGAGTATTGATACCAACAGCCAGCCGGTCTCGTTGTTCGAGGTACCGTCGGGATATACCAAGCAATGAGTTGCGTGATCAGCTCGTTGGGCCGGTTGATCCGGCCCAACGAGCAATGTGTGGCAATTATTTCTTGAGCGCTTGTTCCTGTTGCTGCACCAGGTATTCCACGCATTTCACGATGGTTGGATACGGCATCTGATAGCCGGCACCGGTCATCCATTTGCCATTGATGATGAATGTAGGCACGCCTTGCACACCGTAGACTTTGAGCGTTTCCAGCGCCTGGTTCATTTTCAGCTGCACGCCGAATGAATTCCAGCTGGCGTCAAATTGCTGTTGGCTGACGCCATATCTGGCGAAAAACTTCTGCAGGGCGTCCTGGCTGTTGGTCAGATCGTACTGGTTCTGCAGATGGATGGCGTTGAACAGGGGTTCGTGGATTTTCTCACTGATCCCGAGCGCTTGCGCTGTGTAGTACGCGTGCGCGTCCACGTCCATATGCTCGCCACCGGGCCAGGCCGCGGGTATGCGCTTAAACACCACATTGGCCGGCTTGTGCTTGAGCCAGGCTTCCAGGTAGGGTTCAACACCGAAACAATGCGGGCATCCGTACCAGAAAAACTCTATGACCTCGATCTGGCCGGGACCAACACTGGTGGGTTGGGCCGGGTTAACCGGAACATAATTCGTACCTTCAACAAAGTTGTCGGCTCCGGCGGCCAGCGCCACGCCCGAGATTGCCAGCAGGCCTGCTGCCAGCGCACCGCAAAACAAAATCTTGAATTTTTTCATTTCGATTCTCCCGCAATCCAAGGTTAGGCCAGGAATCCAGTAACCATGTCTCTAAATTCAGGGTGCGCCAGCAGGCGACATTGCCTGTTCGCTTTGTACCAGCCAGTTCACGGCATCCATGATTTGTGCGTCCTTTAGATGAAAGCCAGCGCCGGTAAGCCACTTGCCGTTGACAGTGAACGCCGGCACCTTGTCTATGCCATAGCGCTGTGCCAGCACCTTGGCCTGTGAAATCTGCTGGTTCACGGTGCTGGAATTCCAGGCACTCTGAAACTGCGCGGCCTTGATACCTAGCTGGCCGGTGAACAGTTTCTGATAATCCGCCTCCGTGGCCAGATTGCGATGGCTGAGGTGAATGGCCGCATAAATCGCGGCGTTTGCCTGGTCGCCGATTTTCAGTTGCTGGGCGGTGTAAAAAGCCCGGGCCGCCAGATCCCATTGGGGATTCAAGGCCGCAGGCACGCGTTCCAGTACCACATTGGCGGCCTTGCTCTTGCTCCAGGATTCCAGATCGGACTGCAACGCGAAACACCGGGCATCTCCGAACCAAAAGAATTCCAGTACCTCGATCTGACCGGGATTTACGCTCACTGGCTGGGCCGGCATCACCGGAATGTAATTGAGCCCTTCCTTATAGGTAACTGGCGCGGCGTCTGCCAGACCGGCGATTGCCGTCAGATTCAGGATCAAGATGCCGGCAACCGCCAGCTTGAATTCGAGAACTTTCATCACGGGTTAGGGCCTGTAACACGCAGTCATTCAGAGATGCAGATGCGGTAAAAGTTCACCCGGCTCAGGGCTGTATAGGTGTGGTATGCAGTCCCTGTACATAGGATGCAACCGCGCGCATCTGTGCCGGCGTAAGCCGTGATGCGATGGGATTCATCATCTGCGAGGTGCGGGTGCCGTTGGCGAAGGCTTGCAGCTGGCTGACTACATACTCCGCATGCTGACCGGCGAGCGCGGGTATTTTCATGGGGCCGTTGCCGGCACCGTCCGGCCCATGGCAGGCGAGGCAGGCGGGAATCTCCGAGGACTGGTCGCCGCCGCGATACAGGGCTTCACCGGCCTTCACCAGGCTGGGGTCTGCCTCGCCGGTGGTAACTTTCTGGCTCGAAAACCAGGCGGCCAGGTTCTGTATATCCTGGTCGCTCAAGCTGGCTGCCATGCCTGACATGATGGGGTTTTTGCGGTAACCGGATTTGAAGCGTTCCAGTTCCTGGACGATGTAGCCCGCGTTCTGGCCGGCGAGCTTAGGAAATTGGGAGTTGACGCTGTTGCCATCGGCAGCGTGGCAAGCGGCGCATACAGCGGCTTTGGCCTGGCCGGCGACGGCACTGCCAGCGGCGTATACCCTGCCCGCAGGCGCCAATATACCCAGGATGGCAGCCATCAACACAAATTTATTCATTGGCCAAAGCTCCTTCAGGGAATGCATACGGCACGGCGCTCATGGGATATGCTCGTGGCAACATAAACCGGGTAAAGACGCCGCAAATGAGAGCTGGATTCTACACTAGGCCCTCAAGCCTGCTCCACTGAGGGACATTCGCATGCCGGTTGATCTGCGCCAAGCCCGTTTTGCGAAAAGTGTCGGCGGATTGCAAGGTCTGCCGCCGGACAGCCGCAGGGAAGTGGCATTTGCCGGCCGCTCCAATGCCGGAAAATCCAGCGTCCTGAACACCATAGCCGGCGTTCGCGGTCTGGCCAGGGTCAGCAAGACACCCGGCCGTACCCAGTTGATCAATTATTTTTCAGTGGCGGATGGATGTTACCTGGTGGACCTGCCGGGGTATGGATATGCGCGCGTTCCCAGGTCCGTACAGGAGCATTGGGGGCGCCTGATGACGGCGTATTTCAATACCCGCCATAGCCTGAAGGGGATGGTGTTGGTCATGGACATACGTCATGCATTGTCCGAGTCGGACATGCGCCTGGTGGAGTGGGTGAAGCCCCTGAAACTGCCGGTTTTGGCCCTGCTGAACAAGGCTGATAAATTAACCCGCTCGGCCGCCCAGGCGGTGGTGCGGCGGGTCCAACAGGGGCCGGGGGGCCTTCATGTACAGTTGTTTTCGGCGCACGCAAAGACCGGCATCGAAGATGCGCGTGCAGTGATCAGCGATTGGTTGTCGGGCGGTTGATACCCTGGAAAAAAGAAACCCCGGCGCCATAGGGGTAACGCCGGGGTCAATTGCTTCCACTTAGCTTGGGGGAGACCAAGTGGCAGTTCCCGCTCAGGGAGGTGAGCAGGATAAGCGCTATTGCGGCGCTCGTAAGCTTTGAGTCCACAGACGAAAATTAGTTCCTTTACAGGATGAATTTTCTGTAATTTTTAGCCAGTTTCCATAATCGCGGTTGCAGCGGCTGATGTGTGCGAGTTATTTACGCTTCAGTCGCTTTAACTTTAATGCGCCTCATCCCAGTTGCGGCCTATGCCTACGTCCACCTCCAGTGGAACCTTGAGATTGGCGGCTTCCGACATGAGTTTCTTGGCTTGGTTTTTTAGTGATTCCAAAGCGTCTGCTTGCACTTCGAACACCAGCTCGTCGTGGACTTGCATGATCATACGGGCGGGTATCGCGCTGGCCTGCAGCCAGGCATGCACGCTGATCATGGCGCGTTTGATAATGTCCGCGGCGCTGCCCTGCATGGGCGCATTAATGGCGGTGCGTTCGGCGTACTGGCGCACTTGGGCATTGCGGGCGCGGATGTCGGGCAGATACAAACGCCGCCCGAACACTGTTTCCACGTAGCCCTGCTCACGGGCAATTTCCCGGGTATTGTCCATGAAACTTTTGACGCCGGGATAGCGGGCAAAGTACAGATCCACATAGGATTGGGCGGCGGCGCGTTCCAGGCCCAGTTGTTTGGCCAGCCCAAAAGCCGACATGCCGTAGATCAGTCCGAAATTGATGGCCTTGGCCGAGCGCCGCTGCTCATCGCTGACCTTGTCCGGGGGCACGCCGAATACTTCCGCGGCCGTGGCCCGGTGAATGTCCATGCCCTGTCCGAAAGCCGCCAGCAGTCCTGAGTCGCCTGAAAGGTGCGCCATGATGCGCAGTTCGATCTGTGAATAATCTGCAGCCAGGATTTTATGCCCCTCGGGTGCAATGAATGCCTGGCGTATTCGCCGGCCCTCGGCAGTGCGCACCGGAATGTTCTGTAAATTCGGGTCGGTGGATGACAGCCGGCCGGTGGCCGCCACTGCCTGATGGTAGGAGGTGTGCACACGCCCGGTTACTGGATTGACCTGCGCCGGCAGTTTGTCGGTGTAAGTCGACTTGAGCTTGTTCAGTCCGCGGTATTCCAGTATCACTTTCGGCAATTCATAGTCAGCCGCCAGCTCCTCCAGTACATCCTCGGCTGTGGACGGCTGTCCGCCCGGTGTTTTGCGCACCACCGGCAACTGCATTTTTTCGAACAGCACCGCCTGCAACTGCTTGGGTGAGTCCAGGTTGAACGCATAGCCTGCCAGATCATGGGCATGCTGTTCGAGACGGCGCAGGGACTGGGTTATTTCACTGCTCTGGCGCGCCAGCATAGCGGTGTCGATGAGTACTCCGGTATGCTCCATTTCCAGCAATACCGGCACCAGTGGCATTTCAATTTCCTCGAATACCCGGCGCAGTGTGGGCATGGCAGCCAGCCGCGGCCACAGGTTCCGGTGCAGCCGCAGGGTAATATCGGCGTCCTCCGCAGAATAGCGTGTGGCTTCCTCGATGCTTACCTGTTCGAAGCCGATCTGTTTTGCGCCCTTGCCGGCCACGTCTTCATAATGGATGGTCTTGTAGTCCAGGTATTTTTCCGCCAGTGAATCCATGTCATGCCGGCTGGCGGTGCTGTCGAGCACGTAGGATTCCAGCATCGAGTCATAACGCAGCCCCTGCAGCCGGATGCCGTGGTTACGCAGCACATGCGCGTCATATTTGAGGTGATGGCCGAGTTTGGCATGCGCCGGGTTTTCCAGCAGCGCTTTAAGCCGCTGCAAGACCTTGGCGCGATCCAGCTGCGCCGGTGCCCCTGCATAGACATGTGCCAGCGGCAGATAGGCCGCCTCCCCGGTCTCAACCGCAAAAGACACACCCACAATCTCCGCGCGCATGTAATCCAGGCTGGTAGTTTCGGTGTCAAAGGCAAACAACGGCGCGGCTTCCAGGCGTGCAATCCACTGTTCCAGTTTGGTTTCATCCAATATGGTTTGGTAGTTGGGCGGGTTCGCCGGCACGGCAATTTTCGCCTTGCTATCCGCCGTATTGCTGGATTCATCCGCCGATTCGCCGTCCAGCTGTCGCAACCAGGACTTGAATTCCAGGCGCGCGTAGATCTCACGCAATATCTGTGTGTCCGGCGCGCGCATTTTCAGCTGCTCCGGCTGCACCGGCAGCGGCACGTCGCAGCGGATCACGGCCAGCTGGCGTGACAGCATGGCTTGATCCCGCTGGGCACGGAACTTCTCCGGCAGTTGCTTGGCGCCGCGGATGTTGAGCCGGGGAATCTCTTCCAGCCGCTGGTATAGAATCTCGAGAGTGCCGAAATGCTGCAGCAATGGTGCGGCAGTCTTGGGACCGATGCCAGTGATCCCCGGTATGTTGTCGGAGCTGTCGCCCACCAGCGCCAGGTAATCCACGATCTGTTCCGGCCAGACGCCGAATTTTTCCAGCACACCGTCCCGGTCCAGCATGGTCCCGGTCATGGTGTTCACCAGGGTCACATGCGGGTTGACCAGCTGGCTCATGTCCTTGTCGCCGGTGGAGATCAGCACCGCCTGTCCGGCATCCGAGGCCTGCTTGGCGAGGGTGCCGATTACGTCATCGGCCTCCACCCCTGAGACCTGCAGCACCGGGAATCCCAGCGCCTTCACCAGCGCGTGCAGCGGTTCGATCTGCAGGCTCATTTCGTCCGGCATAGGCGGGCGGTTGGCCTTGTATTCCTTAAAAAGTTCATCGCGGAAAGTTTTGCCGCGTGCATCGAACACTACTGCGATATGTTCGGGTGAGTACTCCGCCAGCAGTTTCTTGAGCATGGCCGCCACGCCACGCACCGCCCCAGTGGGCTGGCCTTGCGAGTTGCTGAGCGGCGGGAGGGCGTAGAAAGCCCGGTATAGATAGGAAGAACCGTCCACCAGTACCAATGGTTTGCGGTTTCCAGGCTCAGCGCCGTGTTCAGATTTGCGGCTTTGTGGCATGTGCTAAGTTTAATTTATCCTGCACTCTAACGCCGCCGTCCGCCGCTTCAGCGGATGATTGCACTGCGGCGTGTATTTTTGCCCGGTGCATATTCCTGGTAAAAATTTTCCGGCCAATGGCAAATACTGTCAGGGTTTCGATCAACGGCGTGATCGTTCACCCGATGCGTTCAGGAGGTGGCAGTGGCCGGCGGATTATGGGTATGTGCAACGGCCGGCGCGGTAGCCGTGGATGCAGGTTTGGCGCTGCTTGCCGGCGGCATGGCGGGTATGGTGCTTGGTGGTGTCACCGGCAGATACAGGGGACCGGTCTGCCCGCATCCTGAAAGCAGGAATGCAGCAAATCCGGCTGCACAGCAGACAAGCATTGGTGTACGCATGCTGCAAGTATAAGCATAACCGCAGACATCGCCCAGCCGGCTTGGTGTTTGCATGACGTGATAGAGTGATTCACGAATCCGTGACTGGAGGCTGTTGTGGAAAGTTCAGGCCTCGCACTGTATATCGGCGGCGCACTGCTGGTGATGATGGGCATCGCCGGCCTGATCTGGTTGGGCAGCGGCATCCACCGGCTGTTACACGGGCGTTTCTTCAATGGACCAGGGCGCATGCTCGTGGGCATGGTGCTGTTGCTGCTGGTGGCGCTGGTGGGGATGCTGGGGCTGGAACTGCATACCTATTTCGCATTCACACACGAACAGATGGTTGCCACGGTGCGCTTTAATACCATCGGCCCGCAGTATTTTCACGCCGTACTCACCGATGCCGGAGGTCACGTGACCCAGGCGAACCTGCATGGCGATGAGTGGCAGGTGGATGCCCGCATCATCAAATGGCAGGGATTCGCCACCCTGCTGGGCCTGCAAACCCGTTATCGCTTGGACCGCCTCAACGGACGCTATCGGAACCTGCAACAGGAACGCGACGCGGTACACAGCGCCGTGTCACTGGCATCCGCTTCCTGGTACGGGAACTGGTCGTTGTTGCAGCACTGCGCGCGTTGGCTGCCGTGGATGGACGCCAGTTATGGCAGCGCTACTTTCCTGCCCATGGTGGATGGCGGTGTGTTTCAGGTCAGTTTAAGCAGCAGCGGTCTGATTGCGCGCCCTGAAAATGAAGCCGCCCGTCAGGCGGTGGCCAGTTGGTAGCACTGATCCTGTAGATATATACAGGATCCAGGAACAAGCCTTATGTTAAAATTCGGCCCGCATCGCAGCTGAACCGTCTGAAACAAGTGCGACCATCCAGGAAAGCGGTTTCATAGTCCGGTAGGTATGCCCTTGGGCATGTGGCTGCCATGGAGAACCTCAATGGCGTTTTGGAGCAAAAAAAAATCCCGGGTTTCTGGACCCGCGCGCCTGCCCAGTTTTGTGCGCAACATCAATTCAGCTACCCGCCTGTTCTGCCCCTATGGCACGGAGCTGAAGGTGGGTGACCGCGCCATCGCCTGGGACGAAAAAACCGTGTTCGGTCGGGAACAACGCCAGCGTCAGGTGGAGATTACGGACGTCAAAATATTCAGAACCAATGGACGTGTGGTCACCCTGGACTTCGTGGTGGCTTCCGATGAAGAAGTGGAACGCATAGCCGTCGACAGCGAGATCGCGCCGCAGGCTTTGTTTACCCACCGCAGTGGCAAATCCACCTACGACATGAAAAATCCACCCATGGTGCTGTATTTCCGTCCGCTCGAGGAGAACCAGAGTATTTTGGGTTTGGTGCCGGATTTGGAGATTACGCAGGCACGGGGAGCATCGATACCTGCATACCGGCGTAAAGGCCGGCGGAATGGTTTCATGGCATGGCTGCGGAACCTGGGACGGAAATCGTCGCCTAAGTCAAAATACGATTAAGTCAGGGATGGTTCTGTAGCAGTTGAATCAGTTTCAACAGGGCACATTATCAGCGGCTGAAGCTGGATCGATCCAGTACCGCCATAGTGATGCGTGAGATGCATACCAGCTGCATTTCGTCGTTGCTGATCCTGATCTCCCAAACCTGGGTAGAGCCGCCGATGTGCAACGGTTGCGCCTTGCCGGTGACCATGCCCTTGCGCATGGCGCGCACATGATTGGCATTGATTTCCAGCCCCACGCACAGTTTCAGTTTGCGATCCACCACCAGATTGGCAGCGGTGCTGCCCAGGGTTTCAGCCAGTGCCAGGGATGCGCCGCCGTGCAGGATACCGGCCGGTTGCATGGTGCGGGCATCCACCGGCATGTCGGCCGTAAGGTGAGCGTCGCCGATTTCGATGTAACGGATACCGAGATGCGACACCAGCGTGCGCTGCTGGTAATCGTTGAGTTCCTCAACCGTAATGGGCTGTCGCCAGATGCTCATGGCCGTCCTCCGCGGGGATCAGGTCGCAGTAATAAAAGCGGTGCCCGGGGCGCCCACGTGCGCCTCGGATAAAGGCGATCGGCTGCCTGAAATTCGGGCCGGCATACACGAAGGTGTGAAATTCGCCGTTTTCGCCGCACGCATCCACTCCCGGCGGGCAGGTCTTGCAGCCGGGCTGCAGTGTAATCGCGGCCGGCAAAAGCCCCGTTGAGTGTCTGTTCATCCACGCAGCACAGCACCGCTTTGAAGCCTGGCGTGATGAAGTCCCGCGCCAGTCCAGCCGTGGGCCGGTGCCAGAGCGGGAACAGACATTGCATGTTCGCCTAGCGCATGTTTTTAAAGCGCCGCATGGCCGTACGCATTTTTTCTTCGTATTCTGCATTGCTAGAATGTTCGGACGGGCGGATCTTGTGCAGCGGCAGACCCAGGCTTTGCACCTGTTGGTGCCACAGGGTTTCGCGCAGGCCATGCATGCTGACCCGGTGGTGGTGCCCGTTCACGCTGGTCAGCAGCCCCACCACCTGAATTCGCGGGTTCCGTTGCAGCGCGTACAGCGCGAGCGCGCTGTCCTTGCCGCCGCTCCTGGAAAGGATCACGGGCTCGGGATTCATGCCGCCGGCCGCCCGCGTATGCGCTGATTGAGAAGTTCCACGGCGAAGGCGAAGGCCATGGCGAAGTAGATGTAGCCTTTGGGTATATGCAGGCCGACACCATCGGCGATCAGCGCAACCCCGATCAGTATCAGGAATGCGAGTGCCAGCATCTTGATGGTCGGGTTCCGCTGCACGAAGCGGCTGACCGCACCCGACCAAAGCAGCATGCAACCGATGGCGATGATGATGGCCGCGGCCATGACCAGGAAGTGATCGGCCATGCCGATTGCCGTAATCACCGAATCGAATGAAAACACCATATCGAGCAGCGCAATCTGCGCCACGACGGAGGCGAAGCCCGCCGGCCTGGACGCCCGTCGTTCACCGGTCACCGCCTGCATGTCATTGTGGATTTCGGTGGTGCTCTTGGCGATCAGGAACAGGCCACCGCCGATCATCACCAGATCGCGCAGGGAAACTTGCCTGGCGAAAAGCGTGAACAGCGGCGCAGTCAACTGCGAGAGCCAGAACACCACGCCCAGTAACGCCAGCCGCGTGACCACCGCAAATGCCAGCCCCAGGCGGCGCGCCGGCTCCTGGTGTCCGGCCTCAAGCCGCGAACTCGCGATGGAGATGAAGATGATGTTGTCGACCCCCAGCACGATTTCGAGCGCCGTCAGCGTCACCAGGGAAACCCACACGTCGGGATCTGTCAGCCAGGCCATGATCACACCTTCTCAGCTGCGGAGGTAGGAAGCACCGTTCACGTCCAGGATGCAGCCCGTGGCGTAGAGCATGCCTGGAGCGGACAGGCGCACCACCGCTTGGGCGACTTCTTCCGGAGTGCCGGCGCGATTCAGCGGGCTTTGGGCGCGGATGGCGCCGCCTTGCGGGCCATCCAGGAGTTCGGCGGTCATGCCGGTGGCTACGAAGCCCGGGGCCACCACCCCCACGAAAATCTTGTAGGGCGCGAGCGCCCAGGCCAGAGATTGCGACAACTGGTTGAGACCGGCCTTGGCGGCGCCATAGGCGAGGGCCTCGGGTTCGCCGCGGAAAGCGCCGCGTGAGGAAATATTGATGATGTGGCCGCCGTTTTGCCGCATCATCACCTGGGCGGCGAGAAAACACAGGTTCGCCGGACCGGTCAGGTTGGCGTCCAGGGTGCGTTTCCAGGCGGCCTGCCAGCCGGTGTAATCCAGGCTTTTAAGCGCCTTGAGTTCATAAATGCCGGCATTGTTCACCAGCACGTCCAGACGGCCGTAGTGGCGCTCGATCTCGCTGATGAGTTTTTGGCAGTCTTCGGGTTTACTGATGTCGGCATGAAACGCGGCGTGCTTTCCGCCCGGCAGTGACTGGGCCAGCGCCTCAGCCTGCTGCCGGCTGGTGTGGTAATGCATCGCCACGCTCCCGCCTAAGCTGGCGAATGACCTGGCAATGGCGCGGCCGATGCCGCGGGCGGCGCCGGTGACGAGAATGACTTGGTTCGAAAAATCCATTTGGCACCTCACACACCCGCGGTTTCATTTACTCCGTTACAATCGCATGCCCCTGTAAACGGAGCAAGTAATGGCTGAACTGCCGGCGTGTGTGGAACTGGAGAGCGGCCTGTCGCCGACCGCGAGCATCATCTGGCTGCACGGATTGGGCGCGGACGGTCACGATTTCGAGCCCATAGTCCCGGAGTTGCGGCTGCCTGACGAACTGCCGGTGCGCTTCGTGTTCCCGCACGCACCGGTACGTCCGGTGACGCTCAACAACGGCATGCCCATGCGTGCCTGGTTTGATATCGTGAAAATCGGCATGCACCAGATGCGGGATGTGGAGGGCATGCAGGCCGCGCGCGACGCGCTGCAAGCGCTCATCGTCCGGGAGAATGCCCGCGGCATCCCGGCGGCACGCATCGTACTGGCGGGCTTTTCCCAGGGTGGTTCGGTGGCGCTGTATACCGGGCTGCAATATCGCGAAAGCCTCGCCGGCATCAT
This sequence comes from Gammaproteobacteria bacterium, assembly GCA_028870845.1. Taxonomy (GTDB): domain Bacteria; phylum Pseudomonadota; class Gammaproteobacteria; order Natronospirales; family REEB76; genus REEB76. Next base: position 4,868 of record JAGWOR010000030.1, on the reverse strand, counting down.
GGCACTGTCCACCTATCTGCCGATGGATGAATTTTCCATGCAAGACGGCGCGATTAATCGTGCCACACCCATTTTCTATGCCCACGGCACCCAGGATCCGGTGGTGCCGCTGCCGCTTGCCGTGCACACCCGGGATGCGCTCATGGCCAGCGGCCATGTGCTTGAGTGGCATACCTATCCCATGCCGCACACGCTGCATCCGGAGGAAATCCTGCACATCCGCGCCTGGCTGCTGCGGGTACTGCCAACCGCCTAACCTTGGATGCCGATGACCCGGGCCGCCATATGCGTGTCCGGCGCAAGCTTCAGTCATCTTCCGGTGATTTGAAATTAAACACCTGAGCGTAGAACCCGAGTTCCGACTCCAGCGCGCGTTGTATGCTGTGGCGGCTGCGAAAGCCGTGGCCTTCCTCGGCGAAGCGGATGTAAGCGACCGGCAGATTTTTGGCGCGCAGTGCCTGCACCATGCGTTGGGTCTGGTCAGGTGGCACCACCCGGTCCTTGAGGCCCTGGAAAAATATCACCGGGCAGTTGATCTTGTCGGCTGCGTACAGCGGTGAGCGCAGGTGATACAAGGCGCGCGCTTCGGGCCATGGCCCGATGAGGCTGTCGCCGTAGTGAGCCTCGAATTTGTGCGTGTCGGTCATGGCGCTTGCCAGTTCACTGATGCCGTAGTACACGCTGGCGGCCCTGAATAGATCATGGAAGGCCAGCGCGCACAGCACCGTGAAGCCGCCGGCGCTGCTGCCGGTGATCAATAACCGCTGGCCGTCCACCCGGCCGGAGGCCGCCAGGTGGCGGGCGGCATGCAGGCAATCCTGCACGTCCCGTACCCCCCACTGGCCATGCAGGGCACGGCGGTAGGCGCGGCCATAGCCGCTGCTGCCCCGGTAGTTCACGTCCGCCACGGCGAATCCACGGCTGGTCCAGTACTGGATGCGAAGGTCCAGGCCGTTGCCGTTCATGGCGGTGGGGCCGCCATGGCATTTCACCAGCAACGGCGGCTTTGCTCCTTGCGGAACACGGTAATCAGGATTGCATGGCGGGTAATACCAGGCATAGGCGGTGGCGCCTTCGCTGGTGGCGAAGCTGACCGCCTCGGGGGCGCTCAAATAGTCCGGTGACACCCAGTTATCCGATGCATTGAGTGCCGCGAGTTGTCCGTCCGTGAGCAGGTACACGGCGGCTGCATGCGCCGGGTCAGATGCCAGCAATACGGCGCGGCCATCCTGCGCATGCACATGCTCGATCTGGGTCAGGCCGCAGGGGATTACCCGAATCTGTCCCTCGCCATGGATGTGTACCAGTTGGGAACCGCCCTGATGCAAGCGCGCTGCGAGCAGCTCGCCATGGGGCATGAAGCCGTAACTCGACATGCCGAATTGCCACTGGGGGAAACCATAATCCATGGCGTCACAGGTCAATGCCCGGATCCTGCCGTCGTCGAAGCTGTAAAGCTTCCAGTAACCGTCCCGGTCAGAAATGAAATGCAGCCTGCCGTCCGGCGCGAATTGCGGTTGGAAAATGGATTCTTTGCCGCCACCGGCGATGCGCCACGAGTTAGTCACCGCGCCGGTGTCATCCAGATCGGCAAGCCATAACTCGCATGCATCCCAAGGCATGTTTGGATGATCCCAGCACAGCCATGCGAGTTGCCCGCCGTCGGCTCGCAAAGCCGGCGAACTGTAGAAATCCCTGCCGCCCGCAAGCGCAACGACGGCGCCGTCAATCAAACTCACGGCCACCAACGAATTGACCGGCCCCCCGGATGCCGGCGAGTGATCCTCACATATGCACACTAACCGCTGGCGTGTTTCATCTGGCAGCAAGTCCGCAAACCGGCAATCGCGTGCGGTGGAAAGCTGGTGAATCCGCCGGTTCGCAAGCGCCAAGCTGTACAGCTGCTGATCGCTGTCGTTGACGAAGTACGCGGCATTGCTTCCTACGGCGAACGCGCCTCCGCCGTATTCATGTACCCGGCTACGGACGCTGAAGGGAGCGGGTGTAATGTCCTCACGGCCGTTCTCCTGGCGCCAGCGCACCAGCACACTGCGACCGTTTTCATCCGGCCGGCTTTCGATCCAGTAGACCGAATCACCCGCGATGCGCGGCTGTAAAAGACGTACGCCGCCGGCGGCTACCCGTGCTGCGCTCAGTGGTGACGGCCAGCTGCCGCAGGCAAGCGTGCGCATCAGCGGGTGCAAACGCTGTGGTGAAAGATACGGGTTTCCAGCGCACCACCGTCCGCTGCGAAGCGCCGCTCGGCAAAACGTGCCTGCCCATCGGCGTGCAACAGGATCAGGCTGGAACAGCGTGTGCCGTACACCGGGTTGGCCACGAATACAGGCGCCACCTGGCGCTCGCGTTCCGTGCCGATGCCGGTGTCCGGCAGCAATTCGTCCGCTGCCGTGCCGCGATCTGCCAGCAGCGCGAAGAGTGCCGTATCATTCAGGTTCTGCCGTTCCAGCAAGCGGTTCAATGCGGCCATGCTGCGGGTTACTTTGGGCCAGGGCGTGTCCAGCAAATGGTTGCTGAGCCCGTGGATGCCGGGTGTTACTTGTTGTGGTTCGGACTCACCACGATTGGATAAATACCAGAGCGCGCCGCGGTCCCCCACGATCAGGCTGAAAGCCCCGAATTTATTGGCGCGTTTTGCCACCTCCCGAAGATAGACGTGCGCCGGAATCCGAGTCTGCAGGAAATCCGCAGCCAGTTCACCGCGGCTGCGTTCCGCCTTTTCCGGGTTCAAACCAGCACGGTAATTGGTGACCACGGCGAAACGGCCATCGGTGGTGAGGCCAAGCCAGGTGCCGCCGGCCTGCAGATCGCGGCCGGCTAGCACCCGCGGTGAATGCGGCCAGAAGCCGGCCGCAGCCGAAGGGCGGGCATGCAGTTCGTCGCGGTTGCCGGCGAATATCAGCGGGTAGTCCGGGTGGGTTTTCCAGGCAAGCACCAGAAGACACATGCGTGGATTATAGTCCGCTGTTTTTCGCGTTCCGCAGCCGCGCCGCGCGCGCACTGAACGACAACAAAGCCAGGGCCAGGAACACCAGCAGCATGCCCATGGTTTCGAGTCGTGAGGGACGCTCGCCCAATTGCAGCCAGGCAGCCAGGACGCCGACCACCGGGATGGCAAGTGAATTCAGGCTGCTGATGCCTACCGGCAGACGTGTGACGATGAACAGCCACAGAAACCAGGCGAGGGCGTTACCCGGCCCGATGTTGTACAGCAGTGCGAGCGTGAACTGCCATGTCCAGTGGATGGGATGTGCGGGCACGGTAACCGCCACCACCAGCAGCACCACCGAGCCCGCGAACATCTGCCAGCCGGTAAGCGATAACAGTTCCCAGTTGTTCTTGACCGGAATTTTTTTTACCACCATCACCGACAGGGCCCAGAACAAGCCGGCGCCCAGTGCCAGCAGGCTGCTGACCAGGTCGGGAGTTCTTCCCCATGGCGACAGGATCAGCAGCAGGCCGGCGAAAGCCATGGCGACGATGGGCCAGTGGCCGCGAGGTGAATGCACTTTCAATATGATCGGCGCCAGCAGTGCCACCCAGAAGGGCATGCTGTATACCAGTACCGAACTCTTGCCGGCCCCGCCGTGAACCAGCGCCAGATTCACCAGGCCCACGAAACACAGGGTCTGTAACAGCCCGAGTAGCAATGTGCCGCGCACATAACGCACGCGAAATTCCCTCGGCCGCAACAACAGTACCGTGAGCAGCAGGCAGGCGGATGCTCCCAGCGTACGCAAGGCGGCAAAGTCAAATGGGGCCGCATAGCTCAGGGCTATTTTCATCACCACCCAGTTATAACCCCACACCAGCACCAGTACTGCCATGGCCGCCAGCGCCACGCGGTCCAGGTGCTGCCGGAATTCGGGCGCCGAACTCATAGTCCCTGCGCGGACGCGTCGCCAGTCCGCAGTCTGTCCAGTGAGTCACCTCCGGCATCGAACCACTCGCGCAGCAGCGCGTAGGCTATGGATTGCGGGCTGGAGACCGCCAGATTTCCGCTTGCCAGTCCACTGGCAATTTCAGAGCGCGTGAACCAACAGGCATCCGCCAGTTCGCCGTCATTGCAGCGAATCTCGGTAGTTTCCGCGTTGGCATGAAAACCGAGCATCAGGGCGGACGGATAAGGCCAGGGTTGTGATGCGCGGTATTGCATGTCGGCAACGCGGATGTTGGTTTCCTCGAACACCTCACGGCATACGCATGCTTCCAGGCTTTCACCCGGCTCCAGGAAACCGGCAAGCGTGGAGTAGCGATTAGCGCCGGGTTTTCTGCCCAGCAGACAGCGATCTCTGTGGATCACCAGCACGATAATGGCGGGATTGACTTGCGGATAGATCACATGAGAACAGCGGCTGCAGTGCAATTCATGTCCGGCGTGATGGCCGCACATGGCTGCCCCGCATCGCCCGCAGTAACGGTTTTGCAGATGCCAGTGCACCATGGCGCGTGCGTAGCCGAGAAGCGCCAGCGTGTGGTGGCTGAGCATGCCGAATTGCGGCCGCAGATCGGTGAACTTGAAATCGCCTGCGGGCCGTACGCCCTCCTCGGGCAGTCCGATTGCCACATACGGCCGTTTTCGAATGTTGCCGAGCAGCACCGTGCACAGCGCCTCGGCCAGCAACGGCCGGGCATCCGCCAGTTCCAGGATCATGGGGGTAATGGCATCAGCCAGCAGCAGATTATATTTGCCGAACACCGGTATGAAGCACGCGTCGGCCGCCGTAAAATGCTCCGGGCCATATTCATGGCGCTGCAGCACAGCGCGGTCCATGTCCGGTCCGGAAAATACGAACGGCAATTCGTAGAGCTCGGGCATGCGCAGATTGGTTGCGAAAAAGCGGCTGGCA
>JAGWOR010000065.1 GCA_028870845.1 Gammaproteobacteria bacterium | reverse complement strand
ATTACTGCTTATCTATAAAAAAGGTATTAAGGACGATTTGACTCCAGGTGAGAAAAAAGTCTTACGTGTGCTGAATGCGGATTGGTGAAAGGTGAGGTATGGATAAAAAGCTGTTTGCTCAATTGGCTGAAAGCATGACCCAGATGAATCAGATTGTGCACGGCAAGCGTGCGCCCTCGCGTAGCTTCCGGCTTGAGCCGGTGGACATCAAGAAGCTACGCGCAAAACTCGGTCTCAGCCAGCCACAGTTCGCTGCCCTGTTGCATGTGGACGTGGGCACGCTGCGCAACTGGGAGCAGGGGCGTCGGCAGCCCACTGGGCCGGCAAGGGCACTCATCACAGCCATCAATAAAGACCCGGTGCATGTGCTCAGCGCGCTGGCGGCATAGTTTTAAAATTTGATAATAACAGGGAGGTTCCGCGGACGTCCTGTCCGCGCCCCTGCGGGCTATCCTTGCTCGCAGCAGCACTCGGCGCGCTCCAACGGGGAATGTGAATTGCGTCTCGGTTCTTTTACCGCACATGCCACTTCCACATAACGAAGACTCGATGCTTGTGTTTCAACGGGCCTGTGTAGTTATTACTGACAGAAAAACCAGCACAGAAAGAAAACCTGTGCAGCGTGAAGCAGATGGATTAGCCAGATGAGCTTGATGACGCTCTTAAATGTTTCTTTTGGTTACTTTTATTCCTGGCGTCCTGCCCTCCACCCTGCGGGCCCGCCTTAGGCGGTTCAACATCGTTCTAAGCTCGGCTTTCCCTGCCTCGCTAAGAACCCTGAGTCGTCCATCCGTGGCCGACCCGTTCTGAACTTCGTTCTTCACCCCGGTGAATTTGTCTTTGCAACTATCTAATCAAGGTAACCTGGCGCGCGATGCACAGGGATGTGCAAGTGCCGCGGTAGACAGGACGTCGTGAGCGGCTGTGCGGAACCCGCAATCTTGATTCAGCCGCGGCCGGCTGCTCTCTGCATCCATGCCTCCCGCAGCATTCGTACATCCATGTACATCACAGCCGCACTTGAAATCCAAAATAAATGAACACCTTGCATCGCATTGTTGCAAGGCTGCTTTATTTTGCACACGAAACACTGCGCGACGGCTTCTGTCGTTTGGCCAAGTTATTAACGACACATTACGTCGCTGTCCAAGATTATTGTGTTCAACAACGAATCTTCGGATTCGCGAGCAGAGCGGAAAGTGCGGAGGGGACTGAGCCGCTTTCAGTGTCACAACCATTTAATGGTGCATTGAAAGGAGACGGCCATGGCATTTGGAGATCCGAGAAAAATCACCTGGAACATCCCGCGGGATGCCCGGGTGGTGCACAAGATCGAGGAGTGGGAGATCTACCATTCCCGTGCCGAGAATTCCCTGTACATCTATCCCACCGAATACCACTCGGTTTCGCTGAAATTGGATTCCAGCGATTTGCGGGATTTAATGCGCAAGCTGGATGCCGGCGTTGATGATCTGAACTGCTTCCCATGACAGTGATTATGGAATATCCGCTCCTCATCACTATTTGAGTTCGGTGTTTATACCTGCGACGGGGTAGGTTAAAACCTTAGCTCATCGCATGTTTTCTGCAGAAAACCTGGCTAAGCTTTTCTATTCATTTCAATTAACCTGCGTTTAAGCGCCCAGGCTGATATATTTCCTTTTGAAAACCCGGACCTCGGCCCGAGAAAGCATGCCAATGGCGGCCTGACCGGGAATAGACATCAGCATGCTGCTGCTTCTGGAGAAGAGGTGGGAGAAATGAATCAGCTTGCCCGCAAGCATAAGTTCGCGTTCCATGCCCTGTGTGTCATCAGTGTCGCATTCATAACCGCATTTTTCGTAATCGCCGCCGGCGCCGCGCAATTTACCAGCGCACCGACCGAGCTATCCCTCAGTGGTGTGAACATCGCACCATTCGGCTTTTCAGTGGCCTTGTCCGCCAACGGCCAAGTGGCCTTGGTGGGCGGAGAAGGCGGTACACCCTCCACTCCGGGAAGCGATGGTGCCTACGTATACACACGCAGCAACGGCGCCTGGGGTGACCCAATAGAGCTGTCTCAAAGCGGCCTCAGCAACAACAATAACCTGGGCTATGCTGTCGCCCTGTCCGCCAATGGACAGGTGGCGCTGGTAGGTGAATGGACCACCAATAGCGCCTACGTCTACCGCGAGAACAACGGCACCTGGAGCACGCCGGTGAAGCTCTCAAGCCCCGCGTCCAGCCCGGTGGAATTCGGCTATTCGGTGGCGCTTTCTCCCGATGGAAAAACCGCTATCGTCAGCGACAATGGCTACAACAGTAATGCCGGTGCCGCCTATGTCTACACCTACAATGGCAGCAGCTGGAGCACCGGCACCTCGCTCACACCCTCGGGCTTAAGCAGCTCACAGTACGGCTTCAGTGCGGCCCTGTCATCGAATGGTTCCACCGGACTGGTGGCCATCATCAGCGCGGTGCAATCCGGTAATGTCTATGTGGCGAATTACGACGGCAGCAGTTGGAGCACGCCCACCGCGCTTTCCACCACTGGTGTCGTCAATGGCGGGGGCAGTTTCGGATATTCCGTGGCGCTTTCCGGGAACGGCCAGGCCGCCATCGTCGGATCGCCAACCGCAAACGACGCGTATGTCTACCGGCAGTCCAACGGCAGCTGGAGCAATCCCCAGGCGCTGACCTTGCCCAGCAGCACCAATTCCTTCGGCTGGGCGGTAGCCATGGCCCCGAGTGGTAATGAAGCTTTTGTTTCGGATGTGTTTGCCAATGCCAATCAATCCGGCGGTGTGTACGCCTATACCTACAACGGCAGCAGTTGGGGCGCACCCCAGGAGCTGTCTTCCAGCGGCCTGCAACCCCAAAGCGGAACCGGTTGGTCACTCGCCCAAGGCGCGAACGGCCAGCTTCTTCTGGTGGGGTCCCCGTTCGCCAACGGCAACACCGGTGCGGCCTATGTTTACGAGTCTCCCACGCCCGTAACCCTCAGCGTGACGCCGAATCCGGCCTCCGTACCGCCCGGCCAGCCGGTGCAACTGGACTTCACCCTTACCAACGCAGATATCGCCGGCACTCTTCCGGCGGTGAATCTCACCAACCTGACACTCAATGACACACTGCCGGCCGGCACCAGTTACGTCAGCAGCAATGCCGCCAACGGCAGCTGCAGTCACACACCCACCACGGTTACCTGCATCCTGGCGAACCTGCCTGCAGGAAATAACAATCAGAATCCCTGGCAGCCGTCCATCACCATTTCCACGCCATCCACGGCTGGGCAGCTCACCAATGCGGTGAACTTTAGCGCCGATGAGCCGCTTACGGGGCAGAGTTCGGCCAGCACCAATCTCACCAACGACGTGCCACCCACCGTCAAGGGCGGCAGCGTGAGCACCGCGGAAAATACCGTGGTCTCCGGCACCTTGAGTGCAACGCCGGGGTACAGCGGCCAGAATCTGAGCTTTGCCATTGTCACCCAGCCCAGTGCCGGAACCGTCAGCTTGACCAACGCCGCCACTGGCGCTTTCACCTACACGCCCAATGCCGGTTTCAGCGGCGCTGATTCTTTCGTGTTCACTGCCGGCGACGGCATCGTCACCTCGGCTCCTGGCTCGGAAAGCATTTCGGTGGGCGCGTCCAGCGGCGGCGGTGGATCCGGCTCCTCCGGCAAATCCGGCGGCGGCGGCTTGGGGTGGCTTACCTTGCTACTGTTCACTGTGCTGTTAACCATGAGAATTGAACCACGGGGGGATCAGCCATGACGCAACATCGCATCGCTTCGCCTTATAGACGCAGGTGGCATCGCTGGATCGCGGTTTTCGCGTGCTGCGGGTTAGCTGGATTTCTGCCGTCGCCGGGCATGGCTGCGGTACTGAGCGGTGCGCCCACAGCACTGTCCATCAACAATGTTCCTCCAGGCGGGTTATTGGGCTGGTCATTGGCGGTATCCACCAACGGCAAGGTGGCCGCCGGCGGGGCACCGGCAACCAACCGTTCGGGCACCAGCGGCACCGATTACACCGGTGCGGCCTATGTGTGGACACAATCCAACGGCGCTTGGAGCGACCCGGTCAGCCTATCCACCAACGGCATTCCGTCCGAAGGCCAGCTGGGCAACAGCATCGCCGTGTCTTCCAATGGACAGCAGGTATTTGTAGGCGCCCCCGACCTGAGCACCTATACCGGCGCCGTGTACGTGTACACCGAATCCAACGGCAGCTGGAACAATACGCCCACGCGCAACGTCTTGGCCCTGCCGGGCGGCGTAACCACCGATTACAGTTTTGGTACCGCGCTGGCCACGTCGTCCGACGGCAGCACTTTAGTGGTGGGCGCAGGCCACTACGCTTCAGGCGGCAACAGCCCGGGCGGGCTTTACGTCTATACCTTGAGTGGCGGGACCTGGGGCAATCCTGTGGCGCTGTCCATGGGGAGTATTCCCAACGGTGCAGATATTGGACGCAATGCGGTGGTGTCTGGAAATGGCACCGTGGTGCTGGCCAGCGGAAGCAATGGTCATGCTTATGTATGGACCCAATCCGGTGGCAGCTGGAGCAGCCCGGTGGCGCTTTCTGTCCCCGCCTCAGCCAGCGGGCAGTTCGGAAATGCTGTGGCGCTATCGGACAGCGGTACGGTGGCCTTGATCGGCGACCCGGGCGCTAACAGCTCTGCAGGTCTTGCCTACGTGTACACCTACTCCGGCACTTGGAGCGCAACACCGGCGACACTCAGCACCAGCAACTCAAACGTCGGCAGCTTCGGCTATTCGGTGGCCATCTCACCGAATGGGGCCAATGCCTACGCCGGAGCCGGTAACAGCACCGGTTCAGGCATCGTGTATTTCTCTACCCACAGCGGCGGTGCCTGGAGCACGCCCATTGCCCTGTCCACCAACAGTGTGCCGCCCGGTGCTGATATCGGCACGGTGATGGTGCAGGGCGATTACGGCGAGGTGATCATGACCAGTGGAGAGTCGGCCAATGCCGACACCGGAGGCGTATGGGCCTATACCTCGCCTGCGGCAATTGACCTGGCGGCCTCTGCCAGTCCCGCGACGGTGGCGCCAGGTGCATCCCTCACCTTCAATCTGACACTCACCAATGGGGACCAGCCGGGCGTCACGCCGGCCACCATCTTGAATGACGTGGTACTCACCGATACCTTGCCGACAGGCGCCACGTACGTTTCCAGCAACCCAGCCAACGGCAGCTGCAGTCACAGCGGCAGCACCGTCACCTGCACGCTGGCGAGCCTGGCTCCCGGAAACAACAGCCAGAATCCCTGGACGCCGTCCATCACGGTGACAACCCCATCGTCCGCATCGGTTCTGGCGAATACATTGACGGTGAGTTCCAATGAACCATTGACCGGCACGACCAGCATTAGCACCAATGTCACCAATGACGTGCTTCCCACCGCCATTGACGGCGGCGTGGCCACTTCGCCGGGGCAGGCGGTCACGGGCGCATTAACCGTCACGCCCGGTTATAGCGGTCAGAATCTCAGCTTCGCGATCCAGGGTCAGCCAACCCATGGCACGGTAACCATCACCAATACGGCCACGGGCGCCTTCACGTACACGCCCACCGCCGGATTCACTGGAACGGATGTGTTCATCTTTAACGCCGGAGATGGAGTTGTCACTTCCAACGTTGCGGCAGAAACCGTCACAGTCAGTACCACACAAGTGGTTCCGCCGGTGGCCGATAACCAAGCCCTGACCGCTGTGGAAGGCCATATGCTCGACGGGCAGCTGTCGGCAACCTCCTCGAACGGTCATGCCTTGACCTATGCCGCCACCGGCCTACCGGCGCATGGCAGCCTGAAAGTCACAACCGCAACGGGTGCGTTTACCTATACACCGGCGCCGGGGTTCAGTGGCGATGATTCGTTCACCTTCAACGCCAATGACGGTACCAGCACCTCGAACACGGCCACGGTCAGCATCACGGTGCTGGCTACGTCCTCGGGTTCCAGCGGCGGCTCGAGTTCCTCGGGCAAATCCGGCGGCGGCTTGGGTATTGCATCGCTCATGGCCTTGTTGGGCCTGTTGGCCATTTCGCGGCGCTTCCACGGCAAACCAGCATAAACACCGTCATCAAGCTTGTGGGAACCAGGCGCAAAAATTCCAGTCAAACCTACTAACCCGCATAGAAACGCGGGTACTGCTTGATTTCGCAGCAGATTATGTTTATTGGCGGCCAGGGGAAGGCGAA
>JAGWOR010000029.1 GCA_028870845.1 Gammaproteobacteria bacterium | reverse complement strand
AGGATGAACGGCAGCCACAAAAACAGCCCATAGAAAACCGCGAGGCCGCGTTCCCATGGTTTCGATGCGCTGCTGAACCGGAACACACACAGCTCAATCACCAGCAGGTACATCGGCAGCAGCAGGCCGGTTTCCTTGCTGAGGACTGACAGCGCTCCGGTGACCGCCGTACCTATGTAGAGGAGCAGCCAGCCGGGTTTGCCGGATAACTGGCGCAGGCGCGCCAGCGCATAGACAACGCAGCCCAGGAGTATGAACAGGGAGCACAGGCTGGTCTCCCGCTGCACGATGTACAGCACCGCAGTGAGGTTCAAAGGATGCAGCAGCCATGCGGAAGCGCACAGCACCGGCAGCCAGAACACAGCGGCCGGGGATTGGAGGATGCCCTTGTCCAGCCAGTAGCGGGTGATTTGCCGCAGCAGGATAAAGAACAGCACCCCGCACAGCAGATGGATGATGAGATTGGTGATCTTGAAGCCCAAGGGATGCAGGCCGCCAAAATAGATGTTGAAGGCGAAGCTCAGCATGCTGAGGGGGCGTTTCAAGGGTCCTGCGTCTGAGGACAGCATGGCTTGGGAAAGCTGGTCCCAGCCCAGGCTGTGCATCACCAGGGCCTTGTTCTGCAGGATGTTGGTGGTGTCGTCGAAGGCAAAGGGCCCATGCAGGCCCGGGTAGTAGGCAAGCACCGTCAGGATCAGTGCGACAAAAATGGCTATGTAGGTGGTTTGCCGGGTGGTCAGCATGAGAAATATTTTTTGATGGGAATCCGGCTATGGCGACCGGCCTATTGTCGCATAATGGCAAAACCTGGTGGTGTTGCGACGAACGCAAGATTACCTGCGCAAATCTTCAAAAATTCATTTATCGTCATTCCGGCGGAAGCCGGAATCCAGGATTTTCAATAATCCAGGCACCGGCCTTCACCGGTGCGGCAAACGAACAATTGCTTCCCTAGGTAGAGATCCGGCTTTTCTATTGAATGCATGCATCCCGCATACGATGATCTATCCTGCTGGCTGCTTTTTTTTGGTAGCTTCGGCACGTCCGGCCGCCAGATTAGCCTCTAGGATTTTGATTTCCAGGTCCAGATTTCCCAAGCGGTTGAGTCGCGATAGCTGACTGATCTGCTCCTCCGCCGCGTCAAACTCGCCGGCCATAATCAGGCCCTTTGTCAGGCTGATCCTGTATATAGGTACCCGGGGCGCGAGCTTCACTGTCTGCCGCATCGCGGCTATCACTTCCACAAGCGGATGGCCGGTGAAGGTCAGGTAGTTGCCGTAGATGGCCCATAAATCCGGGCTCGGATGATGCTTTTGCGAGGATTGAAATGCGGTCTTAATCAGGCTGTCTGCGGTTGGTGCCAGTGTGCCGCAATCCATGGGTAAACAATCCACCAGGCTTGCAAGCGAGGTGGTATCCCGAACTGTGACTGGATGGGCCAGCAGGAGGGTCTCGGCGTGCTTCTGCCAGGCTGGATTTACCGGCAGTTTCAGTTTTGCACTCACCATCATCATGGCTACGTCCGGCATGATGTTGGAACTGATGGCTGCCGCCCGTTCAAGTGTCTGAAATGCGATGGCGGGATTTTTAATCTCGCCGGAAAGCGCCAGATTGGAATAGGTCTGTCCCAATACGTACAAGGCGCGTTCCGATTCCGGGTGGTGCTGCACTTCATAGTAAGCAAAAGTCAGATAGCTCCGCCATTCATAGGCGCGCAACAGGGTCGCGGAAAATAATACGGGAAGGGTAACGATAGCCACGATCCAGCGCAGTGACATTCTCGCCCGGCGCTTGCCACCAGAGACGGGCAGCAGTAGCAAGCTGAAGAGCGCCAGCAACAGACCGAAATCCGGTAAATAATTACGGTGTTCAAACGCCAGTTCCAGCGGCAGTACCGTGGATTCCATCATCTGGCCAGCAAAGAAAAATAGAATCCCGAGACTCAGGAGTGGGCGTTTTTTGCGCTGCCACCAGGCCAGGGTGAGCATACCAGCAAGAACCAAGAGGCTCAGAAGTGTGGTGACAGGTGTCAGTAATCCCGTCGATACGGTAAGATCGTCATGATAAAGAGCCAGCTGGCGGATATCTGGAATGAAAGTCCATTGGATGTACAGGAAAACCACCCGGAATTCTGTAAGCAGGCGCTGTGGCAGAGTGAAATCCCGGCCCGCGTAGCCGCCCAGGAAATATCCTGGGTGGGTCAGCAGAAATACCAGTCCCAGGATCCCCGGCAAAATCAATCCACCAGCATAAAAGAGCAGAATGTTTTTCGATATCTTGTGATGGCCATTGCGAAAACCGAAGATAAGCCATTCGATCACCAGCAAATAGAGGGGCAGCAAGGCTGCATCTTCCTTGCAGAGCAACCCAATTACGCCAAGTATAGGAGTCAAGATCCAGACCAACGGCCAGCCGGTTTTACCTGCCTGCATGCGTTCCCGGCCGTAGATATAGGCAATTAATCCCGCCAACGTGAACAGTGCTGCCAGTTCTGTCATGCGCTGGACGATGAACAACACAGGTTCCAGATTTAATGGATGCAGCGCCCACGCAGCAGCGATCAACGGGCTCGCCCAATTAATTGAATTATCCTGCCATTCAAATTGGTAACGGCGCCTGCAGTTCAGCAACAACCGACGAGTCAGCCATAGAATCAACAGCGCATTGACGAGATGGATAAAAAGATTGGTGAGTTTGAATGAAAAGGAATTATTGCCGAAAAAATATAGATTAAAAGCAAAACTCAGCATGCTGATGGGCCGGTATAAGAGACCCGATTGCGAGGAAAATGCCGCGCGCAATAATTCATGGGGTGAAAGATTGGCAAGCCGTAGAGCTGCATTACTGACAATATTAGGAATATCATCGAACATGAACGGGCCATGCAGACCCGGGTAGTAAGCAATTACAGCCGTCACCAATAATAGGAATGCTGCAAGCCAGTAGAGGGCGCAATGTTTGAATTTAAGGGTTTCATGCATCGTGAATCAGCCAGGCAAAAAAATGCCCCAGCTCTCGCTGGGGCATTAATCGTATCAAATTGAACTCAGTATCTTATCAGCGGCAATTAGCTGGCAGGTATTTATTCTGCACGGTTGTTCCGGCAAATGGACCGTAAGCAGTGCCACTAACAGTAATGCTGCCCTTGCCGCACGCCCAGGCAATACTGCCCGAAGTGGTAACTGGGTATAACTTGAGCACAGTACCAGCGAGGTGTGGGTCGGAGCTGTTGAAAGTAATGGTGATAACGCCACCGGTACCATTTGCACCTGCACCCGCCACATCAATTTGTTTAACATAGGTACCGGAAATGCTGGTATTCGTGGGCAAACCGTAGCTGTAATTGCTGGCAGTCGAGGGCAGCTTGCCATTTGCCTGGAAAGTTTCCGCCACTGCGGTCTTGGCTGCCGCCGCCAGGTTCAGGCCTTCTGTAACCTTGGAACGTACCACATAGTCCTGATACTGGGGTATGGCGATGGCCGCCAGAATGCCGATGATCGCGATTACGATCATCAACTCGATAAGGGTAAAACCCTTCTGTGCCTTGTTCATGACAATAACTCCTTACATTTGAAGATGAATAACTGGCGCACAAGGGCGCTTTCAATCAAGAATAAGCAATCGGTGTGCCAAGTTTAAAAATCCGGAATGATTCCCAGTAATTACAGCAAAAATGCTGGGTTAAGATTTTATTGCTTACTTAATCACAGACATTTTTGTCAGTTTTGGACACAAGTGTCAGCCACGGCAATTGGCTGGAAGATACCTGCTAGGGACAGTAGTACCGGCGCCTGGACCACCCACTATGTGGCCGTTAATGGTGACAGAGTTATATCCACAGGCCCAGGCGATGGCTGCGCTTGGGCTGGTACCCGGTGTCAGCGTGAGTTGATCACCGGACGCAACACCGCCACCCACATTGCCGTTGTAGACAATCGCGATTTCACCTGTATTTGGGCTGACGGTAATTTTGGTCACATAGCTACCTTGGATGCTGGTTGGTGTGGGCAAATCATAGGAGCTGTTACTTCCTACGGGCATCCGACCCAGCGACTGAAAGGTGGCAGCAACCGCAACCTTTGCCTGGTCCGCGAGGTTTAGTCCTTCAGATACCTTTACGCGGGTAACATAGTCCTGATACTGGGGAATGGCGATGGCCGCGAGAATGCCGATGATGGCAATCACGATCATTAACTCTATCAGTGTGAACCCCTGGTGTTTTCTGCGCATAAGACATAATCCCTTGAAAGCCTTTCTTTGTTACTACACAAAGCATGTTTCGTGCCAAGCGCAAGGCGTGTCTGCAACAGAATAATCCTGATCAGTTTACACATGGACCTGAGAACAGGCGGTGGGCTTGCGAGCCACCGCTTCAAGCGCTGTGTCACTCACGCTCTCTTTAAATACTAAATGGCGAGATTAAAAACCGGGTTATTCCAGCCCCAGCTTCTTGATGCGGTAGCGCAGCTGCCGGAAGCTCATGCCCAGCAGCTTGGCGGCCGCGGTCTTGTTGTAGCGGGTCTGTTCCAGGGCCTTGCGGATGGCTTCCTTTTCGATGTCCCCCAGGTAGCTGCCGAGCGGCATGGTTTTGTCGTCCATGTCCAAATCCGGTTCATGCTCCACAATATGAGGCTTGACGGCCGCCGCGGGCTCCGCGGCTTTGCGCGGGTGTATGTCCTGGGAACGGATCAGGTTGCCCTCCGCCAGGGTCAGGGCCCGTTCCAGGATGTTTTCCAGTTCCCGCACGTTGCCCGGGAATGCGTAGCTTTGCAGGAACGTCAACGCATCCGGCGACAGCTGCAGCTCCGCATGCTTGTGGGTGCGCGCCAGCTTTTCCAGGATGTGATCTGCCAGCAGGCCGATGTCCTCCTTGTGCTCGCGCAACGCCGGCACGTGCAATTCGATGACGTTGATGCGGTAATACAGGTCTTCGCGGAACTTGCCGGCGTGCACCAGGTCGTTCAGTGAACGGTGGGTGGCAGACAGGATGCGCACGTCCACCGGCACTTCCTTGGCGGCGCCCACCGGGCGCACGGCTTTTTCCTGGATCACGCGCAGCAATTTCACCTGCATGTGCAGCGGCAGGTCCGCCACTTCGTCCAGGAACAGGGTGCCGCCCTGGGCCGCCTGGAACAGGCCTTCCTTGTCGGCCACTGCGCCGGTGAAGCTGCCCTTCTTGTGGCCGAAGAATTCGCTCTCCATGAGTTCCGTGGGGATGGCGCCGCAGTTCACCGCCACGAAGGCCTGGTCCGCGCGCGGCCCGTTCTCGTGGATCAGGCGCGCCACCAGTTCCTTGCCGGTGCCGGACTCGCCGCTGATGTGCACCGGCGCCTGGCTGCGCGCCAGCTTGGCCACCATGTCGCGCACTTTTTCGATGGCGGCGGATTTGCCCAGCAGCCGGGTCATGCCGCGCGCGGCGCTGGATTCCCGGTTTTCACGCAGCTTGATGGCGGTGTTCACCAGGTTGCGCAACGCGGTGATGTCCAGGGGCTTGGCCACGAAGTCGAAAGCGCCGTTCTTGAGGGCTTCCACCGCGGTTTCCACGTTGCCGTGGGCGGTGATCACCGCCACCGGCACCTGCGCCATGTGTTTCTGGATATAGGCCACCAGTTCCAGGCCGCTGCCATCCGGCAGCTTCATGTCAGTGAGGCACAGGTCCACCGGTTTCGACTGCACCAGTTTGAGCGCTTCTTCCAGCGAGCCGGAAGTGATGCTGTCGATGTCCATGCGCTCCAGGGTGAGCTGCAGCAGCTCGCGGATGGCGGGTTCGTCGTCAATGATCAGTGCCAGTGGTTTGTTCTTCATGTGCTATGCCAGCCAACTTTCGGTGGTGCCAAACTGGATACGGAAGCAACTGCCGCCTTCGGTGCGCCGCTCATAGGCGAGCCGCGCCCGGTTACATTCGCAAAGTTCGCGGGCAATGAAAAGCCCCAGCCCGGTGCCGCGGGGGCTGGAGGTGTAAAAAGGCTCAAACAGGTGCTCGGCGATGTCCTGCGGCACGCCCGCGCCACGGTCCATGATGGCCAGTTCGATGCTGCCGGGGGCCGGCAGCGGGCTGATGCGGTACTCGATGAGCGGCAGGCTGACGGGCTCGGCCGGCTGGCCGTAGCGCAGCGCGTTTTCCGAGAGGTTCCAGACGATCTGGTAGAGGTGCGCCGGGTCCACCCGCACGCGCACGTCGTCCTCGGTATCCACCCGCACGCCCAGCGCCTGGCCATTCAGTCCCTGGCGATCGCGGAATTCGGCCACGAAGTCCTTGAGCCACGGGTTGAGCTCCAGCTCCTCGGCGCGGGTGGATTCCCGGCGCGACAGCTGCAGGATGGTCTCCACCATGCGCTCCATGCGGCGCGCATGCTCGGCGATGATTTCGGTGAAGCGCCGGTCACTGCCCTGGAGTTCGCTGGATTCGGCCAGCAGCTGGTTGGCGTGGCTGATGGCCGCCAATGGATTGCGGATCTCGTGGGCGATGCTGCCGGTGAGCCGCCCCAGGGCCGCGAGCTTCATCTGCCGTACCTGTTCGCTCACCAGGCTGGAGTCCTCCAGGAAGATGAGGGTGGCGGCATCGCTCTCCGGTGTCAGCTGCGCGAAATGCGGGATCACCGGCTTGCCGTCCTCCGAGTTGAAGGCCGGCGGGGTCAGTTCCTGGTCTTGCCGCCAGGATTCCAGTTCCTGCTTGAGCCGCGGTGAAAGGTCGCTGACTGTCAGTTCCTGTGAACGCTGCTTGTTGAAATTCGCCAGTGCCGCCTCGTTGATCAGGCGCACACGTTCCTGCCGGTCTGCCACCACCACGCCGGTGCGCATGCGACGGATGATATATTCGTTGAGTTGCGCCAGATTCCTTAAATCCACGCCACGTTGTGCTGCCAGCGCCTCGCTTTCATGCAGACGCCGCCCCATATAGGAACCGGAAAGCGCGGCGATAAACAGGATCAGCCCCAGCACGCCCACTTGCACGTAACCCGATGGCGAGGCGTTCTCGAATAGGATCAGATAGGTGTGGTCGGTGAGCACCAGCAGGCTGGCCACCGCCGCCGATGCCAGGCCCACGCGCCACGGCAACAGCGCGCTGGTAGCCACCATGGGCACGAACAGCAAGTCGCCGATGCCGCTGGTGGGTCCGCCACTGGCGTGCATCAGCAGGCTGATGGCAATGATGTCCAGCACCAGCTGAAACTGCGCCTGCAAGGTGTAACCGGGACGGCGAGCATGCAAAGTGAACGCGGTTAGCGAGCAGAAGGCGAGATAGACGATGCCGGTCCACAGAAACAGTTGCGGACTGCTGGTGCCCAGCATCCGCGACTCTCCGCCGGCATACACCAGCACCACCAGCACGCCCACCAGCAGGCGGTAGATGTTCAGCAGCCACAGCAAACGCCACGGCAGGTTGGAGTTCGCACCCGCGGCATACGCTGCAGGCTGTTGTGGGATGACTGCAAGTTGCGGCTGGTTCAAGCTGTGCCCCCGCCTTTGCGAAGTGCGCGGCGATGCCTCAAAATAACGCCTTTCCTCCCCATTAACAAAATCTCCCAGTCATGAATCTGCACGAATACCAGGCGAAACAGCTGTTTGCAGCATACGGCATTCCGGTACCCAACGGCCGGGCGGCCAAGAACCCGGAGGAAGCCGTGAACGCCGCCCAGGCACTGGGTGGCTCCCTTTGGGTGGTGAAGGCCCAGGTGCATGCCGGCGGCCGCGGCAAGGCCGGAGGCGTGAAGCTGTGCCGGGACCTGGAGGCGGTGCGCAATGCCGCCCAAGGCATGCTGGACCGGCGGCTGGTGACCCACCAGACCGGACCGGAAGGTTTGCCGGTCAACATGCTGCTTGTGGAGGCCGGCTCCGACATCGCCCGCGAGCTGTATCTGTCGGTGCTGGTGGACCGCAGCCGGGAACAACTGGTGTTCATGGCGTCATCCGCCGGCGGCATGGAAATAGAAGAGGTGGCCGTCCGGACGCCGGAGAAGATTTTCCGGGTGCACGTGCATCCGGCCGCCGGCATCCAGCCCTACCAGGTGCGGGAACTGGCTTTCGGCCTGGGCATCACCGACAAGAGCCAGGCGGCCAGCTTCGGCAAAATCGTCAACGGCCTGTACCGGCTGTTCATGGAAAAGGACGCCAGCCTGGTGGAAATCAACCCGCTCATCGTCACCACGGATCAGCGGGTTTTGGCCCTGGACGCCAAGCTCAACCTGGACGACAACGCCCTGTACCGGCATCCGGATCTGGCCGCCATGCGCGACGCTTCTCAGGAGGATGCGCGTGAAAACGAGGCCCGCAAGCACGAACTCAATTATGTTTCCCTGGACGGCAACATCGCCTGCATGGTGAACGGCGCCGGCCTGGCCATGGCCACCATGGACATCATCAAGCTGCATGGCGGCGCGCCGGCCAACTTCCTGGACGTGGGCGGCGGCGCCACCAGCGAGCGTGTGACCGCGGCTTTCAAACTGATTCTCAGCAATCGCAGCGTCAAGGCCATCCTGGTGAACATCTTCGGCGGCATAGTGCGTTGCGACCTGATCGCCGAAGGCATCATCGCGGCGGTCAAGGAAGTGGGTGTGCATGTACCGGTGGTGGTGCGGCTGGAAGGCACCAACGTGGAGCAGGGCAAGAAACTGCTGGCCGGCAGCGGCCTGGCCATCACCCCGGCCAATGACCTGACGGATGCGGCCAAGAAAGTGGTGGCCTCGATTCGATAGTTTCGACCACCCTCAGGCCTCGCAGAAACTGAATAAGTTTGATATTCCGGAAGCTTGTTTGACTGGCAGGGACGAATAAACATCAGGAAATACGCTAACCAGTGCAACCTGTGGAGCCAAGAATGACATCAAGGTTCATTGACGCTCTGAAATGTTTCTTTTGGTTACTTTTCTTTGCGCCAAAGAAAGGTAACCTGACCGCGCGATGCACAGGGATGTGCAAGTGCCGCGGTAAACACGACGTTGCGAGCGGCTGCGCGGAACCCGCATTAAATCGAATCAAGATCTGGATTCCGGCTTGACCGCCATGGAGGGCGAAAATGCAGCAGTGCAGGAGCAAAAACCTGCTCGCCGGAATGACGGAAAATGGAATAAGGCCTTGTCGTGGCCGGGATGACGCTCCTGCCACAGTTGAGAAATCCGAGGAATGAAAAATGAGTATTCTGGTTAATAAAAACACCAAGGTCATCTGCCAGGGCTTCACCGGAAAGCAGGGCACCTTCCACAGCCAGCAGGCGCTGGCCTATGGCACCAGGCTGGTGGGCGGCGTGACTCCCGGACGCGGCGGTGAGCAGCATCTCAATCTGCCGGTGTTCAACACCGTGCATGAGGCGGTGGCCAGGACCGGTGCCGATGCCAGCATGATCTATGTGCCGGCTGCGTTTGCCGCGGACGCCATCCTGGAAGCCGCGGATGCCGGCATCAAACTCATTGTCTGCATCACCGAGGGCATACCGGTCACCGACATGATCCGCGTCAAGGCCGCCCTCAAGGACAACGATTGCCGGCTCATCGGCCCCAACTGTCCCGGCATCATCACGCCCGGTGAATGCAAGATCGGCATCATGCCCGGCCACATCCACAAGCGCGGCCGGGTCGGCATCGTGTCGCGTTCCGGAACACTGACGTATGAAGCCGTGTTCCAGACCACCAACCTGGGGCTTGGCCAGTCCACCTGCGTCGGCATCGGCGGCGATCCGGTACACGGCATGAGCTTCATCGACGTGATCAGCCTGTTCGCCAACGACGCGCAGACCGAGGGCATTCTCATGGTGGGAGAGATCGGCGGTTCCGATGAGGAAGCCGCCGCGGCCTATATACAGAAGCACGTGCGCAAGCCGGTGGTGGCATACATCGCCGGGGTCACCGCTCCGGCCGGCAAACGCATGGGCCATGCCGGCGCCATCGTCTCCGGCGGCAAGGGCACCGCCCAGGCCAAGTTTGAAGCGCTGGAGGCCGCGGGTGTCACCACGGTGCGCTCACCGGCGGAACTGGGCAGCGCCATGGCAAAACTGCTGAAGGGCAAGCGCGCCAAAAGTGCCAGCAAGCCACACCACCGTAAACGCACCCGCTCAACTTCCAAACCCCGGGCCAAATACAGTAAAAACAAATCCCGCAAGCAGGCAGGCCGTGGGCGCCGCTAAACCGGATACGCCTGCAGCGTGGACTAGAATCCCTGCCTACGGCGGGGATTTTTCTTATGCGAAAATAAACCCATGAGCGCCACGTTGCGCATCGTCATGGCCCAACTGGATCTCCTGGTGGGCGATGTGGCGGGCAATCTTGAGCAGGTGATTGCCGCGGCGCACCGCAGCCGGGATGAATTGCATGCACAACTGGTGGTGTACCCGGAACTGACCCTGACTTCGTATCCCCCCGAAGACCTGCTGTTCCATTCCGCATTGCGGCGTGAAGTGGAAGCGGGGGTGCGGCGCCTGACAGAGCAAATCCGCGGCATCAGCCTGCTGGTGGGCTACCCGTTGTATGAGGGGGACCGTATTTACAACGTCGCCAGCCTCGTCAGCGACGGCCGGGTGCAAGCCACCTACCGCAAGCAGGAACTTCCCAACTACAGCGTGTTTGACGAAAAGCGCTATTTCACGCCCGGCAGCGACACTTGCGTGATCAACGTCGGCGGTGTGCCCTTGGGGGTGATTATCTGCGAGGACATCTGGCACGCCGGACCGCCGGGACGGGCGGCTGCGGCCGGCGCCAGCCTGCTGCTGATCCCCAATGCATCGCCTTTCGAATCCGGCAAGCAGCGGCAGCGTGAGCAGCTGCTGCGCCAGCGGGTCGCCGCCAGCGGCATTCCCATCGTGTACGTCAATCATGTGGGCGGCCAGGACGAGCTGGTGTTTGACGGCGGCTCGCTGGCGGTGAACTCCGACGGCACGGTGGCGGTGCGCGCCCCCAACTTCGAGGCCGGCCTGTATCCGGTGGATATCCGCATCGACGGCCGGCGGCTGGCGGCGCTTCCCGGCAGCGTGCACCTGGACCGCAGCCTGGAGGAAAGCGTGTACCGTGCCATCGTCCTGGGTGTGCGTGATTACGCCGGCAAAAACAATTTCCAGGGCGCCATCGTGGGCCTGTCGGGGGGCATCGATTCGGCGTTGACTCTGGCCATCGCCGTGGACGCGCTGGGCCGGGACAACGTGAACGGCGTGATGATGCCTTCGCGCTATACCTCGAAGCTGAGCGTGGAGGCGGCGGCGGAACAGGCCGCCATGCTGGGTGTGGCTTGCCAAAGCATCTCCATCGAGCCGGCCTTCGAGGCTTTCCGCGAGTCACTGGCGCCGGCGCTGCCCCAGGGTATTGCCGGCGTGACCGAACAGAACCTCCAGGCGCGCTGCCGCGGCGTGCTGCTGATGGCCATGTCCAACCGCACCGGCCGCCTGCTGCTGACCACCGGCAACAAAAGCGAACTGGCGGTGGGCTATGCCACTTTATATGGAGACATGGCCGGCGGCTTCGCGCCGTTGAAAGATGTGACTAAGACACTGGTATACGGCCTGGCGCATTACCGCAACCAGTTGTCAGCAGCGATTCCGGAATCCGTCATCCGCCGCGCGCCTTCGGCGGAGCTGGCCCACGGCCAGAAGGATGCCGACAGCCTGCCGCCGTACGAGGTACTGGATGCGATCCTCACCGCCTACGTGGAGGAAGATAAAACCGTGGCTGAAATCGTGGCGCTGGGTTTCGATGCGGGGGTCGTGAAGCAGGTGATCAAGATGGTGCAGCAGGCGGAATACAAGCGCCGCCAGTCTCCGCCCGGGGTGCGCATCAGCCGGCGTGCCTTCAGCCGCGACCGGCGCTATCCCGTCACCTCCGGGTATCACCGCTGATTGACGTGGCTTGGGTTGAGACGTGAGCCGAAACCCAACAGCATGAGAATCGGTTGTGATTCGCTGCGCTCATCCAACCTGTAGTTCATAGCCTTCAGGATTTTCTCGGCAATCACTCCTGCATTGCTCTGCCTCCTGCATCCATGCAGTGGTCTCCCGCAAGCGGAGAGTGGACGGTGAGCATTGCCGTTATGAAGGCCCGTGGGGCTTGTACACCGGCGAGGCACCGGGGAAATTGGCTTCCAGCACCTTGCTGGTATCCGCGGCCAGATGCGTGAGCCCCAGCCTGGTATACGCGGTGGTGAGTATCTGCAGCGCGTCCTTGGTGCGCGGCGTCAGCTGATAGTGGTTGATGATGATGTCCGCCCGCTGGATCGCGGAAATCCATGCGCCGCGCCGCATATAGTAATCCGCCACTGCCCATTCATAATTCGCCAGCCGGTCGCGCAGGAAGATCATGCGCTGGCGGGCATCCGCCGCGTACTTGGTATCCGGGAACTTGAGCAGCAGCAGCTGGAATGCCTGGAACGACTTTTGCGCATTGGAAGGATCGCGCTGGAAAGTATCGTGGCCGAACAGCCGGGTGAACGGCCCGGGCGTCTTGTCGAAATACGCCACACCCTTCATGTAATAGGCGTAGTCCACGTCTGAATGCCGCGGATGCTCGCGGATGAAGCGGTCGGCGCTGTCCTCGGCCGTGTCGTCGTCGCCATTCATGTAGTTGGCGTAGATCAGGTCCAGTTGCGCCTGGGTGCCGTAGATGTCGAATGGGAAACGCGCTTCCAGGGTCTGCAGGCGGCCGATGGCGGTTTTGAAGTTGCGCGCTGCCATGTTTGCCTGGATGCTCTTGTACAGGGCCGGCGCCGAGAGGGTCTGGTCCTTGGAGGCTTGGGAGGCGCAAGCGGCGAGCAGCGCAACGGCGGCCATGCAGGTGAACAGGCTGGCAATCACTCGCATGATTTTGACGGTCCTGAAGGGAATGATGATCGCAAGAGGCGGCAAGTATAACGTAAACTGCCGCCAACCTCTCCACATACAGGCCAGCATGCATAGAGCCGAGGTCAAGGAATGCCTGATTCCAGCGGAACTGGCCGGTCAGCGATTTGACCAGGCGCTGGCGCGTCTGTTCCCGGAATATTCCAGAACCCGCCTGACCCACTGGGTGCGCGACGGCCGGGTGCTTTTGGATGAACGCAGCCCGCGGCCGCGCGACCTGGTCATGGCCGGCCAGCGGGTGCGGCTCATGCCGCTGGACGAACCCGTCGCTGAAATTACCCCCGAGCAGCTGCCGCTGGATGTGGTGTACCAGGACGCCGCCCTCATCATCGTCAATAAACCGGCGCATCTGGTGGTGCATCCCGGGGCCGGCAACCGCAGCGGCACCCTGCAGAATGCACTGCTGGCGTTCGCGCCGGAATTGGTGAGCGTGCCGCGTTGCGGCATCGTGCACCGGCTCGACAAGGACACCTCCGGTCTGCTGGCGGTGGCGCGCAGCATCGAATCGCACACCCGGCTGGTGGTACAACTGGCGGCCCGCAGGTTCGAGCGTGAATATGAGGCCGTGGTGAACGGCGTAATGACCGGCGGCGGCACCGTGGACGCGCCCATCGCGCGTCACGGTGTGGACCGCAAACGCATGAGCGTGCGCGCCGGCGGACGCCGTGCTGTAACCCACTATCGGGTGATCAAACGCTTTCGCGCCCACACCCACGTATCGGTGCGGCTGGAAACCGGCCGCACCCACCAGATTCGGGTTCACCTTGCCCACATCCATCATCCACTGGTGGGTGATCCGGTCTATAGCCGGCGGCTGCTGATACCAGCGGATGCCGCCGACAGCCTCAGCCAGAGCTTGCGAGGTTTTAAGCGCCAGGCATTGCACGCCCGCAGGCTGGGACTGGAACATCCGATAACCGGCGAATTCATGCGTTGGGAGGCGCCGCTGCCCGCAGACATGCAGTCGCTACTGCAGGCCCTCGACACCGACCTGCGCCAACACGTGCGTGATGCACGCTGACTGGATTATTCCCGACTGGCCGGCGCCGGCACGGGTGCGCGCGGTGAGCACCACGCGCAATGCTGGCGTGAGCAGCGGCGTGTATGCTTCGTTGAATCTCGGCGCACACGTAGGTGATGCAGCGGAATCCGTGGCGGAAAACCGCCGGCGTTTGCGTGATGCACTGAAACTGCCGCGTGAACCGCGTTGGTTGAGGCAGATACACGGAAACCGCGTGATCAAAATTGATGACATGCAGATCGAGCAGGAATGCGATGCTGCGTACACCAGTGATGCGGGTCAAATATGCACCATCATGGCAGCTGATTGCCTGCCGGTGCTGTTATGTAATCGCAAGGGAACGGTGGTAGCCGCTGCGCATGCGGGCTGGCGGGGAATGGCTGCAGGGGTGCTGGAAGCCACGCTTGCCGCCATGGCCGTACCCACGGAATCTGTGCTCGCCTGGCTGGGACCGGCCATCGGCCCGGATGCCTATGAGGTGGGCGAGGAAGTGCGCAGCGCGCTCACCCGCGGACAGCCCCAGGCGGATCAGGCGTTCGAATCCATCCGCGACGGAAAATGGCTATGCGATCTCTACCTGCTGGCCGGCCAACGCCTGCGCCAGGCGGGTGTCCCACATGTCTATGGCGGAGGGTTCTGTACCCACACGGAGCGCGCACGCTTCTTTTCCTATCGTCGGGATGGCGAGTGCGGCAGGATGGGGACATTGATCTGGATTGCTGACTGAAACCGTCCCGCGATCATATTTAACCCCTCCGGATCGCCTCCGAACGGTTGATAAAGCCGGTTCCCGGCCTCATTAACTGACCTGTGTCAGGGCTCCCGGAAGGCGGCCTGGACTATCCTTTATTTATCCGAGGCGCTCCCATGCGTTTGGACAAGTTAACCAGTAAATTCCAGATGGCGCTGGCCGACGCCCAGTCGCTGGCGGTGGGCCGCGACCATCAATATATAGAGCCGCTGCACCTGATGCTGGCGCTGCTGGACCAGGAAGGCGGCAGCGTGCGCCCCTTGCTGGCCAAGGCCGGGGCCAACCTCAACCGGCTGCGCTCGCAGATCGAGACCGCCCTGGACCGCCTGCCGGAAGTGCATGGCGAGGCCGGCGACGTGCACGTTTCCAGCGACCTCAACCGGCTGCTGAACGCCACCGACAAGCTGGCGCAGAAGCGCAAGGACCAGTTCATTTCCAGCGAGCTGTTCCTGCTGGCTGCCATGGAAGACAAGGGCGCCTTGGGTGAGACCCTGCGGGATGCGGGCGCCACCAAGGCGGTGATCGAGAAGGCCATCGAAGAAATGCGCGGCGGCCAGAGCGTCAACGACGCGGCCGCGGAGGACCAGCGCCAGGCGCTGGAGAAATACACCATCGACCTCACCGCCCGCGCCGAGTCCGGCAAGCTGGATCCGGTCATCGGCCGGGATGATGAAATCCGCCGCACCATCCAGGTGCTGCAGCGGCGCACCAAGAACAATCCGGTGCTCATCGGCGAGCCCGGTGTGGGCAAGACCGCCATCGTGGAAGGCCTGGCGCAGCGCATCATCAACGGCGAAGTGCCGGAGGGCCTGAAGAACAAGCGCGTGCTGACCCTGGACATGGGCGCGCTCATCGCCGGCACCAAGTTCCGCGGCGAATTCGAGGAGCGGCTCAAGGCCGTGCTCAAGGACATCGCCAAGGCCGAAGGCCGCATCATCCTGTTTATCGACGAAATCCACATGGTGGTGGGCGCCGGCAAGGCCGAGGGTTCCATGGACGCCGGCAACATGCTGAAGCCGGCGCTGGCACGCGGCGAACTGCATTGCGTGGGCGCCACCACCCTCGACGAATACCGCCAGTACATCGAGAAGGATGCAGCCCTGGAACGCCGTTTCCAGAAGGTGCTGGTGGATGAACCTTCCGTTGAAGACACCATCGCCATCCTGCGCGGTTTGAAGGAACGCTACGAAGTGCACCATGGCGTGGAAATCACCGATCCGGCAATCGTGGCTGCAGCCACGCTTTCGCACCGCTACATTTCCGACCGCCAATTGCCGGACAAGGCCATCGACCTGATCGACGAAGCGGCTTCGCGCATCCGCATGGAAATCGATTCCAAGCCGGAGGAAATGGACAAGCTGGACCGGCGCCTGATCCAGCTGAAGATCGAACGCGAGGCCCTCAAGAAGGAAAAAGACGAGGCCTCCAGGAAGCGCCTGGCCACGCTGGAGGCCGACATCAAGAAACTGGAGCGCGAATATTCCGACCTGGAGGAAATCTGGAAGGCCGAGAAAGCCTCGGTGCAGGATGCGGCGCACATCAAGGAAGCCCTGGAAAAGACCCGCACCGATCTGGAGTCGGCACGCCGCGCCGGCGATCTGGCGCGCATGTCGGAGCTGCAGTACGGGCGCATTCCTGAGCTGGAAAAGAAGCTCGCCCAGGCTGCCGCCCGGGAAGACCAGCCCATGCAGCTGATGCGCAACAAGGTCACCGAAGAGGAAATCGCCGAAGTGGTGTCGCGCTGGACCGGCATCCCGGTGTCCAAGATGCTGGTGGGCGAGAAGGACAAACTGCTGCGCATGGAAGACGCACTCAAGACGCGCGTGGTGGGCCAGGACGAAGCGGTGCGCGCCGTATCCAATGCCATTCGCCGCTCGCGCGCAGGGCTGTCTGACCCCAACCGGCCGTCCGGCTCGTTCCTGTTCCTGGGGCCCACCGGTGTCGGCAAGACCGAACTCACCAAGGCGCTGGCCTGGTTCCTGTTCGATTCAGAAGACGCCATGGTGCGCATCGACATGTCGGAATTCATGGAGAAACACTCGGTGGCACGGCTGATCGGCGCCCCGCCGGGCTACGTGGGCTACGAGGAGGGCGGCTATCTCACCGAAGCGGTGCGCCGTAAACCCTATTCGGTGATCCTGCTGGACGAGATCGAGAAGGCCCATCCGGACGTGTTCAACGTGCTGCTGCAGGTGCTGGACGACGGCCGTCTCACCGACGGCCAGGGACGCACCGTGAATTTCAAGAACACCGTGGTGGTCATGACCTCCAACCTGGGCTCGCAGGTCATACAGGAAATGGCCGGCGAGGAGAATTACCAGAAGATGAAGGATGCAGTCATGGAAATCGTGGCCCAGCACTTCCGTCCCGAGTTCATCAACCGGGTGGATGAGACCGTGGTGTTCCATCCACTGGGCAAGGACCAGATCCGCGCCATCGCCCGCATCCAGGTTGAGCATTTGCAGGCACGGCTTGCCGACCGCGACATCCGCCTGGAAATCAGCGAGACCGCCCTGGATAAGCTGGGCCGGGCCGGCTATGACCCGGTGTATGGCGCGCGTCCGCTCAAACGTGCGGTGCAGCAGCAACTGGAAAATCCGCTGGCGCAGAAAATCCTGGGCGGCGAGTTCGAACCCGGCGACACCATCCGGGTGGATGCGCGCGACATCGGATTTGAATTCCACAAGGCCAAGCCCGCGAAAGCCAGGGCCGCCACCGCCTGAGCGCCGCCGGCCGGTGTGCCGGATATACTGGCGCCCCTGTCACACGATCATTGCCAGGCTCTGCATGTCCGATCCGGTGCTTACGGTCAGCGATCTGCGCAAGCGTTACGGCCAGACGCTGGCTGTGGACGGCGTGAGCTTTACGGTCGGACGCAACGAGATTGTCGGGCTTTTGGGTCCCAACGGTGCGGGCAAAACCACCACCATCAACATGATTCTCGGAGTGCTGGCGCCCAGCGCTGGCCGCATCCTGATCGACGGCATGGACGTGGCGCGGCGGCGGCGCGAGGCGCTGTCACGCACCAACTTCGCCGCGGTATACGCGCCTTTGCCCGGCAATCTCACCATATACCAGAATCTGCGGATCTTCGGCCTGATTTACGGCGTCGCGGATCTCAAGCGCCGCATCCAGGTGCTGCTGGACCAATTCCAGTTGCGCACCCTGCGCAACGTCAAGTGTGGTGTGCTGTCCTCCGGAGAACAGACCCGCGTGGAACTGGCCAAAGCCATGCTCAACCGGCCGAATCTGCTGCTGCTGGATGAGCCCACGGCCTCGCTGGATCCAAACATCGCGCGGGAAACGCGCGCGCTCATCCGTGACTTCGCCAGCCGCGAAGCCGGCGGCGTGCTCTGGACTTCGCACAACATGTACGAGGTGGAAGAGGTTTGCGACCGGGTGATGTTCCTGTCGCACGGCCGCATCCTGCTGGAGGGTAATCCGCGCAGCCTGCCGCGGGAGCATGGCCGAAACAGCCTCGAAGAACTGTTCATATCGCTGGCGCGCGAGCCGCTGGCTGCAGGAGCGGCCGAACATGTCTAGTGCCAAGCGCATCGCCGCTATCCTGCTGCGCCAGTATTACCTGATGCGCGGCAGCACTTCGCGCGTGGTGCCGCTGTTTGCATGGGTGGCGGTAGACATCGTGCTGTGGGGGTTCATCACCCGCTATTTGAACAGCGTGTCACACTCGGGTTTTAACTTCGTGCCGGCGCTGCTGGGTGCGGTGCTGCTCTGGGATTTCCTCGCCCGGGTGATGCAGGGCGTGACCATGGCGTTTTTCGAGGACGTGTGGTCGCGGAACTTCCTCAATATATTTGCATCACCTTTGTCTATCCACGAGTATCTTACCGGGCTGGTGGCCAGCAGCGTCGCCACCAGCACCGTGGGACTCGTGGTCATGGTGAGCATCGCCACGCTGGCATTCGGCCTTTCGTTTTTCGCCTACGGGCTGATGTTCGTGCCATTCCTGCTGGTCCTGTTCCTGTCCGGCATCGCCTTGGGAATTTTCGGTTGTGCGCTGGTGCTGCGCCTGGGGCCGGCGGCGGAGTGGTTCGTGTGGCCGATCCCGGCGCTGGTATCGCCGTTTGCCGGGGTGTTTTATCCGCTGTCCACGCTGCCCGGCTGGATGCGCGCCATCTCCTACGTGCTGCCGCCTTCCTACGTGTTCGAGGGCATGCGCGCGCTGGTGGCGCACGAACCGTTTTCGTTTGGCTGGCTGGCTGTGGGCGGCGGACTTGCGCTGCTTTATGTGGCATTGGCGGGCTGGACATTCATGCGCGTGTACCGCCGCGCAGTGCGCACCGGCCTGATCGCGCGCTACAGCGCCGAAACAGTCAGTTGAGGAGTTGCAGGTCCCGCACAAACAGGAGCCGGATTTTTGTTACCCGTCCCGCCGTCCGCGCACGGCCAACGGTTGCTACAATCAACGGCAATTTCAGCAGGCGCATGCACGACAGGCAGATCGCGGGGCGGCGTGTCTTCATGAACCGATCACGACTCACTCCACTGGAACGCGGCTTGGCAGCCGGACTGGCGGGCGTATTCCTGCTGGCCGGCGCGTTTGCGCTGCTGGCGGGAGCGGCAAGACACCGCTGGATCATTGCCGTGGTTGCGATCGCGGCAATTTGGTGGGGAAGCGTGTGGGCGCGCGTTGCCTATAAAGGCAGGAAACTCGGAGCCGGTGAACTTTTCTGGCCGTTCCGGCGGGGCTGAAACGATAACGGCGGTGTGCATGCGCATGACGGCTGATTCCGGCAGGCAGGTGGCATATGAAATTTGAACTGTATTACTGGCCGGGTATCCAGGGCCGGGGCGAATTTATCCGGCTGGCGCTGGAGGAAGCAGGTGCTGAGTACCAGGATGTGGCCCGGGATCCGGGTGGGGAGCAACAGGCGGTCCGCAAGCTGCAGGACTTGCTGGGCGACAGCAAAATTTCCAAGCCGCCATTTGCAGTTCCGGTTTTAAAGCATGGTGAACTCGTCATTGCACAAACCGCCAACATCCTGCTGTATCTGGGCGCGCAGCTGAAACTTGCGCCGGCGGATGAAGCCGGGCGTCTCTGGGCCAATCAGTTGCAGCTCACCGTCACCGACTGGGTGGTGGAGATCCACGACACCCACCATCCGCTGGGGCCCACGGAGTACTACCAGGATCAGAAACCGGAGGCGCGCAAGCGCAGCCAATTGTTCCTGAAACAGCGCTTGCCAAAATACCTGGGCTACTTCGAGAGAGTGCTGCTTCAGAACCCATCCGGCAAGCAGTTCCTGGTGGGCGACAAACTCAGCTATCCGGATCTGTCCCTGTTCCAGGTGATGGAAGGACTGCGCTACGCGTTCCCGCGGCACCTGTCCCGCGTAGAGAAAAAATATCCCGGTATCCTGGCCTTGCATGACCATGTACAGCAGCGTCCGCGTATCGCCGCCTACCTGGTTTCCGGAAGACGCCTTGCCTTCAATGAAGACGGGCTGTTCCGTCACTATCCGGAACTGGATGACTAAACGGCAGGAGAACCTTTTTCATGGATAGCCAGTATTGGGATGAACGTTACCAGGCGGATGAATATGCCTATGGGCGGGAACCGAATGAATTCCTGCGCGCCGAGGCTGCCAGAATTCCCACCGGCCGGATCCTATGCCTGGCGGATGGCGAGGGCAGGAATGCGGTGTATCTGGCGGGCCTGGGACACCAGGTCACCATGGTGGATTTTTCCATCCAGGGCCTGCGCAAGGCGGAGCGTCTTGCGCGCGAGCGTGCAGTGAAACTCAACCTGGTGCACGGCGACCTGGCGGTGTATGAACCGCAAGGCATATTCACGGGCATCGTCTCGATCTTCGCGCATGTCCCTCAAGCCGCCCGCCGCCGCATGCATGCACGGCTTGCGCAACTGCTGGCGCCAGAGGGAGTGTTTCTGCTGGAGGCCTATACCCCGCGTCAGCCGTCCTTTGGCACCGGCGGGCCGCGTGATCCGGAACGGCTCATGACGCTGGAGGGCCTGCGCACCGAGGTCTCGCCCCTGCGCCTGATTCTTGGCCGCGAGCTGGAGCGCGAGGTGCGCGAGGGCCTTTACCATACCGGCATGGGCGCCACCGTGCAGATCATCGCCGTCCATTGAAGCCAATCGGCGCAGCAGGAACGCCCGGATCCGGCGGTGATCCGGGCGTTTTGTTTGGATGTCAGGCGGCGTGCGGCGCCATGATGCGGGCCAGCATGTCGGGCGTACCCGGTATGCGCACCAGGTGCGGGTAGCGCGGGCCGCCGCGGTAGTTCACCTGGTAGGTGTGATACCAGCCGTCCTGCTCCACCAGGAATGCCGTGGCTTGGGTGGAATGCTGTGATTGCTCCAGCACGTAGCTCAGCACTTTTTTCGTATAGCTCTGGCCATCCACGGCCTTGAGCTTCATGCCCGGGGCCAGCCCCGCGTCCCAGGCGGGCGATCCCTGCCGTACATCCATGATTTCAGCCTGTTTATTGATCTTGATTCCGTAGGTCAGCCACTGGTCGTCAATATGGAACTGCTTGTCACGGGCCTGCATGAAAATATTGGGTTTGCCGGTATATACCAGCCGCCAGCCGGCGCGCGCCAGTTCGCGGGTGGGCGGTTGGGGCGCGACCTCATAGACGTGTTTCTGGAAGAACGCATGCCAGTCGTAGGGTGCCACTTCATTCAGGAGTTTCTCGATATCGGCACGCGTATAGGTCTTGGTGATGGGGCCGGTGTCCGGCGGGCCGGCGTACAGGTGCAGGAAGGTATCCAGGGATTTTTTGCCGTGGGTTTTCTCGCGGATGATGGTGTCCACGTCCAGCCACATCAGCTCGCCCTCGGTATAGAAATCGCCGGCGGTGCGGCGGGTCTCGGGATAGCTGCCGCGCGCTTCGTATAGATACGGCGCCGCCGTGGTGGTGTCGATCAGCGGTTCGGTGAGCCGGCCGGGCTCGTTGGCCATGTTGCTGTAGATCATGGCCAGGTATTGCGGATATTCGGCCGGTTTGCGGATTCCGCAACGGAAGGACAGCAGGTCACCCAGGTACTGATTCATGCCTTCGTATACCCACAGCAGCTCGGTGTGTTCCGGCATCTGGAAGTTCGGCTGCCACAGGTCAAACGGCCGGCGGTATTTGCCGTTCCAGGAATGCGAGAACTCATGGGTGAGCAGGTCGCCGGAAACCAGCTGCACCTCGGGTTCGGTCATGAAATTATCCGGCGCGCGGTCGTCACTGGACTGGTGATGTTCGATACCCTGGAAGCCGATGGCGTTGGATAACGTCAGCAGCGAGTGATACACATTCCAGTGGCGCGCGCCGTACAGCGCCAGTGCCTCCGGCGCCATGTGCCTGTATTCCGCGACCAGCGACGCCGGTATGTCCAGGTCCTGGGGCTTGTCGGCGAAGATGTCCAGCATCTGATGGGCATCGCCCCGGTGCCAGAGTTCGATGTGCCGGTAATAAATGCCGGCATCCAGCGGCGAGTCCACCAGCATGTTGAGGGGCACTTCGGCGAAATCCACGCGTTCGCCGGTTTGCCGCGCGCCGGGCAGGGCGGTGCCGTAGCTCCAGCCGGCCGGGAGGATGATGCTGGGCTTGAAATACACGCGGCTGGCGTTGGTGTCGTCCTGGTAGAACAACGCGCGGTTCCAGTTGAGGATCAGCAGGTTGGGCGTGGACATCACGTCGCCCCGGGCGTTGACCAGCACGGTGAACTGCACCTTGAGATCGGACACTCCTTTGGGCACATCCACGTGAAAGGCGTACATGTCCACCTGATCTCGCCGCCAGGCAAGCGCTTGACCGTCGGCCGATACCTTGAGTTGCGAGATGTCGCTAAGCGGTCCGGTGGGGCCGTGCTCACCCGGCACCCATTTTGGATACACGAAAGTGAAGGGCCCTGGTTTGACGGGAATGCGCATGTCAGCCGTCATCAGTCCGCGGCCCGCGTCGCGGGCATCCACAACCAGGATTTCCGGATTACTTTTCGTGGCCAGGGCGATGGCGCCGGCATTGGGCGCATCCGCCCGGACAGGTTGTAAGGCAGCCAGCCATAGCGGCAGGATGCTCAGGCATATGAGCACAGCTGGACGTTTCATAAAGCACTCCTGTATAAGCTGGAATATTTTTGAAACCAAGGATGGCTGCAAAGCGGGCTCGCGCAGTTCGATTATGCTTGCTCTACTGCGTCAATAACAGCTGACAATCCCGCGGTGGATTGGTTCTGTAGCGTAGGCTTCCGCCGGCCTAGCCGGCTAAGCGGGCGCCAGCAGGTTTTCGATGGTGGCCGCCACTACTTCGCAGCGGGCGGGCGCAGCCACGGCAATGAATACCGTGTCATCGCCCGCCAGGGTGCCGCCGACGCCGTCGATTTTCTGCTGGTCGAGCCTGACCGCCAGCGGCTGGGCATAGCCGGGGCGGGTGCGGATGATGACCAGGTTGGGCGGCACCTGGGTCAGGGAAAATACCGGTGGCGGCTCCGGCAGCGATTCCAGCTGCTGATAGCGACCGGTGACTTTCTGGATGCCCAGTTTCTTCAGGTGCCGTGACAGGGTCGGCTGGGTCACCGCATGTCCGGCGTTTCTTAGCAGTTGCAGGAACACCGATTGATCGGTGATTTCCCGCTCGGCGGTCAGCTTGAGAATGGATTCGTCGAGTGTCATGGATGCTTCGCCTGGTGCGTGGACAGGGAATAATGCGCTTGCATTATTCCGTATTAATATGTATAAATCCGAATTATATACCATCCTATCACAGTCGTATTCACCAATGCATGCATATTTATACGTGGTGGCTGGCCGATAATGGCGCTTCCATCCCTGCTTCCCACCTATACTCCCTATGGTTTTCCCCTGGTCGCAGGCGAAGCGGACCGTGTGTTTGATGACCAGGGAAACGAATACCTGGACTTCTATGGCGGCCATTGCGTGGCCAGCACCGGTCACTGCCATCCGGCGGTGACCACGGCCATCGCCGCACAGGCCCGCAAGCTGATTTTCTATTCCGCCGCCGCGCAATTGCCGGTACGCAACCTGGCGGCTGCCCGGCTGGTTGAATTTGCCGGCGCCGGCATGGCTTCGGTGTTCTTCTGCAACTCCGGCGCCGAGGCCAACGAAAGCGCGCTCAAGATCGCCCTCAAACTCACCGGCCGCAAACAGCTGGCGGCGTTTCAGGGCGCTTTCCACGGCCGTTCACTCCTGGCCCTGTCGGTTACCGATGCGCCGGGTTTGAGGAAGGACTATCAGGATTTTCTGGCGCCAACGCGCTTCCTGCCGTTTGCGGATCCGGCGGCGCTGGCGGCTGCGGATTTCTCACAGGTGGCCGCGGTGATCGTGGAACCCATCCAGTCCATGGCGGGAGTAAAAACCGCCAATGCCCAATGGTTCGCACAGCTGCGGGAAAAATGCTCCGCAGCAGGCGCACTGTTGATCTTCGATGAGGTGCAGACCGGCATCGGCCGGCTGGGCGCGCCATTCGCGGCGCAATTGTATGGCGTGGCGCCCGATATGATCACCTGTGCCAAGGGCATGGCCTCGGGCGTGCCCATGGGCGGCGTGCTTATGGATGCCGCGGTGGCTGCGGCTCTCGGGCCGGGTGACCTGGGCAGCACCTTTGGCGGCGGCCCGCTGGCCTGCGCGGCGCTACTGGCGACACTCCAGGTGATCGAGGATGAAAAGCTCATGCCGCAGGCCGCACGCCTGGGCACGCAGATTCGTAACGGCTTGCAGGGGGGGATGGTGCAAAAGGTGCGCGGTGAAGGCCTGTTGCTGGGCCTGAATGCCGGACCAAACGCCAAGGCACTGAAGGCCCATCTGCTGCAGGATCGCATTCTGGTGGGCGGTTCCGACGATCCGCAGGTGCTGCGACTCATGCCGCCGCTGAACGTGCGCGAAGAGTCCGTCAACAGGCTGCTCACGAGCATTGCGGCATTTCGCGCCGCAGGCATCGCGGCGTGAAGCATTTCACACGCATCGCTGATCTGGGCGTGGACGGTGTCGCAGAAGTTCTGCAACAGGCGCTGGCGTGGAAAACGTGCGCACCCGGGGCGCAGCTTGCCGGCAAGCTGCTCGGCATGGTGTTCTTCAACCCCTCGCTGCGCACGCGCGCCTCGTTCGAGGCCGCCATGCTGCGCGGTGGCGGCAATGCCATCGTGCTGGATGTGGGTGGCGGCGTATGGAAACTGGAGGACCGCAGCGGCGCAGTCATGGATGGCGACCGGCCCGAGCATATCCGGGAAGCCATCCCGGTGCTGGGGCGGTATGTGGATGCCCTGGCGGTGCGCACCTTCGGCGCGCTTCAGAACGACGATGCCGACGCTGCGGATCCGGTCATGAACGCCTTCCGCGAACTGGCCGGGGTGCCGGTGATCAGCATGGAATCCGCGCGTGAACACCCCTGCCAGGGACTGGCCGATCTGCTGACGGTGCGTGAGCTGCTGGGCGACACGCGGAAAATGCCGGTAACGCTCACCTGGGCGCCGCATATCAAGGCGCTGCCCAAGGCGGTACCGCATTCATTCCTGCTGACGGCGGCAGCCGCGGGCTGCGAAGTGCGGATCGCTCATCCGCCGGACTTCGAATTGCATCCTGCGGTGCTGGCCGAGGCGCGCGGCTACGCTGCCAACAGCGGCGGTTCGGTGACGGTGACATCCGACCAGCAGGCGGCGTTGAAAGACAGCCGGGTGGTGTATGCCAAGGCCTGGGGTCCGGCCACCCGCAGTGTGGCGGTGGAGCAGGCGGCTGCACGTATTGCCTCACACAAAGACTGGTTAATCGGCAATCAAACCATGGCTGGCGCGAGCCATGATGCGCTGTTTCTGCACTGTCTGCCGGTGCGGCGCAACGTGGAGGTGGCGGATGAAGTGCTGGACGGCGGCCGCAGCCGCGTCATCGACGAGGCCGAGAACCGATTTCATGTGCAACGGGTGCTGCTGCACCGGCTGCTGAACTGATCTAGATAGGGAGTTTGCCCATGTCCATGTCACCCGACAGTTATGCATCTTTGCGTTCCGCCGCCCAGTATGTGCGCGCCTTCCGCGGCAAGACCTTCGTGTTCAAGCTGGGCGGCGAGGTGCTGGAAAACCCCGCGGTGCGCCGTGCGGTGTGCGATGAACTCAATGTGCTGTGGAGTTTTTCCATCAAGCTGGTGATCGTGCACGGCGGCGGCAGCGGCCTGGACGCCTTGTGTGAATCCCTGGAGCTGCCGGTGGAGAAAGTCGCGGGACGGCGCGTGACCACCAAGCAGGTGCTGGAGGCCGCCAAAATGGTGCTGGCCGGCTCGGTGCATACCGACCTGCTGGCTGACCTGCGCGCCTCCGGCCTGCCGGTGAGCGGCGTGAGCGGGGTGGACGGCGAGATCCTGTCCGCCCACAAGCGCCAGCCGGTGCAGATCAAGAACGACGCCGGCCAGATCGAGTTCGTGGATTTCGGTCTGGTGGGCGACATTGACCGCGTCAATCCGGCGCTCATCACCCATTTGCTGGACGGCGGCTATGTGCCGGTGATCACGCCGCTGTCCGCCAACGACAAGGGCGAGGTCTTCAACACCAACGCCGACACGGTGGCCGCCGAAATCGCCGTGGCGCTCAAGGCCGAAAAGCTGTTCTTCCTGCTCAAGGTCCCGGGCTTGCTGGAGGACCTGGCGCAGCCCTCCAGCCTGGTGCCCTATACCACGCTGGCTGGGACCGAGCAGCTGGAAAGAAGCGGCCGGGTCAGCGGCGGCATGCGACCCAAGCTGGCCGCGGTGCGCCGCGCTCTTAACGGTGGAGTGCGCAGCGCCCATCTGGTGAGCGGCGTCCTGCCGGACGCGGTGCTCGCCGAAGTGTTCACCAACCAGGGCAGCGGCACCATGGTGGTGGCGCAGGCCAGCAGCAGCAAAGAACAGGCCGCATGAGCGAGGGCAAGGCAAATCCGCAACTCTGGCAGAAAGGCCTGCCATTGGACGAGGCTATCCACCGCTTCACCGTGGGCGATGATCCAGTGCTGGATCAACGCCTGCTGAAATATGACGCATTGGGCAGCGCCGCCCACGCACTGGCACTCGCCCACGCCGGCCTGCTTGCGGAGAGTGATGCCGGCGCCCTGGCGCAGGCTCTGTCAGGCATTGCGGCGCGGGCGGGGCGCGGGGAACTCCGTATCAACCCCGAACAGGAAGATTGCCATACTTGTATTGAGGCGCTGCTCACCCAGCAACTGGGAGATGCCGGTAGGCGCATTCACCTGGGCCGTTCCCGCAATGACCAGGTGATCCTGGCGCTGCGGCTGTACATGCGCGATGCGCTGCTGGACACGGCGGCGCGCACCGCGCAGCTGGCGGACGCATTCATCAGTTTCGCGAAACAGCACGCAGATTTGCCGCTGCCGGGTTACACGCATCTGCGCCGCGCCATGCCCTCAAGCTTTGGATTGTGGGCGGGCGGGTTCGCCGCGGGACTCGCCGAGGAACTGCAGGCACTGCAGTCCGTGTATGCCCGGCTGGACCGCTGTCCTCTGGGAGCGGCCGCCGGATTTGGCGCGCCGCTGCCGCTGGACCGTGAGTACGTTGCCGCACTCTTGGGGTTTGCCGCAGTGCAGACCAGCCCGGCCGATGTCATGAATTCCCGCGGCCGCCACGAACTGGCACTGGTGAACGCCCTGGCTTCCATTGGCCTGGTACTGGAGAAGTTCCTATGGGATGCGGCTCTGTACTGCATGCCGGAGTTGGGTTACTTGAAGTTACCGGACGCCTTCACCACCGGTTCCTCCATCATGCCGCAGAAGCGCAACCCGGACGTACTGGAACTGGCACGGGGCCGCTGCCGTGAATTGCGCGGGCATGCACTGATGCTGCAGGAACTGGCGGGCGGGCTGCCGTCCGGCTATCACCGCGACTTGCAGTTGCTGAAACAGCCGCTGTTTATGTCCCTGGATACAGCCTATGGGCTGCTGGATATTTTGCTGCGTCTGATGCCCGATTTGCAGGTGGATGAGAAGCGCGCGCGTGCGGCATGCGGCGATGATTTGTACGCGGCTCAGGAAGCCACCCGCCTGGCGCAGGAAGGCATGCCCTTCCGGGATGCCTACCAGCAGGTGGCCAGGCAGTTGCTGGATGGCAGTTTCAAGCCCGACCGCAGCGCCTCCCTATGCACGCATCTGGGTGGGGTGGGCAACCTGGGGCTGGAACGGATCGCAGCGGATTGTGCGGCGCTCAAGCACTGGATCGGCGAGACCCGCAAACGCCTGCAGGCCTGCGAATCCCAAGTGTGGAACTCAAAAATGAGCGGAACCTGATCATGAAAAAACATGCAGTGCTGGCATTTTCCGGCGGTCTGGACACCTCCTTTTGCGTGGTGCATCTGCGCGAACAGGGCTATGAAATCACCACTGTCACGGTAAACACCGGCGGGTTCAGCCCCGTGGAATTACAGCGCATCGAGAAACTCTCGCCCAAACTGGGCGCCAAGTCCCATCACACCGTGGATGCGCGCGCCGAGCTGTTTGACCGCTATCTGCGCTATTTGGTCTACGGCAACGTGCTGCGCGGCAATCTTTATCCGCTGAGCGTTTCGGCGGAACGCGTGGCGCAGGCGGCCGCGGTGGCGGCGCTGGCGAAAAGCATCGGTGCCACCGCCCTGGCCCATGGTTCCACCGGGGCTGGCAACGACCAGGTGCGTTTCGACGTGGCGTTTACGGCGCTGGCTCCGGAACTGAAGCTGATTACGCCAATCCGCACATTGTCGCTGAGCCGCGCCGAGGAACGCGCGTTTCTGGGCAAGCACGGCTTCGAATTCCCGGAAAAAACCCAGCACTATTCGGTGAACGAAGGCATGTGGGGCACCTCGGTGGGCGGTCGTGAGACGCTGGATTCCTGGAGCACGCTGCCGGAAGCGGCGTTTCCCGGCGGCGAGATCAGCGCACAGTTGCCGATACGATCCCTGACGCTGGAGTTTGAGCGGGGCGTTCCAGCCGCGGTGGACGGCCGGGCCATGGATCCGGTGGCGCTCATCGCGCATCTCAATGACCTGGGACGCAGCTATGGCATCGGCCGCGGCGTGCATCTGGGCGACACCATCCTGGGCATCAAGGGGCGCGTGGGTTTCGAAGCGCCGGCGGCCCATCTGTTGATCGGCGCCCACCGCGAACTGGAGAAGCTGGTGCTCACCGGCAAACAACAGTTCTGGAAAGACACGCTCGGCAATCTGTACGGCCAGTTGCTGCACGAGGGGCATTTTTTCGATCCGCTGGCCCGTGACCTGGAGGCTTTTCTGCACTCCAGCCAGCAGCGGGTCAGCGGCGATGTGAAACTCAGCCTGCATGCGCGCGGCTTCACGGTCAACGGCGTGCGTTCAGCGTATTCGCTGATGGACGCCAAGACCGCCAGCTACGGCGAAGCCAACAGGCTGTGGAGCGGCGCGGAAGCTGCGGGTTTTGCCAAACTCTACGGCGTTCAGCAGATCCTGGCGCTGCGGGCGGGAGAGCATGAATGAGAATCAGCGCCGACAAGATCGCCTCGGTCACCCGCAACCTGAGACTCGACCGCAGCCTCACGTTGACCGATGCGGTGCGCGCCGAACACGGCGCGGTGCTGGCGGGACGCATCCTCGGGGATAAATCCAGCTACAACCAGCTGGAGGACGTGCATGGGCGCATGAATGTGCTCCACGGTGACGACATCATTGTGGGGGCTCTCGGGCACCGCAACGCCCTGCACGGCTACGAAGGCGTACTGCCGAAAAGTGTGGCGCCGGGCCAGAAGCTGCATATCCTCAATATGGGCGGCGTAATCGGCGAGTGCGTTTCCCACAATCCGGATGTGGGACCGCCGTTCGAGTTCGAAGTGCTGGGCCAGGTGCTGGTATACCCGGAATTCCAGTCACGCCTCGGCGAGCCGGCAAACATCCGCATGGGCGCGCTGCATTCCAACGGCTTGGCTCCCGACTGCAAGGTAATCTACGTGGCCGGCACCTGCATGAACGCCGGCAAGACCGCCGCCGCTTGCGCCATCGTGCGGCGGCTGGTGCTGTCCGGCTATCGCGTGGGCGGCGCCAAGCTCACCGGCGTGTCACTGATGCGCGATACCTTGAGCATGCGCGACTACGGCGCCGAGCTCACCCTGGATTTCACCGACGCCGGTATCGTCTGCACCGGACCTGAAAGCGCCCCGCAGGTCGCCAAGACAATATTCTCGGAACTCTCCAAGCGCAATTTTGATGTCATCGTGGCTGAAACCGGTGACGGCATCATGGGCGATTACGGCGTGCAGGCCATCCTAGCGGATCCTGAACTGCGCGCGCTAAGCGCGGCCTTCGTATTTTGCGCCAACGATCCGGTAGGCGTTGCCGGAGGGGTGCAGCATCTGCAGGAGGATTACGGCATCCGTGCGGACGTGATCAGCGGACCGGCAACGGATAACCGGGTGGGAGTGCGTTTTGTAGAACAGCAGGTGGGCGTGACCGCCATCAACGCACGCACCCATGCGAAAGCATTGGGTGATTATCTGCTTGCACGGCTGGCTGAACGCGGCGTCGGCCGGGCGGCGAATGTTGCGCTTGCATCCGTGCCTCAAGCCTAATGGCGAACAAGGCCGGCATCTACATTCTCGGCGGTTCCGGCTATGGCGGCGGAGAATTGCTGCGGCTGCTGTCTCAGCACCCGCAGGTGGAGAGCCTACGCGGCGTCTCGCGCAAGCATGCCGGCGAGCCGTTCTGGAACGTACATCCCAATCTGCGCGGCGTGGCGGACGGCGTTTTCGAGGCGCAGCCGGATTGGGGTGAATTTGCGCAGACGGAAAACCCCGTGGTATTCGCCGCCATGCCGCACTTCGAACTGGCCCAGCAGCTGCCGGAGCTGGAACAGACCTGGGAAATACACGGTCTCACAGGCCGGCTGACGCTCATTGATCTCTCGGGCGATTTTCGTCTCGACAGCAGCTCTGAATTCGAAAAAGCCTATGGCAAATCCCATCCGTATCCGCAGGCGCTGGGCAAGTTTGTTTATGGTCTGCCGGAGTGGCATAAAGACAAGATCAAAACCGCAAAGCGCATCGCCAGCCCCGGCTGTTTCGCCACCGCCATCCAGCTTGCCCTGCTGCCGCTGGCAGGACTCAATGACCTGGGGTTCATCGCCGTGAGCGCCGCCACCGGCTCATCCGGTGCCGGTGCCACGCCCGGCGAGACCACGCACCATCCCACCCGCGCCAATGATTTCCGCGCCTACAAGGTGCTCAGCCACCAGCACCAAGCGGAGATCCTTCGCATGCTGGAGACTGAAAGAACCGCTGGTTACAGCCTGGCCTTCGTGCCGCACTCGGCGCCGCTGGTGCGCGGCATCTTCGCCACCGTCCAGCTGCACCCCCCGGCGGCGCTGAAGCTGAATTCCGACAGCCTGCGTTCACGCTATGAGAATTTTTACCAGCAGGCGCCCTTCGTGCGGCTGGTGGAGCAAACGCCGCGCATCGCAGCAGTGGTGGGCAGCAATTTCTGCGACCTTGCCATCCAGGAAAGCAATGGCAGCGTGGTGGTGATGGCGGCGCTGGATAATCTGGTGAAAGGGATGGCGGGGCAGGCGGTTCAGAACATGAACCTTGCGCAGGGGTTCAACGAGACCGCAGGATTAAATTCCGCGGGCTGTTATCCGGCGTAATTGTCTGGCGGCGACACCACAATCAGGAGTGTGCGCATCATTCGATGTTCCTGAGCAAGGCATCCAGCCAGCGGGCCGGCAGCATGCAGCGCAGCAGCGCCAAAGCATGGGCAGGGACCGTAACGTAATAACGCGCCTTGGGATGGCCGCTCTCCAGCAGCCGTGAAATTACTCTGGCGACTGCATCGGATGAAACAGTAAACGGCGTCCGGTCCTTGTTTTCCCCGGTTTGGGCCCGGAGCAGCGCATAACGCTCGCGGTGTGGACTGGAAGCCGCATCCACGTATTCGTCGAAGTTAGCAAGGGAGTTGTCCCGGAAGTGACTTTTCACCGGGCCGGGGCAGATGAGACTCACCCGGATGCCGGTGCCGTGCAGCTCCATGCGCAGGGAGTCGGTGAGCGCTTCCAGGGCGAATTTGCTGGCGGCATAGGCGCCGCGCCAGGGTATGGCCACGCGTCCGAGAATGGAGCTGATCATCACGATGCGCCCGTGGCCCTGCCGGCGCATGACCGGCAGGATGCTGTTGGTGAGTTCCAGGGTGCCGAACAGGTTGGTATCGAACTGGTGCTGCAGGATTTCCCGTGACAGATCCTCAACCGCGCCGGGGATGGCGATGCCGGCATTGTTCACCAGTGCATCCAGTCGGCCGCCTGTCAATGTCAGGGTTGCATTCAATGCGCTCGCAATGGAATCCGGATCGGCAATATTCAGCCGTACTGCCTGCAGGCCCATGTGAGTGAGCCGCTCCACATCCCCGGATTTGCGCACCCCGGCGATGGCTTGCCAGCCGCGCTTTTGCAGCAGCTGTGCCGTGGCCAGGCCGATGCCGCTGGAGCAGCCGGTGATGAGCACCGCTTTGGAGCTATGAATTGTTGCGCTCATGAACAGGCCAAATCATCAACTCTGCTGATCACCTGTTAAAACCTTATTCCCTCTCCCGCAAGGGGTGAGGGTAGGCAACATATTCTGTACTATGCTCCGGTTGCCAGTGGCCGTGCCAATCAAATAGTTCGGTTGGTTGCGTATCGCAATGACTCCATCAAATAAATATCGGTTTTATTGATCAGCTTTGCAGTGCAAATGAAGCCGGTGCGGGCTTTTCGGATTCCTGCTTCTTTTTTTCCTCTGCTTCCCGTTGCTGCAGGGCCCAGAGCTGGGCATACAGGCCGCCGCTGCGCAACAGTTCGCGGTGTGTGCCGCGTTCCGCCACCGCACCCTGATCCAGCACCACGATTTCATCCGCGTCCACGACGGTCGACAGGCGGTGGGCGATAACCAGACTGGTGCGGTGCTCCGCCAGCTGTCGCAGCGCGGCAAGAATCGCCTGCTCGGCGTTGGAATCCAGGCTGGAGGTGGCTTCGTCGAAAACCAGAATCGGCGGGTTTTTGAGGATGGCCCTGGCGATGGCCACGCGCTGTTTTTCACCGCCGGACAATTTCAGTCCGCGCTCGCCAACCGTGGTCTCATAACCCTGAGGCAGCTTTTCGATAAATTGCCTGAGGTGCGCCATGTCCGCGGCCTGCTCCACTTCCGCACGGCTGGCGTCAGGCCGGCCATAGACGATGTTGTAATAGATGGTGTCGTTGAACAGCACTGTGTCCTGGGGGACGATACCGATGTTGCGCCGCAGGCTGTCGCGGGTCACGTCCCTGATGTCCTGGCCGTCGATCAGGATGCGTCCGCTGCCCGCGTCATAGAATCTGAACAATAGGCGCGCGAGCGTGGATTTACCGGCGCCGCTTGGCCCAACCACCGCCACCTTGGAGCCCGCGGGGACCGGGAAGCTCACACCGTGCAGGATTTCCCGGTCCTGGTTGTATCCGAAGCGTAGGTTTTCGAAGCGGATCTCGCC
Source organism: Gammaproteobacteria bacterium (assembly GCA_028870845.1). Classification (GTDB taxonomy): domain Bacteria; phylum Pseudomonadota; class Gammaproteobacteria; order Natronospirales; family REEB76; genus REEB76. The sequence continues at coordinate 426 of JAGWOR010000029.1, read as the reverse complement.
CCTGTTTATGCGCAACACGGGAGCTCCCGGCTTGTCCGCCACCTGGGTATGGCGTTCCAGCAGCGCGAACATGCGCTCCATGTCCACCACCGAACGTTTCATCTCCCGGTACACGAAGCCGAGGAAATTCAGCGGCATGAACAGCTGAACGATATAGGCATTGACCATGACGAAATCGCCCAGCGTCATGCGCCCGTGCACCACCTCATAACCGGCCAGCAGCATCATGGCGGTGACGCCCAGGGCAATGATCAAAGCCTGGCCGCTGTTCAGGGTGGAAAGCGAGTACTGGGTCTTGAGTGCCTCCTTTTCCCAGGAGGCCATTTCCTTGTCGTAACGGCCGGCCTCGAAGTCCTCGTTGGTGAAGTACTTCACGGTTTCATAGTTGAGCAGGCTGTCCACGGCACGGGTGTTGGCCCTGGAATC
>JAGWOR010000028.1 GCA_028870845.1 Gammaproteobacteria bacterium | reverse complement strand
ATTGTTTTATTGATTGTGAATTAAGATAATTAACTTTCATTTAAAAACGAGAATATTACTGCTTAATTGCTGTGCGCAATTAGGAAAACCGGGTTTATATCACTATTAACCTATGTAAATAATAGCGACATATAGGCGCGCAAATGATCGCAAACCAATGCCGCGTGAGGCATTTAGACGTAAGCAGCATGTCAAGACGCTCTTACATGTTTCTTTTGGTTACTTTTCTTTGCGCCAAAGAAAAGTAACCAGCCGTAAGGGCGCGGAAGCCCTGTCTCTTGATAAGCGGGAAGTGCAACAGGCTTTTACTTGAAGCGAGGTTTGTAAAACTTAGAGCATGGTTCCCATGCTCTCGCCCATGCGCACATGCATGCCGGCGGCGAGCCGTGATTGCCAGCGGATCCTGTGCGGTTCAAAAAGCAGGATTACCGTCGAACCCATGTTGAAGCGCCCCAGTTCCGCGCCCTTTTTCAGATCAACCGCACCGCGCTGGTATTCGCAGTTGCGTAAAGCGGTAACTCGCGATGGAGTGATTTCTCCGGCCCACACGGTTTCGATGCTGCCTACATTCAGGGCGCCGACCAATACCACCGCCATGCAGCCGGCGTCCGTGTCGAACACCGCCGCCACCCGTTCGTTGCGTGCAAACAGCCGGGGCACTACGCGGGTGGTGGGCGGGTTTACGCTGAACAGCCGGCCTGGCACGTACAGCATATTTCGCAGCCCGCCCGCGAGCGGCATGTGGATGCGGTGATAATCACGTGGTGAAAGATATAGAGTCGCGAATACCCCATCGATGAAATTGCCGGCGAGTGCGGCATCTCCGGCCAGCAGTTCCACCACACTATAAGTACGTCCTTTGGCCTGCAGAATGTTATCCCGGTCAATAACGCCTATCTGGCTGATGCAACCGTCCACCGGGCATGCGATGCCGCGCGCATCCGTAGTTAACGGCCTGGCATCCGGGTGCAGGGCGCGCGTGAAGAATGCATTGAAGCAAGGGTAGTGATGATAGTCGGTGGTTGCCGCCTCATTCATGTCCACGCCAAAGCGCCGGATGAATCCCCGGATGAGGGAATTCTTCACCGCCGGCGTTTGTATACGGGCAATCCGGTATATCAGCCGCGAAATGGCGTGCTGTGGCAGCAGATATTGCAATCCGGACTTCAGCCAGTCGCTGAGCTTAGCGTCATTGTCTGACATGCGCACTTTCAGAATCAGTTACCCGGCGGTTCCTGGCGCACCGGCGCGATGATGGTCAAAGAAGACCCATCGGAGAAGCTCAGCATCAGTGTCACCAGATCACCCTCATACAGTTTCTTTGCCGGCTTGGTAAGTACCAGGTAGCTCTGATCCGGTGCTAGATGCAGGCTTTGGTGCGCGGCGATGCTCAAGCCGGCCTTGGGCAATTCCTGGTTGCTGCCCTGGGATGATGCTCCGCTGTGCAGCATCACACTGGCAAAATCCGGGCTTTCGATCTGTTCCAGTGCCAGACTTTGCCCGGTGAGGTTTTCCAGGGTCATGTAGCCCAGCATCTCTCCGGAGCCGGGGGAAGTCTCATGCACCCAGACGTGGGTGGCGGACACCGCCGGGCCATCTGCGTGGAGCGCCGGGGCCGCCGCAGCTGTGAGCAGGCAAATCAGCAGCACCAGTTTGTCTCGCATGAGCGTTCTCCACAGATCACATTCGCAGCCTGACAAGCCATGCTGCCCGCATCTCGGTGCCCGGCGTGGGTGCCATTAACAGCCGCAACCAAACGGCCACCTGCGATCCAGAGTATGCCATGTGGCCATGGCGGCCGCGTATTTCGATTATCATACACACGCGATTTTCAGGAGTTTTGCATGCAAAGTTACCAGGACATCCGCGCCCAACTGCACAGCCTGGCGGATTTTGTGCGTTGGGGAGCCAGCCAGTTCAATCAGGCACAGCTGCATTTCGGGCACGGCACCGCCAATGCCGTGGACGAGGCCTTGAACCTGGTGCTGCATGCCGTGCGGCTGGACCATGAGACTCCGGCATGGCTGCTGGAGAGCCGTCTGACCGAGGGTGAAAAGCAGGCGGTTTACGAGTTGCTGCGCCGCCGGGTGGAGGAACGCAAACCCTACGCCTACATCACCGGACACGCGCGCTTCGCCGGCCTGGACTTTCACGTGGATGAGCGGGTGCTGGTGCCGCGCTCGCCGATCGCTGAGCTCATTGAAAAGCATTTCCAGCCTTGGATCGACCCGCGGCGCGTGGCCAGGATACTGGATTTGTGCACCGGCAGCGGCTGTATCGCCATCGCCTGCGCCTTCGCGTTTCCCCAGGCGCGCGTGGATGCCACCGATATATCCACAGACGCACTGGAAGTGGCGCGTATCAATGTGGAGGGCTTGAAGGTGGCGGAGCGCGTATCGCTGCATCAACACGATGTTTTCGACGGCCTGCCGGCAGCGCGCTACGACATCATCGTCAGCAATCCGCCGTACGTGGATGCCCAGGACATGCGGACACTGCCGGAAGAGCACCGTAAAGAACCTGCCCTGGGGCTGGCCGCGGGCCCGGACGGCCTGGATATCATCCGCCGCATCCTCAAAGACGCCAGCGATTATCTGGCGGCTGACGGCATCCTGGTGGTGGAGACCGGCGACAGCCGCTGGGCTCTGGAACAGGCTTATCCAAGCTGCCCCTTCACCTGGCTGGAATTCGAACGCGGACATTCCGATGTATTCCTGCTGAATGCTGAACAGCTGGTGGGCATGCAGCACAACGACAAACGGGTGCGGCGTGTCCGGTAACACCTTCGGCAAGCTGTTTACCGTCACCAGTTTCGGCGAAAGTCACGGTCCGTCCCTGGGCTGCGTCGTGGACGGCTGTCCGCCCGGCATGCCATTAAGCGAAGCGGATATCCAGGTATATGTGGACCGGCGGCGCGCCGGCACATCACGGCATGTATCACAGCGGCGGGAAGCCGACCAGGTGAAAATTCTTTCCGGCTTGTACGCGGGAGAAACCACGGGCGCACCCATCGGCCTGCTGGTGGAAAACACCGACCAGCGTCCGCAGGATTACGAAGCCATCAAGGACAAGTTCCGCCCCGGTCATGCGGATTACACTTATCTGATGAAATACGGCCGTCGTGATCATCGCGGCGGAGGCCGCGCCTCGGCGCGTGAAACCGTCATGCGTGTGGCGGCGGGCGCCATCGCACGCAAATACTTGCAGCAACGCTACGCTGTAACCATACGCGGCTGGCTGGCGCAGCTGGGTCCGTTGCGGTTGGAACCGGTGAATCCGGAGAGCGCCGCAGACAATCCGTTTTTTTGCCCGGATCCGGCGCGTGTCCCGGAACTGGAAAACTATATGGACGCATTGCGCAAGTCCGGTGATTCCATCGGTGCGCGCGTCACCGTGGTGGCGCGCAACGTCCCGCCGGGCTGGGGCGAACCGGTGTTCAGCAAGCTGGACGCCGATATCGCTTCCGCAATGATGGGCATCAACGCGGTCAAAGGCGTTGAAATCGGCGCGGGCTTTGACAGTGTGACTCAAAAAGGCAGCCAGCACCGCGACCAGATGACACCGCAGGGGTTTCTCTCCAACAATGCCGGCGGCGTTCTGGGTGGCATTTCCACCGGACAGGAGCTGGTGGTGAGCATCGCCGTTAAACCCACTTCCAGCATCCGCCTGCCCGGCCGCACCATCGACCTGAACGGGCAGGAGACGGAGATCAGCGTCCACGGTCGCCATGACCCCTGTGTAGGCATACGCGCCACGCCGATTGCCGAAGCCATGCTGGCACTTACACTCATGGATCATGCCTTGCGTCATCGTGCCCAGAACGCGGATGTGGTCCCGGCGTTCAAGCCCATTACAGGCAATTCATGATGAGTCTCGAGTGCGCACATATCCATTCCGTTCTTGTATGGGGTTCCCGTGGCTACATTTGATATAGCGGTAGTGGGGGCCACCGGAACCGTCGGCAGCTGCATGCTGGAGATACTGGAGGAACGCAAGTTTCCGGTCGGCAAGCTGTACGCGCTGGCTAGCGGCAGATCAACCGAGAAACATGCGATATTCAACACCAGCCATGTGCAAGTGCAGGATCTGGCGAATTTCGACTTCGCCAAGGTGAAAATCGCGCTGTTTTCCGCGGGCGCCGCGGTTTCTGCGCAATATGCGCCCCAGGCCGTGGCCAGCGGCTGCGTGGTCATCGATAACACTTCCCAATTCCGTTACCAAGCCGATGTCCCCCTGGTAGTGCCGGAAGTGAACCCTCAGGACCTGGCGCAGTACAAACAACGCGGCATCGTCGCCAATCCCAACTGCTCCACCATCCAGATGGTGGTGGCGCTCAAACCTTTATACGATGCCGCAGGCATCGAGCGCATCAATGTGGCCACCTATCAATCGGTATCCGGCGCCGGGGCCGATGCCATTGAGGAACTGGCCAGCCAGACTGCCGAATTGCTGAACGGCCGGCCGCCCAGTCTGGGGGGGGTTTTTGCCAAGCAAATCGCCTTCAATGCGTTACCGCAGATCGATGAATTCCAGGAGAACGGCTATACCCGCGAAGAAATGAAGATGCTGTGGGAGACCCGCAAGATCCTGGGGGATGACGCCATTCAGGTGAACGCCACAGCCGTACGGGTGCCGGTTTTTTACGGCCATTCCGAGGTCTTGCACATCGAGACCCGGCGGAAGCTCAGCGCGGAGCGGGCCCGTGAGTTGCTGCGCGGGGCGCCCGGGGTGGTGCTGCTGGACGAGCGCCGGCCGGGCGGGTACCCCACGGCGGTCACTGAGGCCGCCCACCAGGACGCGGTATTTGTGGGCCGCATACGGGAAGACCTGTCGCACTACCGGGGACTGGACCTGTGGGTGGTGGCCGACAATGTCCGCAAGGGCGCGGCTCTGAACAGCGTCCAGGTGGCTGAATTGTTGGTGAAAACCTATTTATAAGCTATAGTTAGCCCAGTTGTGCGACGTGAGTCGCGTGGGTAGTTGGCCCCATCCGCCCGAGCGGGAAAGCCAGCGGAAGCACGCGGCGCAAGCCGCTGAGATAATTGTCTGGCGTGGGGTTCCCCATGACCAGACCTGCCGTGCTATCGGCAGTAGCCAAGGGAAAGGTGCGTGGCGAGCAATCGCCGGGTGCCGAGCTTTCCTAAATGTAGCCATCCTGCGGGATACAGTCTGTCCCGTGAGGGGCAGTGCTGTGCGACTGGAAGCCACACTCCGGTCAAGGCGCTAGGCTTTGGTATGTGGGGAAAGTAGTGAACTGCTGTTAAATGTCGTAATAACTGACGGGCCAAAGTGGCTGACAGGCCCGACCCAAAATAGGGAAGTGGAAAGGACATGCCGTTAACTGGTCGGCATGCGTAGCCGATAATTCCACCGGCAAAAAGGCAGTCCCCAACAACCGATGTTACCTCAGTGGAACACGGTAAGCCCGATAAGGCGTCCGGTAACGGACAAGGTGTTTCGCAAGAAACACTGAGGCTTTAGCGGGTAGAGGATCCCAGAGAAAGCAACGGCTGGCCTGTAATGGGCCGGATAGGGACGCTTGTCCCACGCTGAAAGGCGGCTGACTTCTGGGTGGTGGCTTTGTTATTCAAAGCCGATAGTGAAACAAGTGACCCCAATACGGGTGAAGCCTCTCCCCGTAAGGGGAGAACTTCCTTCGTTTGTGGTTATACAGGAGGAAGTTTGAATGAGTAACAGCCCTGCTGTTGCTGTAGCTCCCCTGACGTACCCGACAGCTTGGCACCATATCGATTGGTGTCGAGCCGAGCGGCACGTTAGATCACTACAGCAACGAATAGCAGCAGCAACAAAACAGGGGCACTGGAGACAGGTTCGACGTCTGCAGTGGCTCCTGACCCACTCGTTTAGTGGTAAGGCACTTGCCATACGACGGGTGGTCGCGAATAAGGGTAAGCGCACGCCGGGCGTGGACGGTGAAACCTGGTCCACCCCGGCCGACAAAACCCAAGCCCTATGGTCCCTCAAGAGTCGAGGCTATCAGCCAAAACCCTTGAGGCGGGTGTATATCCCGAAAGCCAATGGGAAGCGGCGTCCGCTGGGAATACCGACGATGCGGGACCGTGCCATGCAGGCCTTATACCTGCTGGCGCTGGAACCAGTTGCCGAGACCCAGGCGGATTGGAACTCCTATGGATTCAGGCGCGAACGTTGTACGGCCGACGCGGTCGGACAGCTGTTCGTGCTGACCAGTCGGAGCACCAGTTCGGAATGGATTCTGGAGGCCGATATCCAAGGCTGCTTTGACAACATAGACCACGAATGGTTGGTGGACCATGTCCCACTGGACAAGGCCATCCTCCGCAAATGGTTGAAGGCAGGATTTGTGGAATCCACGCGACTCTTCCCAATGGGAGCGGGAACGCCGCAAGGCGGCATTATCTCGCCCACATTGGCAAACATCGCCTTAAATGGATTGGAAACGGTGGTGGCGAACATCACTGACGCCAGGAAGTTCAAGGCGCATGTGGTGCGATATGCCGATGACTTTGTGGTGACGGCCCGTTCGAAGGACTGGCTCGAAACACAAGTGATTCCCGTGCTCGCCAGGTTTCTGGCGGAACGGGGCCTGGTGCTCTCGCAGGAGAAGACCCGGGTCGTGCATATTTCGGAAGGGTTCGATTTCCTGGGGTGGAATGTCCGGAAGTATTCCGGCAAACTCCTCATCAAACCGAGCCGACAGAATGTGAAAACATTCCTAAGCAAAGTCAGGAAAACCGTGAAAGGTGGTAAGGCGCTCACACAGGCGGATTTGATCAAGAAGCTCAACCCGATAATCATCGGCTGGGTTAATTATCATCGGACCGTCTGCGCCAAACAGACCTTTACCCGCGTGGATGATCAAATATGGAAATGCCTCTGGCGTTGGGCGTGTCGACGGCACCCTCGCAAGAACAAGGATTGGGTGAGGCGCAAATACTTTGCCCAGGAGGGTGCCCGAACATGGCGGTTCGGTGTGCGAAGCATGGAAAAGGAGACCCGGTGGGATGGGCGTTCGGGGTATCAATGGCTGATTTCAGCCAGCCGGATACCGATTCGACGCCACATCAAAGTCCAAGGGGCGGCAAACCCCTTCGACCCCGACTGGGATGCCTATTTTGAGGCCCGATTAGGGGCCCGGATGCGGCATACGCTGGCCGGTCGCCAGCGACTCTTGCGCCTATGGATGCGGCAGGCGGGCAGATGTCTCATGTGCCGGAGCCTGATCACTCAGGAGTCCGGCTGGCACCTGCACCATTTGGTCGCACGGGGACGGCGCGGACGGGAGGCCTTGGCCAACCAGATGCTGCTTCATCCCAATTGTCATAGGCAATGGCATATACTTAGACGCGAAAGCTGTGGTAGAACCTTAAGTTAGGTTATGCTTAAGGCTGCTTGAGCCGGATGCGGGGTAACCCGCACGTCCGGTTCTTAGGGGGGAGGGAAGCCGCGAGGCTCCCCTCCTACCCGACTTATAAAGAGCAACCTGAGCTATAGCGAGGCATGCCGTCATCCGTTCGGGCCTGCTGGAGGGCGCGTTTGGAGGCGGGGAGACGGGGAGTGATCATGAGCAAGACGCTGAAAACTGTCCTGGCCTGCGTGATCGCATTGCTGCCGCTGGCGGTAAATGCGCTCGGCCTCGGCGAGATTAAGCTCAATTCTGGACTGAATCAACCATTGGATGCTGTGATTCCCATCGTGGGTGCGACACCCGATGAGATCGACAGCCTGCATGTCAAAGTTGCCAGCGCCGCGCAGTTCAAGCAGGCAGGCATTCCCATGGCCGGCGTGCTCAGCCAGCTGCAATTTACCATCGTGAAAAACACGGATGGCAGCGCGGATATCCACATCACCACCAGCAAGAGCATGAATGATCCATTCGTGGATTTCCTGGCCGATGCCACCTGGGGCAACGGCGAGCTGATACGCGAGTACACGGTTTTCCTGAACCCGCCGAATTTTGAAAGCACCAGTCCCGCGAGTCCGGCACCGGCCGCAGTGACAGCCCAGCCCGCAGCCGCGTCGCCCGCTGCACAGGCGCCGGTTGCCGCAACCACGGCAACGGCACCGGCTGCAAAACCATCGGCACCGCAAGCCGCGGCTCCCGCTACTCCAGTGCAGACCCCGGCTCCGCAAACCGCGACGCCTGCCGCAGCGCCGGCGGTATCCGCGGGCGCCTCGCCTCTGGGCGGCAATTACGGCCCGATCCATCGGGGTGAAACCCTGTCCGGCATCGCCTGGCACATGCGTCCCCAAGGCGTGACCCTGAATCAGATGATGATTGCAATTTACCGCGCCAATCCCGAAGTCTTCATGCGCAACATCAATCTCATGAAGGCAGGCTATGTACTGCGCATCCCAAACATGGCGGACATACAGGCGGTGAGCGTGAGCGAGGCGAATTCCGAGGTGCGCACGCAAATTGCCTCTTGGCGCGCCAGCCGTGGAATGCATACAACCAACAAGCCAGCCGGCGGCGCTCCACAGCCTTCGCTGCAATTGGTGGCGCCATCCTCGGCGGAGTCGGCGGGCAAAAACCAGCTGCCCGGTGCGGGCAATGGTAAGAATGCTGCAGCAACCGCGGCAGCCAGCGCCGCCACGGGCTCAGGTGCTGGCAGCGCAGCTGCGGCCGCCTCTACAACGTCGCATGCGCCCATCACTGTTAAGAGCAGCAAGCTAGCGGCTGTACAAGCACAGGCGGGGATGCAGAACAAGCAGGGCGCCGAAGCCAAGATCATCCCGCTACAGCCGCATAAACCCGCGGAGGTCAAACCGCTACCGAACAAAAAGTTCGCCGTACAGCAGCCCGCTGCTTCATCCGGCGGACTTATGGATTTATTGTCCAACACATACGTGATCATTGCCGCCATCGCCATCCTGTTGCTGCTGCTGGTAGGCATCATCATCAAGAAGCGGCGTGCCGCCAACAATGAAATGCCGATGAGGCCCGTCAAGATCAAGAAAGCCCCCACAGCGGATGCAGATTGGGAAAAAGAGGAAAAGGCCGGCCTCAAGGACGTCACCGGAAGGAAAGGCGATGCAGCACCTGAAGCCACGCCTGCAGGTGATCAGGGATCGACCGCCTCCCATATGACGACCACGAACCTGAAGCTGGACGAATCCGATCCAATGACCGAGGCTGACTTCCACATGGCTTACGGTCTGTATGACCAGGCCGCGGATGTCCTCAACAAGGCCCTGCAACAGGATCCGAACCGGCGAGATCTGAAATTGAAACTGCTGGAGGTGTATTTCACCGCCGGCGACCGCAGCAACTTCGTGGAAACTGCGCGCGCTCTGCGACAGGAAATGGGAACCACGCCAGACAAGGATTGGGAAAATGTGGCCATCATGGGGCGCCAGGTGGCGCCTGAGGAACCACTGTTCGTTGAGACCGGTGCCGCGGCCGCAGGAGTCAGCGTGGATATTCCGCTGGAAAGCGCTGGTACGGGAACCGCGGTGCATACCGACCTGGATCCTCTAGCCGGCGCCTTTGAAGGCGTGCGTCCCGTGAGCATGCCGCCGGCACCGGAAAAACCCGCAGCAGAGCAACAGATGGTGGATTTTTCCCTGCCGGACATTGAACCCGTGCCAAAAGGCAAAAAAGCAGCGCCGGCAGTGGCGGCTGCCGAAGCCGCGGGTACGGAAAAGAAAGCCAAAGCTGCGGCCGCTCCGGTCAAAAAGGGCACCGAGCCCGCGGTCACTGCGGATTTCGGCACGGATTCCCAGGTGGAATTCGACAAGGCCCTGAAAGAGCTTTCGGATTTCGTCAATACCAATGTGCCACCCCAGGATGAAGGCTCGCGCAGCGGTACCGGCACCGGCACGGTAGCGCAATCACTATCGCTGGCCGCGGATGCAGATGTGCCCGCCGCGCAAGCCGGAACCTCCACTGGTACCGGCGAGGAAACCACCGGACTCAACGAGATTGGCACCAAACTGGATCTTGCGCGTGCCTATATCGATATGGGCGATGCCGATGGCGCCAGGAATATCCTGCAGGAAGTGCTGGAAGAGGGCGACAGTCTGCAGCAGCAGGAAGCCAGAAAACTGCTGCAGGGCCTTACTTGATTCGACCGAGGTAGCCGACCGCCGGGCGCAGTAATGGCGCCCGCGGCAAGTACCTGCCGCGCAACGCTCCCCATGATGAGCACATACAAGTCCGGGCTGTGACCTGATGGCACGCTTTGCACTTGGCCTCGAGTACGACGGTACCGCATTCATGGGCTGGCAACGGCAGGCTCATGCGGGCCGCACCGTCCAAGCATGCCTCGAATCCGCGATCGCCAAAGTGGCCGATCATCCGGTGCAAGCCGGATGTGCCGGCCGTACGGATGCCGGCGTGCATGCCACCGGACAAGTGGTGCATTTTGACTCGCCCTCACGGCGAGACCCGCGTGGCTGGTTGCTGGGCATCAACTCAAATTTGCCGCAGGATGTTGCAGTCCGCTGGATCAAGCAGGTGCCGGACGACTTCCATGCGCGTTACCAGGCAATCGCCCGCCAGTACCGCTATACCATTCTCAACCGCGTGACGCGTTCCGCGGTACTGCGCACGCTGGCCACCTGGGTCCATCAGCCAATCGATGAAGCCCGTATGCGCGCCGCCGCTGGTTATCTTCTTGGGGAGCATGATTTTTCCGCGTTTCGCGCCGTGGAATGCCAGGCGCGCACCCCGGTCCGCCGGCTGCATTGCCTCGAGATTCGCCGCAGCGGCGATGCCGTGTACCTGGACGTGGTGGCCGACGGATTTTTGCACCACATGGTGCGCAACATCGCAGGCGTGTTGATCGATATCGGAACCGGCAAGCAGCCGCCTCTGTGGGCAAGAAACGTTTTGCAGGGGCGTGACCGAACCCGGGGTGGTATTACTGCACCTGCGCAAGGCTTGTGTTTTGTGGCGGTACTGTATCCTGACAGCTATGCGATCCCCCGGCCGCACGGCGCGCTATTCAGCGGGCTGACCGCGACCCGCGGACGCACAGCCGGGTGACCGCATATGCAGCAGGCCGATGCGGGCCGGCCGGCCTATGCCATGATCATGCAAGCGGGTTACACGGGGCCGGCATTGTCAGCGGACGTTCAAGTACCCCGGCTGCACACGCGCCAATGGCTGCCGGGTTTCGTTTATGATATGTCACCTGCTCTGCAGGGGCCAGGCATGCTGTGTGAGCGGGGACTTCACGGTCCATAACTGAAAAGGCTGAGCACCGGGTATACCGACCATATGAATTGGTTCAAGAAAATCGTACCTTCGCGCATCAACACCGATGAATCACGCCCGGCCCGGCGCGGAATACCGGAGGGCTTGTGGAGCAAGTGCGAGGCGTGCAACTCGGTGCTGTACCGCGCCGAACTGGAACGCAATTTGTTCGTCTGTCCCAAGTGCGGCAACCACATGCGTCTAACGGCGCGCCAGCGCCTGGATGTATTCCTGGACCCCGGTACCGGCACGGAAATTGGCGCAAGCATTGAACCGGTGGATGTGTTGCGGTTTCGCGACAGCAAGAAATACAAGGACCGGTTGATGCTGGCCCAGAAAGCCACCAATGAGAAGGACGCGCTGGTAGCCATGAAGGGCCGCCTCAAGGGCATGCGGGTGGTGGCGTGCGCGTTCGAGTTCAAGTTCATGGGCGGTTCCATGGGTTCGGTGGTGGGAGAACGTTTCGTACGTGCAGTGGAGACCGCCATGGAGGAAAACGCTCCGCTGGTGTGCTTTTCGGCCAGCGGCGGAGCACGCATGCAGGAAGCCCTGATTTCATTGATGCAAATGGCCAAGACCAGCGCCGCCCTGGCGAAGCTTTCACGCCGTGGCATACCCTTCGTTTCCGTCATGACCGACCCGACCACCGGCGGCGTATCCGCCTCGCTGGCCATGCTGGGCGATGTGAATGCCGCCGAACCCAAGGCGCTGATCGGTTTCGCTGGACCACGGGTGATCGAACAGACAGTGCGCGAAACCCTGCCGGAAGGATTCCAGCGCAGCGAGTTTTTGCTGGAACACGGCGCGCTCGACATGATCATCGACCGCCGCGAAATGCGCGACCGGCTCGGCTCCCTGCTGGCCATGCTCACGCGACAGCCGAAACTTAAAGAAGGTGAGGAAGCAAGCAGCGCAGGATAAGCAGCACTGGAAGCCTGATTCACCAGGCCGGGCGCATTGTTATCCGAATACCGCCGCAACGGCGTAACCCTTATTAACCGCCAGCCATCACCGGATTTGTACCATGCGTTTTAACACGCTCTCTGAATGGCTTCGCTGGCAGGAGAGCATGCATCCGAATGCCATTGATCTCGGGCTCGAACGGGTACAACGGGTGCTGGCGGCCATGGGCTTGGAACAGCCGCCTTACCGCGTGTTAACCGTGGGTGGCACCAATGGCAAGGGTTCATGCGTGGCGTTCCTGGACGCCATGTTGCGCGCCCAGGGATACGCCGTCGGCGCCTACACTTCACCGCATCTGCTGCGCTATAACGAACGCGTCTGCATCCAGGGGCTGGAGGTTTCGGATGCCGAACTGGTGGAGGCTTTTGCCAGCGTGGAGGCGGCGCGTGGCACTGTCAGCCTTACCTATTTCGAATTCGGCACCCTGGCAGCCTTCGAGATTTTCCGCCGTCGCGGAGTTGAGGTGGCGGTGCTGGAGGTGGGCATGGGCGGCCGGTTGGATGCGGTAAATGTGCTGCAACCGGAAGGCGCCCTGGTGGCCTCTGTGGCCCTGGATCACCAGGAATGGCTGGGGTATGACCGGGACAGCATCGGGTTCGAGAAAGCCGGCATCTACCGAGCTGGCCGGCCGGCCATCTGCGGCGATCGCGATCCGCCCACGCGCCTGCTGGACACCACGCGCCGTCTGGGCGCAGAGCTGCAGGTGCTGGGACGCGACTATGACTGGCAGGCAGCCGGAATGTACTGGGACTGGCATGGTCGCGGATCGCATATACAGCAACTGCCGTGTCCGGCCATGCCGGGTGATAGGCAAGTGGACAATGCCGCCAGTTGCATTGCGTTATTGCAAATGCTTTGCGCCTCGTTGCCGGTGGAAGCAGCGGCGATTCGGCAAGGATTGAGAAGCGCGCGCATCCATGCGCGCTTTGAACTCTGGCAGGGTGATGTATCCTGGATCCTGGACGTGGCTCATAACCCGGCCGCGGCCGCGGTATTGGCCGCCAACCTCAAAGCCAATCCGGCACGCGGCAGGACCCTGGCAGTGGTGGGCATGTTGCGCGACAAGGCGGTGGAGGAAGTGGTGCGGCTGCTGGCGCCCCAGTTGGACAGCTGGTATGTGGCGGGCCTGGAGGGCGCGCGCGGCCAGACGGCTGCGGAGCTGGCGGGACGCATTCAGGCAGCGCTGCCGGCCGCCCGGCTGACGGCCTGTGGCGATGTAACCGCCGCCTGCCATGCGGCACGCAGCGCTGCCCGAAGCGGCGATCGTATCCTGGTGTTTGGTTCTTTTCTCACAGTAGGCGCAGTATTGCGCAGCGCCTGCAGGAACCCGGTAGCAATTACAACTGAAAGCGGCTGAAGCCGCGTGGAGGCTGGTAATGGAGATTGGACTCAAAGAGCGTTTAATCGGTGCCGTGGTAATAGTGATCCTGGCGGTGATCATCATTCCATGGGTGCTGAAAGGCGGGTCGCCGAGCACCACGGTAACCAAACCGCTGACATTGCCAGCGGCCGCCACCAGCCATGCGCAGCCTGCCTACCACATGGATCTGAGCAGTCCGCCGGCCGCCGCCACCGGCGTGCAATCGCTGCGCGCCGCAACTCATGCCGCTGCACTAGCCGCCGCGCCTGCCGCCGCATCCGTTGTACGGCCCGCAGCGCATAAGCCAAAGGCCGCAGCCACCGGCGGCTGGGCGGTCCAGGCAGGCAGCTTTGGAAACGAAGCCAACGCTCGCAGCGTGCAGGAAAAGCTCGCCAAGCACGGCTATCACGCATTCATAAGCCGCTTCACGGATCACAAGCATACCTTTTATCGTGTGCGTGTCGGGCCATATCCGGACCGGGCAGCTGCAGAACATGCGGCTTCCGGAATCATACAGGCTTACGGCGGGAAAGCGGTGGTTGTGCCGAACCATTGAGGTGAGCGGGCTGCGAAATTCAAGTCCTGCGTCTGTTAAAATAGCGCTCCGTTTTTATGCGGCACGCCGCTGCCGCCGGGGCGCGCATGAGCTGGGTTGACTATCTGATCCTGGTCATCATCATCGTATCGGCGCTGGTCAGTCTAATTCGCGGATTCGTGCGCGAAGTTGTCTCATTGATTACCTGGATACTTGGTTTTTGGGTGGCCTTGCGATTTGCCAGGCAGGTGGGCGATCTTTTCGGTGTGATCCACAATCCTTCGGTGCGTTTGATTATCGGTTTTGCGATCCTGTTCGTGCTGATACTGATCGTCGGCACTGCCGTCAATTTCCTGGTGGGGAAGCTCATGAAGAAGACCGGTTCCCGCGCATCCGACCGGGTGCTGGGACTGATCTTCGGCCTGGTGCGCGGAGTAGTGATTGTGGCAGTGTTGGTGATCGTTGCCGGGTTCACCACAATGCCGCGGCATGCCTGGTGGCGAGAATCGCGGCTCATACCTTACGTCGAATCGGTGGCGGGCTGGATGCGGGCGGTTTTGCCGGTACAGGTGGCGGACGAAATGATGCTTGACGGGCGCAGGCTTGTGAGGCCCGCGCATCAATGAACTAACGAGGAAGATGTATGTGCGGAATCGTCGGGGTTGTCGGCCACAGCAGCGTTAATCAAATTCTGTATGATGCCCTGACGGTGCTGCAGCATCGCGGCCAGGACGCCGCCGGCATCATGACCTGCGACCACGACCACTTATATCTGCGCAAGAGCAATGGACTGGTTCGTGACGTATTTCAGCAACGCCACATGCTGCGGCTGCGCGGCAGCATGGGCATCGGTCATGTACGCTATCCAACCGCCGGGTGTTCGAATTCGGCGGAAGCCCAGCCGTTCTATACCAATTCACCGTACGGCATCGGGCTCGGTCATAACGGCAATCTCATCAACGCCCGTATCCTGAAGGAAATGCTGTTCAGGGAGGACCGCCGCCATCTCAACACCCAGTCGGATTCGGAAATCCTTTTGAATGTTTTCGCCCACGAACTGCAGCGTACCGGCAACATGGAGGTGGATGAACGCGACATCTTCAAGGCGGTGAGTACCGTGCACAGGCGCTGCCGCGGCGGGTATGCAAACGTGGCGATGATTTCCGGCTATGGCATCGTCGGATTCCGCGACCCCTACGGCATACGCCCGCTGGTATTCGGTAGGCGCATTACCGATGCCGGCATGGAATACATGATTGCATCGGAAAGCGTGGCTCTGGACGTATGCGGTTTCGAACTGATGCGTGACGTGGCGCCGGGTGAGGCCGTGGTCATCGACCGCAATGGCGGCTTGCATACCCAGCAGTGCGCGGAAAAGCCGCTATATTCGCCCTGCATATTCGAATATGTATATTTTGCGCGCCCGGATTCCATTATGGACGACATATCGGTGTACAAGGCGCGTATGCGCATGGGCGACAAACTGGCGGAGCAGATTCAGCGCGACTGGTCAGATCATGACATCGATGTGGTGATACCGATACCTGACACCAGCCGCACCAGCGCCCTGCAGCTGGCGAACCAGCTGGGAGTCAAGTACCGGGAAGGCTTCATCAAGAACCGCTATATCGGCCGTACCTTCATCATGCCTGGACAGAAGCAGCGCAATCACTCCGTGCACCAGAAATTAAACGCCATCGACCTGGAATTCAACGGCAAGAATGTACTGCTGGTGGATGACTCCATCGTGCGCGGCACCACTTCCCAACAGATCATCCAGATGGCCAGGGAAGCCGGCGCGCACAAGGTTTACTTCGCATCCGCCGCGCCGCCGGTGCGGTTTCCGAATGTCTATGGCATCGATATGCCCACTTCCCGGGAACTCATTGCTTTCGACCGCAGCGAGGAGCAGGTGGCGGAGTTCATCGGCGCGGACAGGCTTATCTACCAGAATCTTGACGACCTGATCGATGCCGTGCGCCGCGGCAATCCCAAGATCCAGCATTTTGACACCTCGGTGTTTTCCGGTGAGTACATCACCGGCGATGTCACCAATGACTATCTGGCGGCGCTTGCCCAGGAACGTTCCGACGATGCCAAGCAGCACCGCTTGCGGGATGACCGCCAGGTGATCGAGATGTACAACGTTTTCTGATCCTTGCCGTGATGCAGGGAACGCCTCCTGAACCTCGCCAGCTGTTGCTGCACCTGTTTCAACAGGGCCTGGAGGCGGTGAATGGGCGCAGTCGCGTACACGCAGCGCTCCAAGGCCGCACATTTCCATCTGCTGTGTATGTGGCCGCCATCGGCAAGGCGGCGGCAGCCATGACCGCTGGGGCAATTGAAGCGCTTGGTGACCTGTTGGTTGCCGGGCTGGTCATTACCCGTCACGGCTACCTTGAGGGCGCCCTGGGTCCGGACAGCCGCATCATCGCTATGGAGTCCGGTCATCCATTGCCGGATGAACAAAGTCTGGCGGCCGGCGAGGCTCTGCGCAGGTTCATTGTGGATGCGCCATCCGACGCATATTTTCTGTTTTTGATTTCAGGCGGGGCTTCGAGCCTGGTGGAGATACCGGTACCCGGCGTGTCGCTGGCGGAGTTGCGTTCCCTTACACGCTGGCTGCTGGCAAGCGGCCTGCCGATTGATGAGGTGAACCGGGTGCGTGCGGCATTTTCGCAAATCAAGGGCGGGCGCCTGCTACAGTCACTCGCCGGGCGCCCGGCGGATCAGCTGCTGATATCCGACGTGCCCGGTGACATCCCCGCCCATATCGGATCCGGCCCGCTGTTGCCACCGGCGATCCGGCCCATGCCGGAGTTGCCAGCGAGGTTTGCGGGGTTACCGCAGACGGCGCTGCCGCAAGCTCAAACCGGCAACCTGCATACGCAGATCGTAGCCACCAACGGCATGGCCATGGACGCAGTCAGCAAGGCGGCGGCTGATGCCGGCTGTAATGTGCACAGGCATGGAGTTCTGCCGGCAACCGATGCCAGGCTATGCGGAGAAAAGATCGCGGATTTTCTGCAGCACGCGCCCGCCGGCGTGCATACCTGGGGTGGGGAGACCACGGTACGATTGCCTGCCCATCCGGGGCGCGGCGGACGCAACCAGGCGCTGTCCCTGTCGGCAGCCTTGGGACTCCAGGGAACAACCGGGATTTATCTGCTGGCCGCGGGCACCGATGGAACCGACGGCAATACCTGCGATGCCGGCGCCCTGGTGGACGGAGGCAGCGTGGCGCGCGGCAAGGATGCGGGACTGGATGCGGCTGAGTGCCTGTTGCGTGCGGACGCCGGTGCTTTTCTCGAGGCCAGCGGCGACCTGGTATACACGGGGCCTACCGGCACCAATGTCATGGACCTGGTGATTGCCGTCAAGCAATCCTGATCATTGGGTTAGCCTATATTTAATGACTCCTGTGCAGCAGCCATCGATGCCACCGCCATTCAAAACCAATCACCCGCTGAAGTGCGCCACACCGCCGGCCTGGCTGGAGGCCGCAGCCGGCAACCAGGAGCTGCTGCTGCTGGATCACGCCAACTGCGAAAAAAAGGCCGCGGCAACAGCGCTCAGCCTGATGTTCGAGTATGGCGACCGTCATCCCGGGATGCAGGGGCTGCTGTCGCGGCTGGCGCGGGAAGAATTGCGGCATTTCGAACAAGTACTGCAGCTGATGCAGCGGCGTGGCATGAAACTGCGGGCGCTCAGCGCCTCGCGCTATGCCGGCGGATTGCGCCGTCATGTACGCAGGCATGAGCCGGAAAAGCTGTTGGATCTGCTGATCGTTGGCGCGCTTATCGAAGCCCGCTCCTGCGAGCGATTTATGGCGCTGGTACCGGTTCTGGATGCTGGTCTTGCAGACTTCTACGGCGGACTGGCGGCCGCCGAATCGCGGCATTTCGGCCTGTATGTGAAACTGGCCGAAGACATTGGCGGCAATGAAATGACTGACAGACTGGCATTTTTCGCGGACATCGAAGCCGGCCTGATCAGCGGCAGGGACGACGAATTCCGTTTTCACTCCGGTTCGCCGGTATAGAGCCGGCTGGAATCCGCGGCTGCTGCTGACAGCCTCAAGCCAGGGGCAGGCTGACCAGCTGGAGAGTATGGTTCTCGGCGCGCAGCATGCTGCCCTGGTGGTACCAGTCCCCGAGCACGTAACGGGTTTTCTGCCTGCCATCGGACAGGAACCGGTGGATGGCCGGCCGGTGCGTGTGACCATGGATCAAACAGTCCACGCCGTACTGGCGCATGAGCGCTTCCACCGTCTGCTGGTTTACATCCATGATTTCATCAGGCTTCTGGGCGGTGCTCAAACCGCTGGCGGCACGCGCCTGGGTTACAAATGCGCGACGCTGTTCAAGTGGCGAAGCCAGAAATGCCCGTTGGCGTTCCGGATCACGGGCATATTTCCTGAACTGCTGGTATTCCACGTCATCGGTGCACAGGGTATCGCCGTGCATGAGCAGTGCCGGTGTGCCGTACAGCTGCACAAGCGTCGGATCAGGCAGCAGATGCGCGCCGGTACGGCTGGCAAAATCTGCACCGATCAGAAAGTCGCGGTTGCCGTGCATGAAATGCACCGGTATGCCGCTGTCCACCAGCGCCCGGATGGCCTGCATTACGCCGGCGTGGTGCGGATCGGGATCATCATCACCCAGCCAGGCTTCGAAAAGGTCCCCGAGGATATACAGGGCTTCGGCATTGCGGGCCTGGCCCTGCAGAAATTCGAGAAATAGCGCCGTGATTTCCGGCCGCGAGGCGTCCAGGTGCAGATCGGAGATGAACAGGGTAGGCATGCGGTTATTCAGTCGAGTGAAGTTTTCAACAGCCGGGCCTTCAGGATCACAACGGGTGTAAGCGGCGCATCCTTGTCAAACGGACCGGCCTTGCCGGTGGGCACGGCGGCGATTTTATCCACCACGTCCATGCCCTGCACCACCTGTCCAAACACCGCATAACCCCAGCGATCGGGGCGCGGATCCAGCGCGTGGTTGTCCACCAGGTTGATGTAAAACTGGGCGGTGGCCGAATGCGGATCATTTTCCCGTGCCATGGCTACAGTGCCGCGCAGGTTGAACAGGCCGTTGCCCGATTCGTTGGGGATGGGCGCGGCAGTGGGCTTTTCCACGTAAGTGGGGGTGAATCCGCCGCCCTGGATGACGAAGCCTGGCAACACACGGTGAAAAATGGTGCCGTCATAGAAACCGGTTTGTACGTAATGCAGGAAATTCTTCACTGTCAAAGGCGCGCGCTGCCTGTCCAGTTGCACCACGAATGTACCCAGACTGGTTTCAAATGCCACTTCCGGATAGGCAGCCGACGGTGGCGGAGGTGGCGCGGGCTTGGCAGGTTTAGCGGCCGGTGGCGGCTTGGGTGTCTGGGCGGATATCAGCGGCTTGGCGGACGGCGCGGGTTTCACAGGCGCCTGGCTGCACGCGCCCAGCAGCAGGATCATCGCCAGTGCAACCAGCAATTTATTCATGGCAGCTCCTGAATTTCGGATACCATCATAATCGAAGGCCGTGAAAATGGGCGGCCTGCGGTCTTGAGCCGTATTTTGCCTGATAAGATGTTGCCCCATGATGGTACGCACCCGCTTCGCACCCAGCCCCACGGGCGATCTGCACGTTGGCAACGCCCGCACCGCCCTGTTCAACGCTTTGTATGCCGCCGGCCATGGCGGTCAATTCGTACTGCGCATCGAAGACACGGATGCCGAACGCTCCAGCGCTGAAAAAGAGATCACGTTACTGAGAGACTTGGGATGGCTGGGGTTGCGCTGGCAGGAGGGACCGGATGCAGGCGGGCCGCACGGCCCATACCGGCAATCGGAACGCGGCGCGCTCTACCGTACCTATATAAAGAAGCTCACGGACATGGGGATGACCTATCCGTGTTTCTGCACCCCAGCCGAGCTGGCTTTGGCGCGCAAAGCGCAACTGGCGGCCGGCCGGCCACCGCGCTACGTGGGTACTTGCGCGCACCTGAGCGCCGCGGAGACCGCGGCACGCACTGCCAAAGGCCTGAAACCGGCGCTGCGTTTCCGCGTGCCGGGCGATGGCCAGACGGAATTCACCGATCTGGTGCGCGGACCCCAGCGTTTTGCCCACCGGGATATCGGCGATTTCGTCATCTGCCGCGCCGATGGCAGCCCGGCGTTTTTCTTCAGCAACGGTCTGGATGACGCGCTCATGGGCATAACCCACGTGCTGCGGGGCGAGGACCATCTGGCCAACACGCCGCGACAGCTGTTGATTATGAAAGCACTGGATCTGACCGCACCACACTACGGCCATCTCTCCATGGTGGTCGGGCAGGATGGCCAGCCGCTCTCCAAGCGCCATGGCAGCGCCAGCCTGCGCGACCTGATCGCACAGAATTACATGCCCTTGGCGGTCATGAACTACATGGCGCGACTGGGGCATGCCTACATCGATATGGATAACAAACTCATGTCGTTTGCCGAGCTGGCGGCACAGTTTGATATGGCCCGGATCAGCCATAGTCCGGCTCACTTCGATGAGAATCATCTTCGGCATTGGCAGAAGCTCGCGATCGCGAACACTAGCGATGATGAGTTATGGATCTGGATGAAACACGGCGCCGATGCTGCCGGTGGAACAACGCTGGAAAGCATCGTGCCAAAGAATAAACGGCAGCTTTTCGTGCAGACGGTGCGTCCGAATGTGCTTCTCAGTGCAGAACTGAAATCTGACTACAAACCACAGTTTGACGTATTGCACTGGGCACGGACGCTGTTCGGTGACCATGATTTCATGATGAAAGATGGTCTTGCAGCCCTGAGCGATGCAGGCGCCGAGTACTTCAAAAAGGCACTGACCGGTTTGGCCGACAACCCGGAATACAAGCCGTTTGTCGATGCCTTGGCGAGCACTACCCAGCTGCGTGGGCCGGATCTCTATAAACCCCTGCGCGCCGCCCTCACAGGTGACACCCATGGCCCGGAGTTGAAGCAGATCTGGGAACTGCTGGGGCAGGAATGCGTCCGGCAGCGCCTGGAGAAAGCTGCTGAGATCGCCAAGGGCTGAGCAGTCATGCTGACGATCCACAATTCGCTGACGCGCAAGAAAGAGAGCTTCAAGCCCATCAAGCCGCCGCAGGTCCGGATGTACGTGTGCGGCCTGACGGTGTACGACCACATGCACCTGGGTCATGCACGCATGCTGGTGGTGTTCGACGTGGTGGCGCGCTGGCTGCGTGAGAGCGGCTACCGGCTGACCTATGTACGCAACATCACCGATATCGACGACAAGATCATCAAGCGCGCGGCAGAAAACCGGGAACCCATTGATTCACTGACCGCGCGATTTATCGCCGCCACCCACGAGGACGAGGCCGCCCTGGGAGTGCTGCCGCCGGATCAGGAACCCCGCGCCACCCAATCCATGGGCGCCATCCTGGATATGATCGGCGAGTTACTCAGGAAAGGCTTTGCCTATCAGGGCGGCAACGGCGACGTGTACTACAGCGTCAGCCGCTTCAAAGATTACGGCCATCTTTCGGGCAAGCGCCTGGAAGATCTGCGGGCCGGCGAGCGGGTGGAGGTGGATGAAGCCAAGCGCGACCCGCTGGATTTCGTGCTGTGGAAAGCCACCAAACCGGGTGAACCCAGTTGGCCGTCACCCTGGGGTGCAGGGCGTCCCGGCTGGCATATCGAATGTTCGGCCATGTCCACCGCAGCGCTAGGAAATCATTTCGATATCCATGGCGGCGGCATGGACCTGCAGTTCCCGCATCATGAGAACGAGATCGCCCAGTCGGAAGCCGCCACCGGCGAGCATTTCGCCAACCTGTGGATGCACAACGGCTTCGTCAATATCGATGACGAGAAGATGTCCAAGTCGCTGGGCAATTTTTTTACCGTGCGCGAGATACTAAAGAAGTACAAGCCGGAAGTGGTGCGTTACTTTATCCTCAACAGCCATTACCGCAGCCCGCTGAATTATTCGGACCAGTCGCTGGATGTGGCGGCTGCTGGGCTCGCACGCTTATACACGGCGTTGCGCGGTATTACACCCAGCCGCGCACCGAAGAAGAGCGAATTCCGCGAGCGCTTCGCAGCTGCCATGGACGATGACTTCAATACGCCGGTGGCCATCAGCGTGCTCTTCGATCTGGCCCGGGAACTCAACCGGCAGCGGGATGTGGGTGCCGATGAATCGGCAGAATCGGCTGCTTTGCTGATGGAGCTGGGTGGTCTGCTGGGCATCCTGAAATCGGATCCCGAACTGTACCTCCAGTCTGGCGCGCCCGATTCAGCCGGATTGAGTGGCGAAAAGATTAAAGCCTTGATTGCGGCACGCAATGCAGCTCGCAACAAGCGAAACTGGGCGGAAGCGGACCGTATCCGCGATGAGTTGGCCACCGCCGGCGTGCTGTTGGAGGATGCCGCCGGAAAAACCACCTGGCGTCGCGCATGAAGCGCCGCAGCCGGCCATAAGTGGAAATGTATGGACGCCGGGGATGCACTGACCAAAGGCGCCCAGATTGCGGTGGCGTTTGCCGGTCTGACAGCGGTGGTGTTTGTGCGGCGCGGGGCCGTGGTGCATGCCTGGCCCAAGGCCGACAAATTCCGGCTCATGCTGTTGCTGACCACTTCAATACTGCCGTTTGCCCTATGCCTGCTGGGTTTGCTGCTGCTTGGCGTGGGGATAACTGAAACCGCAGTTTGGCGCTGGTGCAGCGGGATAGCCGCTGTGCTGTTTTTCACGGGCAGCCTGCTGTATTCACGTACATTTCTGGGAATATCTAAACGCGAGCTCCGGAAGGTTGAGGCCAGCCGCCTGGTGTACTGGACGTTTTCCGCACTGGGAATTGCTCTTGGCCTGCTGCAGATCTATAACGCCGCCGCACTGGGGAAATTCTGGCCGGTATTTACATTCATCGTCGCATCCTTGCTGGTTTCCATTGTCCAGTTCCTGCGGTTGATCCTGACGCGTTCCGTGCAATTGCAATAACCGGCCTCAGGTGTGGAAGCTTTCCAGACCTTAATGCAATTCAAGCCGGTGATTCTTGTTTATGCGCGCAGTTCTGCTGCTGTCAATGTGTTACTAAGCAGCATGGCCACGGTCATGGGGCCTACGCCGCCGGGAACGGGCGTAATAAATGCGGCGTGTTCGCGGGCGTTGTCGAATTCCACATCACCCGCCAGCTTGCCATCGGCCAGCCGGTTCATGCCCACATCGATGACAGTGGCGCCGGATTTGATCCAGTGACCCGGAATGAATTTGGGTTTGCCAACGGCCACCACCAGAATGTCTGCGAGTCGCACCAGTTTTTCCAGATCCGCCTGGCTGGTGAAGCGGTGGCAGACGCTTACCGTGGATCCCATGAGCAGCAACTCCAATGCCATGGGCCGGCCAACGATGTTGGACGCGCCCACCACCACCGCATGCCGCTGCATAAACCGCTCGCCGTGCTTTTCCAGCAGCTTAATGATGCCGTAGGGTGTGCAGGGACGCAGCAAGGGAATTCGCTGGGCGAGGCGGCCGATGTTATAGGGATGAAAGCCGTCCACATCCTTGCCGGGCAGGATGTGCTCGATGACCGTTTCGCTGTTGATATGTGCCGGTAGTGGCAGCTGTACCAGGATGCCGTCGATGGCGGGATCGGCATTGAGTTCGCCGATGAGTTTCAGCAAGGCAGTTTCAGTGGTGGTGGCGGGTAGGTCGAAGGCGCGCGACACGATGCCCACGTCCTTACAGGCCTGACGCTTGTTGCGCACGTAGATTTCCGAGGCGGGATCCTTGCCCACCAGCACCACTGCCAGCCCAGGGATGCGCTGTTTTGCCGCCATGCGTGCGGCCACGCGATGCCGGATAGCATCGCGTATTTCCTGGGACAAGGCTCTACCGTCGATTATTTTGGCTGTCATGTGGATTCACGCGAATGCTGTATGTGAATTGTCGCATGCAGCGGTTCCACCGCCAAAAATACCGGCAAAATTGACTGGGGTGAGGGGGAACCGTATCATTTGCGCCCTCGTAGTTGCTTGATTTTCAAGCCCCTTGGGCATTTATGCCGCACAGCGGCGGGGCATAGCGCAGTCTGGTAGCGCACCTGCTTTGGGGTGAGCTCCGGGAGGAGCGAACGCCGGGCACAGGAAGTGCACGGCCGGGTTGCCAGGCGAGGCGGGAGCCGAGCCGGCAACAGACTGCGACCAAAGCAGGTGGTTGTGGTACGAAGGTTTTACATGCGGCGGGGCATAGCGCAGTCTGGTAGCGCACCTGCTTTGGGAGCAGGGGGTCGGGGGTTCAAATCCCTCTGCCCCGACCAAATTTGGTTCATGGCCGCGGATACTGGTTTGTAGAATTTGCGCCTGTAGCTCAGATGGGTGAGGCCGGCGATTAAAGTGAAATGCCGGTGGCATTTCGATCCGGCCGAATGCGAGGCAGGGATGCCGAGCTGGGAGGCTGCCAGGGAGGGCGCTATGAGTGAAAAGAATTTGCGCCTGTAGCTCAGGTGGACAGAGCACCGGCCTTCTAAGCCGGCGGTCGCAGGTTCGAATCCTGCCAGGCGCGCCATTGCGGTGAAGCCGGCAGTGTAAAATTGTTCAGCCGGTTATGGTGGGCGTAGCTCAGTTGGTAGAGCCCCGGATTGTGATTCCGGTTGTCGTGGGTTCGAGTCCCATCGTCCACCCCATTCGATCGTCCAGGCTTTCTTGTTGGGCCGTTAGCTCAGTTGGTAGAGCTGCTGACTCTTAATCAGTAGGTCGTAGGTTCGAGTCCTACACGGCCCACCAAGGAGGCTTGGACATTTCATCCACATAGACATGGCTTACGCTGCCAATTGCCGGAACACCCATGTGGTGCGTGGCCTGGGGAGCGCGGCATTTACCCGATATACTGTGACTCAGTGCGGCGGGCATGCCGTCCAGTTCAGCTTCAATTCACCGGCATTACCGCCACTGCATAAATTGACCCGGCAAACATCATGAATGGCGAGCCAACACAACAACGGCTTTTGACGCAGCTTCCCGAATGGCGGGCGTTGCATGCGCATTACGCTGAGATGCAGTCGCTGTCATTGCGCCAGCTGTTTGCCGGGGATTTGCGGCGCGGCGAAACTTTCATCGCAGAGGCGGCCGGCCTGTACCTGGATTATTCGAAGCACCGCGTTACCCAAGAAACCCTCAAGCTTCTGATAGCTCTTGCCGAAGCCCGCGGTCTGCGCGGTCGGATCGAAGCCATGTTCCGGGGTGAAAAAATCAACCGTACGGAAAACCGCGCCGTGCTGCACGTGGCGCTGCGTGCGCCCAAGGGCGTGCATATGCAGGTCGACGGCAGGGATGTGGTGCCCGAAGTGCATGCCATGCTGGAACGCATGTCGCGGTTTTCGGAACGTCTTCGCAGCGGATCCTGGCGGGGTCATAGCGGCAAACGCATCCGGCATGTAATCAATATCGGCCTGGGCGGCTCTGACCTGGGTCCGGAGATGGCCTGCGAAGCGCTGCGTCACTGCAGCCAGAGGGATCTGGACTTGCGCTTCGTTTCCAATGCGGACGGCACTGCATTTGCCGAGGCGGTGCGCAACCTGTCTCCGGAGGAAACCCTGTTCATAGTCTGTTCCAAGACTTTCACCACGGCAGAGACCCTGAGTAATGCGCGCCTGGCGCGGGCATGGTGCCTGGAGGCTCTAGGCGACGAGCAAAGCATCCAACGGCATTTTGTAGCTGTGACTGCCAATGCCAAAGCCGCGGTGGAGTTCGGTATGGCAGAGAACAATCTTTTTGATATGTGGGACTGGATCGGCGGCCGCTATTCCATGGACTCGGCCATCGGGCTGTCACTGATGATTGCCATCGGCGCGGATCATTTCCAGGCCATGCTGGGCGGATTCCGCGCCATGGATGAGCATTTCAGCAGTACCCCTTTCGAACGCAATCTGCCGGTGATCATGGGCCTGCTGAGCGTCTGGTATGTGAACTTTTTCAACGTCGGCACCTGGGCGGTGCTTCCCTATGATGAATACCTGAAATATTTCCCCGCCTATCTGCAGCAGCTTGCCATGGAGAGCAATGGCAAGCATGTCACCCAGGATGGCATGGGCCTGGATTACCAGAGTTCACCCATCGTATGGGGCGAACGCGGCACCAACGGCCAGCATTCCTTCTATCAGTTGCTGCACCAGGGGACCAGGCTGGTGCCCTGCGATTTCATCGGCTTTTGCCGCAGCCTAAACCCGCTCTCCAACCAGCATGCCTTGCTGATGGCCAACATGTTCGCCCAGAGCGAGGCCCTGGCGTTCGGCAGGGATGCGCAACAGCTGCGCAAGGCGGGGGTGCCGCAGCAACAGATTCCGTACCGCGTCTGCGATGGCAACCGCCCCAGCAGCACGATCCTGTGTGAAAGCCTGACTCCGGCGATTTTGGGAGCGCTTGTGGCCCTGTATGAACACAGCGTATTTACCCAGGGCGTAATCTGGGATCTGAATTCCTTCGACCAGTGGGGCGTGGAACTGGGTAAGCTGCTGGCAGGCAACCTCCTGCCGGAGCTGGAACAATCCAGCGAACCCACGCTGGGTCACGACAGCTCCACCAATGCATTGATCCGCAGATACCGGCGCTTCAGGCAATCCCCCGCCAGGACGGGCTGATGGCGCGAGCATTTCCTGTGCACGGCGGGATGTTTGCCGGCGTCACCCAGACTAGACTGTCGTTATCCGGAAAATCAGCGTGTCCGTTGCCGCACAGTCAAGTTCAACTCTTTGATATAATTGAAAAATAAAGTTTGGATCGTAATCCGTTCGGCGAAAGTGGCGGAACTGGTAGACGCGCTGGATTTAGGTTCCAGTGGGGAAACCCGTGAGAGTTCGAGTCTCTCCTTTCGCACCAGACGCGTGAGTGCATGAACGTTTTTCAGCAGACAGCAGATATTCAGAGGTAGGCAATCAATGCAGGTTTCAATCGAAACGACCACCGGCCTGGAACGCCGCATGAAGGTCCTGGTACCCGCAGAACGGGTGGAACGCGAAGTCGAGCAGCGTCTGAAATCACTCGGCAAGCGCGCCAAGCTCAACGGCTTCAGGCCCGGCAAGATTCCCTATGACGTGGTCAAGAAAAGATTTGGCAACGAGATCCGCCAGGAGGTGGTCGGCGAGTTACTGCGTGACACCTGCAATGAGGCGTTTCAACAGGAAAAGGTTTATCCCGCTGGCGGTCCGCGCATCGACAGCGTAAACAGCAGCCCGGGCATGGATCTGGAATTCACCGCCACCTTCGAGGTCTATCCAGAAATCCAGCTGAACGGCACCGAAGACCTTCAGTTGGAACGGCCTGCGGCTGAAATCACTGCAGCCGACATCGATGCCATGGTGGAAAACCTGCGGCAGCAACGCGCCGAATGGATAGCCGCCGGGCGCGGTGCGCGCAAGGGCGACCGGATACAGCTGGATTTCAATGGCAGTATATCTGGCGTGGAATTTCCCGGCAGCCGGGCCGAAAAAGTTTACGTGGTGTTGGGCGAGAATCGCATGCTGGCGGATTTCGAACAGGGGCTCGATGGGATCAAGCCGGGCGAAGCACGCCAATTCGAGGTGCATTTCCCGGCCGACTATCACGTACAGGAGGTGGCGGGAAAAACCGCGCAATTCAGCGTACACACCCACCAAGTGGAAAGCCGGAAACTGCCGGAACTTGACGAGGCTTTTTGCAAAAGTTTCGGCGTGGCGGAGGGCGGAATCGAAAAGCTCCGGATGGAAGTGGCCGAAAACATGCGTCGCGAAATGGATGAAGCGATACGCAAGCGCATGAAGCAACAGGTTTTGGACAAACTGCTGGAGGCCAATCCCCTGCAGCTGCCGAATATCCTGCTGGAGTCTGAGATCGAGAGTATGCGCAGGGAATCACTCGAACGCCTGGGATCCAAGGATGGCAAGGGGAATACCGACTTGCCACGCGAGCTATTCGAAGATTCCGCCAGGCGGCGCGTCAGTCTGGGGTTGATTCTTGGCGAAGTTATCAAGCAGCAACAGTTGCGCGTGGATGCAAAACGCGTGCAGGAACGTCTGGAACGCATGGCGGGCGATTACAGCAATCCATCCGAGGCCATGCGCAGCATGCGATCGAATGCTGCGGTCATGCATCAAATCGAATCGCTGGTGCTGGAAGACCAGGTAGTGGATAAATTATTGGAAAAAGCCAAGACCACGGACAAACCCACAAGCTTCCAGGAACTGATGCATTTCAATGAACATCCGCACGATCATGCGCATGACTGATGCAAGCCAAATTTAACGAGGAAACCATGTCAAAAGCCAGCGAAACCCAAGCCCTAAACCTGGTGCCCATCGTGGTTGAACAGACCGCGCGTGGGGAGCGTTCCTATGACATCTATTCACGCCTGCTCAAAGAGCGCGTGATATTCATCGTCGGGAACATCGACGATTACGTAGCCAACCTGGTGGTGGCCCAGTTGCTGTTCCTGGAATCTGAGAATCCCGACAAGGATATCAGCCTGTACATCAATTCGCCCGGCGGAGTGGTAACGGCCGGGCTTTCCATCTATGACACCATGCAGTTCGTAAAACCGGATGTATCCACCATTTGCGTCGGCCAGGCCGCGAGCATGGGCGCCTGGCTGCTGGCGGGCGGCGCCAAGGGCAAGCGTCACTGCCTGCCGCATTCGCGCATCATGATCCATCAACCCCTGGGCGGGGTGCAGGGGCAGGCCACGGATATCGACATCCATGCCCGGGAGATCCTGTATCTGCGGGAGCGCATGAATGCCATCATGGCCAAGCATACCGGGCAAACAATCGAACGAATTCAACAAGATACAGAGCGTGACCGCTTCATGAGCGGGGCGGAGGCGGTCCAATACGGGCTTATCGATTCGGTATTGGAGGAGCGGGCCCCCAAGGCCTGAGGAACGCTTACCTGGCAAAGGACTCTAAGATTCCAGGGCCAAGCTATTGAAGCGGCAGCTAAAATTCCCCATATTGTTTACCCTATGGCCGGAGCTTCGGCCCTGAGACGGGAGGTATAAGGCAGATGGCGGACGAAATGCGAGGCAAGGGCGAGGAAGGCGGCAAGCTGCTGTATTGTTCATTTTGCGGCAAGAGCCAGCACGAAGTGCGCAAGCTGATCGCCGGCCCGTCTGTATATGTCTGCGACGAGTGCGTGGAGCTGTGCAACGACATTATCCGCGAGGAGATGCAGGAGCAGGCCCAGACTACGCACAACAAGCTGCCGCGTCCCCAGGAAATCAAGTCGGTCCTGGACCAATACGTCATCGGCCAGGAACGCGCCAAAAAGATACTTTCTGTGGCCGTATACAACCACTATAAACGTCTTGAGGTGCGCAGTACCCATAACAAGGATGATGTGGAGCTGGCCAAGAGCAACATTCTGCTGATTGGCCCCACAGGATCCGGCAAAACATTGCTGGCGGAGACCCTCGCGCGCCTGCTGAATGTGCCGTTCACGATCGCTGACGCCACCACGCTCACCGAAGCAGGATACGTGGGTGAGGACGTGGAAAACATCATCCAAAAACTGCTGCAAAAATGCGACTATGATGTTGAAAAAGCCCAAACCGGCATTGTCTATATCGACGAAATCGACAAGATCTCGCGCAAATCCGACAACCCGTCCATCACCCGGGACGTATCCGGTGAAGGCGTGCAGCAGGCGCTGCTGAAGCTTATCGAAGGCACGGTTGCCTCAGTACCGCCGCAGGGCGGGCGCAAGCATCCGCAGCAAGAATTTCTGCAGGTGGATACCGGCAACATCCTGTTCCTTTGCGGCGGTGCGTTTGCCGGGCTTGAAAAAATCATACGCAACCGCACGGAAAAAAGCGGCATTGGCTTCATGGCCGAAGTCAAAAGCAAAGCCGATATCAAGAACTTGGGAGATGTGCTGCACGACGTGGAACCCGAAGACCTGATCCATTTCGGACTGATTCCGGAATTTGTGGGCCGATTGCCGGTGGTGGCCACCCTGGACGAGCTGGATGAAGCCGCGCTGATGCGCATTCTGACAGAGCCTAAAAACGCCATCACCAAACAGTATCAAAAGCTGTTCGATATGGAGGGCTGTGAGCTGGAGATTCGCGAGGATGCATTGCGGTGCACGGCTCGCCGTGCCATGGGGCGTAAAACCGGCGCCCGCGGCCTGCGCACCATCCTTGAGCATGTTCTGCTGGACATCATGTATGAGCTGCCTTCCATGGAAAACGTCTCAAAGGTGGTGATTGATGAGGCCGTCATCAGTGGCGAGAACCAGCCTTACCTGGTTTATGAACGCAGCAAAAAGCAAATAGCCGCTTCTGAGGGACGATGATTTCGGGCTGGATACTTGAAATGCCGCATTCCGGCCATATCCATGCAATGGAATACCCTGGCGCTTGCGTACGGCATACAAACGAAGGATAGAGCGTGACCAGCGAGACACACCAAACCGATTTACTTGAAGGCCAGCCAATATTGGTGCCGGTTCTGCCATTACGTGATGTGGTGGTTTACCCGCACATGGTCACGCCATTGTTCGTTGGCCGTGAAAAATCCATAAAAGCGCTGGAGCACGGCATGCAGGCCGGCAAACAAATCCTGCTGCTGGCGCAAAAAAGCCCGGAAGTCGATGATCCCAAGGAAAGCGACGTCTACCGTGTCGGCGCACTCGCCACCATCCTGCAGCTGGTGAAACTGCCTGACGGCACCGTCAAGGTGCTGGTCGAGGGCGGTGATCGTGCCCGCATCCTGCAGATCAACGATGGCGAATATTTTTCCGCGCTGGTCAGCGTAATCCGCAGTCAAACCCAGCATGACGAACGCGAGATGGACGTATTGATGCGTTCCGCGCTCTCGTTGTTCGACCAATACGTGAAGCTGAACAAGAAGATTCCCCCGGAATTGCTGACCTCGCTGGCAGGGATCGATTCACCCGGCAGGCTCGCCGACACCATCGCGGCACACATGCAGCTTAGGCTCGATGAAAAACAGAAAATCCTTGAATTGGACGATACGCGCGCCAGGCTCGAGCACGTAATGGCGCTGATCGAGGGTGAGATCGACATTCTGCAAATCGAGCGTCGCATCCGTGGACGCGTCAAGCAGCAGATGGAAAAGAGCCAGCGCGAGTACTATCTCAACGAGCAGATGAAGGCCATCCAGAAGGAATTGGGTGAGCTGGAAGATGCGCCCAATGAACTCGAGGAACTGGAAAAAAGAATCCAGAAAGCCGGCATGCCCAAGGATGCGCGTGACAAGGCCATGGCGGAGTACAACAAGCTCAAGCTTATGTCGCCCATGTCCGCCGAGGCCACGGTGGTTCGCAACTACATCGACTGGCTGGTGAACGTACCTTGGAAAAAGCGCACGCGCGTCCGCCACGACCTGGAAAGCGCAGAGAAAATACTTGCCGCCGACCACTATGGCCTGGACAAGGTCAAGGAACGCATCCTTGAATACCTGGCGGTCCAGCAGCGCGTAAACAAGCTTAAGGGCCCGATACTCTGCCTGGTTGGTCCGCCGGGAGTCGGCAAAACCTCCCTGGGGCAAAGCATTGCGCGCGCCACCAACCGCAAATTCACCCGCATGTCGCTGGGCGGTGTTCGCGACGAGGCTGAAATCCGCGGCCACCGCCGCACCTACATAGGCTCCATGCCGGGCAAGATCGTGCAAAACATGGCCAAGGTCGGGGTGCGCAACCCGCTGTTTCTGCTGGACGAAGTCGACAAAATGTCCATGGATTTCCGTGGCGATCCATCTTCGGCCCTGCTGGAAGTACTGGATCCCGAACAGAACAATACATTTAACGATCATTACCTGGAGGTGGATTTCGACCTCTCGGAGGTGTTGTTCGTTGCCACGGCCAACACCATGAATATACCGGCGCCGTTGCTGGACCGCATGGAAGTCATCCGCCTTCCGGGCTACACCGAAGACGAGAAGATCAATATCGCCATGCGTTACCTGATTCCGAAGCAGATGCGCAATAACGGCCTGAAGACCACAGAACTCACGATCAGTGAGAGCGCCATTACCGACATCATCCGCTACTACACGCGTGAAGCGGGCGTGCGCAACCTCGAACGCGAGATCTCCAAGATCTGCCGCAAGGTGGTCAAGGGCCTGTTGCTAAAGCCGCGCGACAAGCAGGTGCACGTACTGCCCAGCAATCTGGACGACTATCTCGGAGTGCGGCGTTTCCGGTATGGACGCGCGGAAGAGCACTCCCAGGTTGGGCAGGTGACCGGCCTGGCCTGGACGGAAATGGGTGGCGAACTGTTGACCATTGAAGCCACCGTGGTGCCCGGCAAAGGCAAGCTCATCCACACCGGCCAGTTGGGTGGAGTGATGCAGGAATCAATTCAAGCAGCCATGACGGTGGTTCGCAGCCGTGCTGCCCTGCTGGGCATAGAACCGGATTTCTATCAGAAAAATGACGTACACATCCACGTGCCAGAAGGCGCCACTCCAAAGGACGGACCCAGCGCCGGTGTCGGCATGTGCACGGCTTTGGTGTCCGCGCTCACAAGAATCCCTGTGCGCGCGGATGTGGCCATGACGGGCGAAATCACCTTGCGTGGTGAAGTGCTGCCCATCGGCGGTCTCAAGGAGAAACTGCTGGCAGCCCATCGTGGCGGCATCAACGTGGTGTTGATACCCCAGGAAAATGCCAAAGATCTGGTGGACATACCCAAGAACATCAAAGGCGCATTGGATATCCAGCCGGTGCGCTGGATCGATGACATTTTCAAGGTGGCGCTGGAGCGTATGCCGGAACCAAAATCCGCTGAGACCTCGGGTGGATCCGAAGCCAAGGTGGAGGTGCCGGCCGCAAAAGGCGAACCTGAGGGTGTACGTCCACACTAGTAGCGGGCTGTTTTCCACAGGCAGATATCCTAACCGACAGCCTATCTTGACCCGGTACATTGAATTGTGCTTTTCCACATTTATCAATCGCTTAGGCGACTGAAAAAAGACACTACTTGTATATTGATTCGAGCTCAGACCTTGGCCGCAACAGCGCACGTGCTGGTTTCGTCAAGTTGACAAGTGAGAATCTGCACCTGTATAAAATTGCGAACCACGACAGTGCCATGACATGCAATGACTGCATGTGTTTGGCGATGTTGGGCGCGTAAGGCAGGATGTGTTTTTCAACCCGGGCAGTGGAACTGTCCTTCATTTACACTCAGGCAACCAGGGGACACAACGTCATGAACAAGGCTGAATTGATCAACACTGTGGCGGAATCCACGAAACTCTCTCACGCAGACGCGGATCGTGCGGTGCAGGCGGTGCTGCAGTCCATCACCAATGCGTTAAGCAGGGGTGATCAGGTTGTGTTGGTGGGTTTTGGAACCTTTACAGTCAAGCAGCGTGCCGCGCGCACCGGCCGCAATCCGCAGACGGGTCAGACTATTCAGATTGCCGCAAGCAGGGTGCCCGGTTTCAAAGCTGGCAAAGCCCTGAAGGATGCCGTAAACTGATCAGCCCTTGGGGTGCTTAGCTCAGCTGGGAGAGCATCGCCTTTACACGGCGAGGGTCGGGGGTTCGATCCCCTCAGCACCCACCACCCGCTGCGGAGTGGTAGTTCAGCTGGTTAGAATACCGGCCTGTCACGCCGGGGGTCGCGGGTTCGAGTCCCG
>JAGWOR010000064.1 GCA_028870845.1 Gammaproteobacteria bacterium | reverse complement strand
GGCTCCAAGGCTAATGCGAAGCGTTTCCGTGCTGCAGCGCGCGGGAAATACATTGCCATTTGCGAAGGTGATGATTACTGGATCTGTCGCTTAAAATTGCAACAGCAGGTGAATCTTTTTACGAAGCACCAGCGGCTGATGCTGGCAGGGCATCCCGCTGAAGAACGTGATGCTCAAACCGGGAGAAAGCTTGGGATCATACGTCCGGCGTTTTCCAGCCGCTTATTGTCCATGCACGAATTGATTCTCGGCGATGGCGGACTGATTCCCTCAGTATCCATGATGTTCCGGCGTGAATTGATCAGCAACATCCCATCCTGGCAAGCCAACGCCCCGATTGGCGACTATCCATTGGTATTGCGTGCGGGATTGACGGGGGAGGTGGCCACGGATAACAAAGTCATGGCCGTGTATCGCCGCAATGTACCGGGTTCCTGGTCGCAACGACGCGGAAGCACCTTTGATGAACGCTGGAACCACGCATGTGCAATGCGGAAATTTTTGTCAGAGTTTAATCATGCCACTGAAGGTACATACGCTGGAGAAGTCCGCCGGATGACGAGTAAATACTTGAGCGATGCACTGGTACGTTACTCTGGGGATGCTGTGAGAAAGCGCACTGCTTATATAACTGTGTCGGCTAACTTGACATTTTCTGACCGCATATTTTCCGCGGTGGCACTGGTTATTGGCACATCGCCAGGCATTATTAAGACGACCTTGAGAAAAATACGCAGCCTGAGCCGTATTCTCCACGGTGAATGGATAATGCCGCATCTCAAAGCCGGTTAATAACGATGCAATCACACAGGATTACACAAAAATCCGGTCGCTCAGGCGGGTTTAATGCCGCTAAGCAAGACATTATTGCGCCTGTTGTTAAAGCCAGTGGTGCAATCATCGTACATCGGGCATTGGAACAGCATGTTGCTGGTTATCAGGTCGAGGCCTTGTCTCCCTATTGGGGATTGTGTCCACCATTGCTTTCGATGCGCGGGCGCACGTCTTGCGCCATTACGCATTCAACCCCGGAGCTGGGGCCATGGCACGTGCATCCGGATTCGGATCTGGTTGCTACATTTCATGGCTATTACCTGGATGAGGAATTCATAAATGGCTCTTCCTGGTCACGACGTATTTTCTACCGATACATCCTCTCGGCTGCGATAAAAGCGGCATTAAAACGTGCGAGATATATAACTGCGGTAAGTAAATTCACCGCTGATCTTGTCCGGCAGCATCATGACGTGCAAAACCGGCTGGTATTGATTCCCAACGGAGTGGATGCCTCGCTTTTCAAGCCAGCGCAAAAAATACATGCAGATACAATAAATATTTTATTTGCAGGTAACCCAACCAGAAACAAGGGGGCTGGACATTTGGCGGCGCTTTCGCAGGAACTTCCCGAAGGCGTGGTGTTGCAATACACATCAGGCATGCGAAAGTCTTCTGTAATTGATCCTGGAAGATCGCAGAAACTTGTATCCATGCCTCCACGCAACCATGAGGACATGCCGAAGCTTTACCAGCAGGCGGATATCCTGTTCTTTCCCACCCGGCGTGAGGGGATGAGCCTGGTGGTGCTGGAAGCCATGGCCTGCGGTTTGCCGGTAGTGGCATCCCGTTGCGCGTCCTTGCCAGAGCTGGTTGATCATGGCAAAGGTGGATTTTTATTTGAAATGGACAATCGCAGGCAGATGCTGGGTTTCCTGTCACAACTGATTCGTGATTCTTCCATGCGAGCCGAAATGGGCGCTTACAACCGGGAGAAAATATTAGCTGATTACACTTTGCAAAAGACGGTTCACGGTTACAAGCAAGTGTTTACCGCTTGCAACAAAGGGCATAACTGAAATTACAATGATAAACGTAGCATAAATCTAACCAAGGCATCCAAACCTGAATAATTCTCGGTTCAGGCAGTCGATGCAATCATCTGCTTGAGCAGATTTGCATAGCGTTTGCTGATCAGCTCCCAGTCGAAGTTATCAACTATAAACTGGCGTCCTTCGGTAGATAGTCTTTGAAGGAATTCCGGGTTCTCAATCAGGGACTCGACGGCATGCGCAATTTCTTGAGGGGATTCCGGAGCCACCAACAGGCCGGTTTTGTTGTCCTGAATGATGTCGCGGACTGCCGGCAGGCCACTGGCAACAACGGCGCAGCCACATGCCATGGCCTCGGCAATTACAAGCCCGAATCCTTCCTGGTCGCCCGAGGGAGTGATGATCGAAGGGAATACCAATATGGAAGAATTCTGAAAATATTTTGGAAGTTCTGCATTTGGTACAGGGCCGGTAAATTCCACGCAATCGTTCAACCGGAGCTGCTCGGCAAGCTGATGTAACTCCGCTTCTTCAGTGCCGCTTCCGATGATGCTTAATTTGATGCCAATGTGATTTTTGATTAATGGCAGCGCCCGCAGCAAAAAACACACCCCCTTCTTTTCCGCCAGCCTGCCCACGAATAACAGCGAGCTGGGATCGGGTGATTGTTTTCCGGGCATAAATCTTCCCCAACAATCAACCCCCATGGGTATAACGGAATATTTGCGGTCGATCGAAGTAATCCTGCCCAGCACATTCAGCATGGCATTGCTGACAACCGTAACTTTATTACACCTTTTCAAAGTAAATAATTTCAGCCTCCGCATGATCATGCCGTTCAAAGCAAAGACGTCTGCACCATGACCCGTACAAAGAATTTTTGCATGCATACCGCTTGCTTTATTGGCCAAGACGGCGATCAGGCCTTGCGGCAGTATCCAATGAGCATGTATGGCATCAAAGCGGTAACGGCGCAACAAGCCGATCGTTGAAATCAATTGGGCTGTGAGAAACAGCGGTAGAGCCACTAGACGCCAGGGTTTTCTCCTTAAGCTTGGCAGTATTCCTCCGGTGTAAGCAAGTACTTCGAACTTTTCCGGCAGGTAGTGAAACCTGTGCACATGCACGCCACCTAGAGATTCATGTTCCGCAGATCCCGCTGCGTGGGGCGCGAGTACATGCACTTCAAATGCTGTTGTCAAACGGTGCGCAAGTTCATGCACAAATGGCGGCAGCGTGTCACCATTCCAGCGGGGATAAGTGGATGTGAGTACCAGAAGCCGCGGTAAATATTTAGAGTCTTGAGCTGGCATGAACCCACTAATTCCGCTCTCGGCTGCTATACAGAAGGTTGGTGATCTGCTCCGACAGCAAGCCGATCAAAAACACCAGCACCGAGGTGATGAACATTAGGGCGCTCATGATGGTGAACTGATGGTTAATGTTGAAGGTATAGATATAGCGGCCGAGCCCCAGCAGGAAGAACAGCACACTGATGGGAAAGAATATCTTCAACGGCGAGTACAGGGTGCCCACCTTGAAGATGATCAATAGAAATCGCACCCCGTCCCGGGTGGGGCTGATGTGGCTCTTGCCGATGCGTTTGGCGGCGGTGATGGGCACATAGGCCACGCCGTACCCCGCGCGGAAAAAGGCCATGGTGATGGTGGTGGGGTAGGAAAAACCGTTGGGCAGCAGGTACAGGAATTCCCGGAACTGTTCCGCCTTGACCGCGCGGAAGCCGGAGGTCAGGTCCGGGATGCGATGCCCCACCACCCAGCTGGCCAGCCGGTTGTAGATGCGGTTGGCGATGTTCCGGCCGAAGGATGCCTGGGAATGGCTGTTGCGCGCGCCCACCGCCATGTCGTAGCCGGCGGCGAGTTTGTCCAGCAGCAGGGCCACGTCGTCTGCACCATGCTGGCCGTCCGCGTCCATGAACACCAGGATCTCGCCGCCGGCGGCGCGTGCGCCGGATTTCACCGCCGCGCCGTTGCCCATGGAGTAGGGGTGCCGGACCACGCGGGCACCGTGCGACTCCGCGACCTTGGCCGTGTCATCGGTGGAGCCGTCATCCACCACCAAAAGTTCCGCCTGCGGGTAACTTTGTTTGAGATGGGCAAGCAGTTCCGGCAAAGCCGCGGCTTCATTTTTGGCGGGCAGGATGATGCTGAGTGACGGCGATTTTTCCGGCATGAGGTAGGCTCCGGTCGCTGGTTGCACGGCAATATAGCATCATTCAATCACGGCCCGCAGAAGCAAACATCTGCAGTGACCAGGCGCACGGCGATAGCCGGCGGGTGTTTATGCGGTTTTCTGTGCCACCAGCCGGTAGCCAAGCGGCATAAAGGTATCGGCCGGGAGCACTTTTCCCAGCAGCCAACCGGCGACATTTACCAATGGAATCAGTATCACGATCAGGGGCATGAGCAGAACGGAAATTTTGCGTTGGCTGATGGTATTAAGTCCACTTTTTGCCAATGCGATTGCGCCCAGCGCTGCGGAGGTTTCGGCTGGGTTGCCATATGCGGTTTCATCGACGATGTTGAAACCCGGCTGTTTCAACAGCAAGCGCAGTCCCTCGCGAGTCCATCTACGGAAATCATTGGGGGCATCGTGCACCGGATAAATGAATGGCACTTGCAGGATAAGGTAGCCATTGGGTTGCAATATTCGAGCCGCCTCACGAATTGCCAAATCCGGGAAACGCACATGCTCAAGGACGTCCATCAATAACACGGTATCCGCTGTGGCATCCCGGAAAGGCAGACAGGCCGCGTCACCGAACACATGGGGATGGCCCGGGTAGCCCTGTGCCACGGTCGGCGGATAATCAAGTCCGATGTAGCTTCCATCTGTCACTGCTTCGGATAACCAGCGGTTGCCGCAACCAACGTCGATGGTATTGCCACGGGCCCAGTGCTTAACCGTGTTTAACGTCGCTTGCTTCTCGCATGCCACCAGCCACTGTGGATGCAGCGGTGTGTGCACCAGAGGATTTAAGAACCGGCGCAGTTGTTTATACAGCATTGTCAGACACCGACCAGCTGTATGCGGCGATATATCGCTGAGAATGCAATGCCATGAAGATTCCCGTCAAATAAATCTGCAGAAATAATTGATGGTTACTGCAGGGGTTCCGGCTTCATTCGGCCCGGTGATTCCATCACCGGGAATATAGCATCATTCAATCACGTCCCGCAGCCGGCGTTGCCGACTGTTATGGCGTTTTCTTCTGGGGTGGAGGTTCCGCTGCCGCCTGGATATCAGCGATCCGCTTTCTGAGATCGGCGATCACGGGGCTCAGGTGTCCCAGTTTGTTGAGTGCTTCCACGGCCTGCAGGTCCCGTTGTGCCTGGGCTGCATCCTGCAGGGAAATGTCCAGGATCACCACGTTGATCCAGTACTGGGCCACGTCGGGCGCGGCCTCCGCGGCCTGCAGCATCAGGGAGCGGCTTTTCTGCAGGTCCGGGTGGGGACCCAAGCTGAGGAAATTGCCGTAATCGGTGAGGATATTCGCATAGGTGGCGGCTGACTTGCGTAAACGTGGATTGGCCAGGGCGGCGTCGAACAGGGATTTGAGCAGCTTAGGCGGGAAGTGGCAGTTATCCGCTTCCTGGCAATCCAGCAGGCTGGTGAGGCCCTGCTGATCTGATGAGCTGATGGCGCGGGTTCGCAGGCGCTGGGCCATGCGTTGGAAATTGGCGGGGTCGTTGTCGTTTAGCATCTGGCTTTCCAGCAGCGCCAGCGCCGCGCCCGGGATGATGCCGGAGTTGGGCAGCGCGGCGGAACGCTCCAGGGCGGATCTGGCCTCCGGCAACAGCTTTTTGTTTCCCGCCAGCACCAGGTTGGTGAGTTCCTGACCCAGGGCATAGGTAGCATAGGGTGAGCGCGGATGATTGGCCGCCTGGGTTTCCACCAGGGAAAGGGTGCTGCGCCACACGTAGGCGCGCATGCCGGTGACCGCGCCAAAGGTGAGCGCCAGCGCCATGAGGATGCCGATCCGGTAACGCAGGTTCAGCAGCCGGGAGTATTCCGTGAGCACGAAGCCGAATACCGCCACCAGGATTCCCATGTCCGCCAGGTAGTTGCGGTGCTCGAAGGCGATCTCCAGGGGCCACACGGTGGATTCCAGCAGCTGGCCGGTGAAGAACCACAGGATGCCGAAGCAGATCCAGGGCCGTCGCTTCCAGGTGAGTCCCGATACCGCCAGCAGTGCCAGCAATCCGAGAATGGACAGCAGCGTGGTGACGGGTGTGAGCCAGCCGGTGGAGAGCGGGATGTCATCGTGGTACAGGCCCAGGTCCGGCAGGCGCGGGAACAGTATCCAGCGGATGTAATCCCAGATCACGCGGGCCTCGGTGAGCAGCCGTTCCTTCAGGGTGAAATCCCGTCCCGCATAACTCAGGGCCGCACCATGGTGGATCACGAACACCCAGATGAGACCCAGGATGAACGGCAGCAACAAAAACAGCCCATAGAAAACCGCGAGGCCGCGTTCCCATGGTTTCGATGCGCTGCTGAACCGGAACACACACAGCTC
>JAGWOR010000027.1 GCA_028870845.1 Gammaproteobacteria bacterium | reverse complement strand
ACTAGAAACATCGGTATACCTAGAACAACAGAAATCTGGAGCGCGCCAAGGTAAAAGACTACGAAAGTGAACAGAATTTCCCCCGCACCACCAAAGTTTTGTGGTTTGCTAATGAGGGCATATGAAATCCACATTAGCGGTGGTATGGCAGAAGCCAGCAAAAATGCAAGTGTTGCTGCGAGATATCTATTCATATGTGC
Source organism: Gammaproteobacteria bacterium (assembly GCA_028870845.1). Lineage (GTDB taxonomy): Bacteria > Pseudomonadota > Gammaproteobacteria > Natronospirales > REEB76 > REEB76. The sequence continues at coordinate 34,007 of JAGWOR010000027.1, read as the reverse complement.
TTGCCAATTACGTCATTAATCTCAGCAAACCCTAGGGTCGCTTATGGCCGCATTCTGCACTCCGATACGTGCATTGTCGATTACACTTCGCAGCCAGCTGTTCTCGACCCAAAGCGGTCATCAGGTCTTTCTAAGAAAATAATGTTCAGTTTGTACGTGTGTCGCCCAATTACTAGCTGTACCTAATGGGACTTGCGTATTTCTGTGCTGGTGCTCAAACTGGACACAATCTCTAAGGGGTATTGAAGAATATAAGTCGTATAACTTATGTTTAATCATTTCAGACGATTACTTAAATTTGGGATGCCGGCTAGCTTAGTTGCAGTGATCCTTCTACCCATTTATGGTCGACTGATGCCATGGCAGCCAGCCACGCATGTTCTCAATATCTATGCTAATCAAACGCCAATAATGGTTGGTTTTAGTTATCGTAACTGGTACGTCTCAGGATATGGCAACACGATTAATAGGTCGCGCTCGTATATTTTACTGCCATCGGTATTTACTAACCCAAAAATTATCACCGTTAGTCAAGTAAATGAGTCCAAACCAATAGTTACAGAATCTGTATATGGTCTTTTGTTCGGTGTTATATGGATTGTTTTATCCTGTGTTGGCACTTGGTGGTTTTGGATAAAATCACATGACGTGAGCTCCTGATATTTTTCATATTGTTGAAAATTCTATTCGGGTACGGAAGTCAGCTATTGGCTGATAGCAGCACGCCGTGTGACCTCAATCTCAATACCAGCCGCTTGGTCCAGGTGCCTGGGTTTGGGCTACACTGAAAGCCCCTCGAAGCAGTCCGGCGTGCCTGAAACTTGGACCTCAAGGAACCGATATGATCGATGCACGCAGGGGCCAACCCTTGACTACAGGCAGTCTTGAAGCTGCTGAACACTATCAGCTGGCTGTCGATCACATCCTGGGCTCTGAGACAGGCGCGGCGGAAGCCCTCGATCGGGCTTTGGCGCTGGACAGCAATTTCGCACTGGCCCTGGCCGCACGCTACATGCTTGCCAAAGATGCCAATTCAGCAGACGCTGATGCCTTCAAAGCGCGTGCACTCAAGGCGGCGGAAACCGCGCTGCCCTGGGAACGTGCGCATATCCACGCGCTCTTTGCCCTGCTCGAAGACCCTTATTCCAACCTTGCAGCGACCGAGGCCTACATCGCCAGCAATCCCAGTGACCTGCTGGTCATCTCTCAACTTTGCGGTTACCTGATCTTCTACGGCGGTGTGCGCAAGCTCGAACGTGTCCTAAGCATCATGGAATCGGTGGATCCCCGCCTGCATGATGATTGGGCATGTCTCGCGCGCCTCGGGTTTGCCGCCAGTGAGGCCGGCGATCGGCCCCGCGGCCGTGCGCTTGTCGAGCGGGCACTGCGGCAGCGGCCGCAGGCGCCTTACATCATCCACAGCTATGCCCATGTGTTGCACGATCAGGGCAAGCCTGAAGAATCGCTGGACTTGCTGGGCGACTGGTTGAACGCACACCGCCAGTCTGCAGAAGGCGGCGCCATGTATGGCCACGTCCAGTGGCATCTGTCGCTGGCAGAGTGGCAGTTGGGGTTGACCGAGCAGGCGTGGCAGCGCTATGAGCGTCACTGTTCACCCGAGACCACTCACTGTGGTCCGCTGCTGACCCTGGCCGATTGCGGCGGTTTTCTATTGCGAGAATATCTACGCACGGGAAACATCCGCCCGGTCTCGGCTGCCGTCTCCGCTTTGGCAGGACGTTTCAGCTGCATGCTTTCGCATCCGTTTATCGCCCTGCATCTTACCGGTATCCAGGCATCGGCCGGCGATCTCGCCTCGCTGGAGCAAAGCCGGGCGGCCATTGCGGCCAAGGAGCCCAGCAACCAGACGCGACTCTCACTCTGCCTGGTGGATGCTGTCGGTCAATTTGCCAGGGGGCGATACGCCGATGCCGCCAAGTTATTGAAATCGGTAACAGTAGATCAGCGCATCAGTGTGGGAGGAAGTCGTGTCGAGCGCGTGCTGATTGATCTGCTTGAGGCTCGGGCAATCGAGCTGGCTGCGTAGCTTGCAAGGCTAATTTCCATTTTTTATAACTGGTTCGCCAATCACGTCATAAATTTAATCCAACCAACCGCCGCGTCTGGCAGCTAGCGACCCTACAAACAGCGTAGCTAGCGGATCGCAGACCGCTTTGTGGTATTGGCCAAGCCCCGGCATTAATCGTAGAACCAGAATACCCCGCTGGTGGCCACCAGAATCACCAGCAGTCCCAGGATCAGGTTGATGAGCATCATGACGCGGATCTGCTTCATGGCCTTACCGGCGACCCCCTCGTCATTGACTTCCACGCTGTGCCGCAGGCGCCGGTAAGGCGCGAAGAACACGTGGGCAAACAGCAGCATCATCAGGATGCCGAGTCCCATCATCAGATTCACGAACAGCGGCAGGTTGCCGAAGCCGCCGAAGGCATGAAACACCAGGTAGAAGCCGGTGGCGAGAATTACCAGTACGCAAATCCACACCCAGGGGAAGAAACGCTTCAGGACCGCGGCCCACACGTGTGCGCGTGCCAGCAGGGCATGGGATACGAGTGCCGGCCGCAATGCCAGGTACGCAAAAAACATGCCGCCCACCCAGATGACGGCCGCAAGCAGGTGCAGCGTGATGGCGATGGCATTCATGCAAGCGCGCTCCAATGGCATGGCTGGCCCGGCGGCCAGCCGATAAGGTAGAGTGTAGCGCCAACACTGCTTGCCAGGTAAGCGCAAATGCCCAAACGGGATTTTCGCATCGCTGCCTCGATCCTGTCCGCTGATTTCGCCCGGCTCGGCGAGGAAGTGGACGCGGTGCTCAAGGCCGGCACCGACATGATTCACTTCGACGTGATGGACAACCATTACGTTCCGAACCTGACCATCGGGCCGCTGGTGTGCGAAGCCTTGCGCAAGCACGGCGTGAAGGCGCCCATCGACGTGCACCTGATGGTCACGCCGGTGGACCGGCTGATCGGGGATTTCGCCGCGGCCGGCGCCACCTATATCACCTTTCATCCGGAAGCCAGCAAGCACGTGGACCGCAGCCTGCAGCTGATCCGAAGCAGCGGCTGCAAGGCCGGCTTGGTGTTCAATCCGGCCACGCCCTTGAATTACCTGCAGCATGTCATGGACAAGCTGGACATGATTCTCATCATGTCGGTGAACCCCGGTTTCGCCGGCCAAGCCTTCATCCCCGAAAGCCTGGAAAAGCTGCGTGCCGCGCGCGGGATCATCGACGCCAGCGGCCGTGACATCCGCCTGGAAATCGACGGCGGCGTTAAAACCGGGAACATCGCCGAGATCGCGCGCGCCGGCGCCGATACCTTCGTGGCCGGCTCCGCCATTTTCGGCGCCGGAGACTACCAGCGGGTGATCGCCGCGATGCGCGCGGAACTGGCGCGCTGATGCGTTGATGACATCCATACGGCTGGTGGCTTTCGATCTGGACGGCACGCTGGTGGACAGCGCCGCGGATATCGCCTGCGCCGTTGCATGCATGTCCGAGGAACTGGGGCTGCGGCCGCCGGACGTTACCGAAGTGCGTACCTGGGTGGGCGACGGACTGCGGATGTTGCTGAAACGCGCGCTCGGCAACGGCCATGACTGCGAACCGCCGGACCAGCTGTATCAACAGGCGCTGTCCGCTTTCCGGCGCGCCTATCTTGCAAACCTGACGGGGCAAAGCCGGCTGTATGCGGGCACCCTGGAGTGCCTGGACCGATTGCGGGCGCAACACCTGCGCCTGGCCTGCGTTACCAACAAGTCGGCGGAGTTCTCCCTGCCGTTGCTGGAGGCCCTGGAGATCAGGCAATACTTCGGCCTGGTGTTATCCGGGGATACGCTGGCGCAGCGCAAACCCCATCCCTTGCCCCTGCTGCATGCAGCCAGTCACTTTGGGATTGCGCCTGACGCTGCCTGCATGGTGGGTGATTCCAGAAATGACCTGCTGGCGGCGCGCGCCGCCGGCTATGCGGCAGTCGGTGTGCGTTACGGCTATGGCGGTGAACTGGACGGCTACGGCCCGGACGCCCTGCTGGATTCGCTCGCGCAGTTGCCACCGCTGCTGGAGCAGTGGACGCGGCCCATGGCGCGTGGCGCAAGCGCATGAACGCCGGTGACCATCGCCCGGCGTAACTTAAGGGAAGTGAAATGTCCTGGGAAAAGATTGTGTTCTTGACAGCAGGCGTATTGGCGATCCTCTACGGCCTGGTGATTCTGTGGAGCGTGGCCAGCGGTAACCGGGAAGTGCGGCAGTCCGACTGGCTCAAATCGGAAGAGGTCAAGCGCAGCCCGCACCACAGCTTCAAGAACCTGCGGCACCTGCTGGAGCCTGAGCGCCGGAACATCAGCATCAGCCGCAGCCGGGTGCGGGGCTACGCCATGGTGGCCATCGGCATCGTGCTGATCGTGTTTGGAGTCACCTGAAAGACCGGCATGCCGGCGCAAGCCAGAGCCCGGTGTGCTGAAAGGTTAGATCCAGTACGCCGTTCCAGTCATGATCCTGGATGTCAGCCGCATCAGTTCGCGTACCGGCTCGGGCATGCGGCTGCCACCGGCGTGCGTGGCAATGGTGCCGTGGCGGGCTTCATCCCGTTTCATCTGTTCGAGGATGGCGCGGCTTTTGTGGTCAGCTTCGGGCAGCCGCTGCAGGTGCCGGTCCAGGTGTTCCACCACCTGGCGTTCGGTCTCCGCCACGAAGCCCAGGCTGAATTTGTCGCCCAGTACGCCTGCCAGGGCGCCGATGGCGAACGACCCCAGGTACCAGAGTGGATCCAGCGCGCTGGTTTTGCTGTCCAGTTCCTGCAACCGCTGTTCACACCAGGCCAGGTGATCCACCTCCTCGGCTGCCGATTGCGCCATGCCGGTGCGCACCGCCTCGCTGTGCGCGGTGAAGGCCTGTCCCTGATAGAGCGCCTGGGCGGCGATTTCGCCGGCGTGATTCACCCGCATGAGACGTCCGGATAATTCACGCTGCTTGACGTCCAGTTCATCCTGGGAAACGGCCGCCGCCGGGTTGGGCCGCGCAGCAGTGTGATGCGTGCCCGGGAATGCGGTGTGCAGGGCCTTGTCCAGCTCGCTGATGAAACGGTCCAACGGACTCAGGTTGCGTGTGGTTTGCATGCGCTAATTATACCGCCGGCGCATCATCGCCGGGCAGTAGCATAGCCATGAGCTCCAAAGGATGCAGCACCCGTACCGGCAATCCATGGCGCCGCATGGCCGCTTGCAGATGCAGGCGGCAGCCCACATTGGAGGTGAGCAGAAAGTCAGCACCTGTTTGGCGAACGGCATCAGCCACCGGATCCGCCAGCCGTTCGGCCAGCGCCGGCTGACTCAGTACATGACTGCCGGCGGCTCCACAACAGCCGATGCTGTCGGGCAGGAGTGCGAGTTTCAGCTCCGGGATATGACGCAACATTTGCGCCACGGCGGCACCGCTTTTCAGCACATTCCTGAGAGTGCAGGGCGTGTGCAGCAGGACTTTGGCGCGCAGCGGCTGAAAAGCGACTTGCCCGAGCTTGTCATGGCCGGCGATAAAGGCGCTGATGTCCCGGCAGCGATGGCTGAATTGGGCAGTGCGAGCATCGGCGAGCAGCTGCGGATATTCGCCCAGGGTCGCACCGCAACCGCTGGCGGTGTGCAGTATTGGATCAGGCGTATCGCCGCCAAAGGCCTCAAGATTGCGCAGCACTGCACGCGCCGCCGGTGATGCTCGCCCCGCATGCTGATCCAGGGCGCCGCAACAGCCTTGCGCCGCTGGAATACGGACTTTGCAGCCGAGCGTGTTCAGCACCCGGATGGCCGCCTGTGTGACGCCGGGCTCGACCATGCGCGCCACGCAACCCAGAAACAGCTGCACTTCAGGACTGCCGGTTTGCCGGGTTGGATATATAGGAAGCAGGCGGCGAGGCGCTGCCAGCTTGGGCAGCATCTGCAGCGGTTGTCTGAAGCGGGGCCAGAGAGCAGCGATTGTTTGCAAGCCCAGCCGCTGCGACAGCCACAGCACCAAATGCAGCGACTTCAGCAATACCGGATTGCGCATGCAGGCGGCGAACAGCCTTACCAGCCAGGGCTCCCGTTGCCCCCGCTCATGCAGCAGTGCGCGTGCCGCGTCGATCAGTTTTCCGTAAGGCACCTGCGCCGGGCAAACGGCTTCGCAGGCGCGGCACGCGAGGCAGTGATCCAGATGCGCGCTGAGGGCCGGCGTCAAGGCCAGCGTGCCGCCGGCAAATGCCTGCATCAGTGCGATGCGTCCACGCGGGGACTCGCCTTCGTCGAGCGAGATTCTGTATGTCGGGCAGTGCGGCAGGCACAGGGCGCATTTCACGCACTTGTCGGCGTCAGCCAGCGGGAACAGCGCGGTTTCCTGCGGCATGCAAATCCCCTGGCCTGCGCTCGTATCCATGCGCCGTTATAATAACAACTCACGACCCGGGCCGTCGGCCGCGGGTTTTTTTGCGTAGATCGGTTTCTGCCCATCAATGCACAGGTAGGCATGTGGTGGATGCCGGAGAGGAACATTCAAAATGAAAAACTGGATTGCAGTCGCGGTAATCGCGGCAAGCGTTGTTTGGACTGGCGCAGCGTATGCTGACCTGGACCTGACGCAACTGGACGCCAACATAGCCGCCACCAAGAAAATCGCCGCCAAGGAAGGTTGGCAGGGATCCGTGTCCCTGGGTTATCTGGCCACCACCGGCAACACCAACACCCGCAGCCTCAATAGCCAGGCCCTGGCGGGCTACAAATCAGGCCCCTGGCAGGATGTGCTGGCATTCCAGGCCATCCAAGCCAGCCAGAACGGCGTGACCAGCGCGGAAAATTACGATTTCAACGGCCAGTCTGATTACAACCTCTCCGACAAGGATTATGTGTACGGCACGGTGGATTACCTGCGTGACACCTTCAGCGGCTACCAGCGCCGCACCAGCGAGATTCTTGGTTACGGCCGCAGGCTATACAGCTCGGCAAGCCAGCAGCTGGACCTGGAATTCGGCGCTGGTGCGCGCCAGACATACAACATCGACGACACCCATAGTGACGATTTTGTGCAAAGACTGGCGTTCAATTATCTGTGGCAGTTCGCGGAGAAAAGCAACCTGTCCGAAAACCTGAGCGTGATCAATGGTACGGACAATACCTTTACCCAGTCGGTTAGCGCCCTGACCACGAACCTGGCCGGCAGTTTTGCCCTGTCCGTATCCTATACGGTCAAGCACAACACCAGCGTGCGGCCCGGTTTGAAGAATACCGACTCTACCACCGCCATCTCGCTGGTATACACTTTCTAATATGGTGTCGCCGGGCTGACACAGGTTTTCGTCACGGGCTTTTGCAACTCAATGTACTACCGCCGCCACATTTTCTTTTGCACCAATCAGCGCGAGGACGGTTCGCCCTGCTGCCAGAACCACGATGCCGAGCGCATGCGCAGCCATGCCAAGCAACGGGTAAAAGCCCTGGGGATCGCCGGTCCTGGCGGTGTCCGCGTCAACAAGGCAGGCTGCATGGACCGCTGCAGCGAGGGCCCCATCGCCGTGGTCTACCCGGAGGGTGTCTGGTACACCTATTCCGACGAGGACGATGTGGATGAAATCATCGACGAGCACCTGCTGAAGGGGCGCGTGGTGGAGCGCCTGAAAATCTAGTAACAGCTTGATTCACGGGGCATTTAGCCGCGCATGCGGCCAGGTTTAGCGGCGTCTGCAACCGGCCGATTGACGTCCAAGTGCTTGAAAAAACAGGCATTGTCGCGTAGCATGGCGCCCCTTTGAGCGCACTCCCGGGAGCCCCATTTCATGAAAACTTTCTCGGCCAAGGCCGAAACCGTCAAGCGCGACTGGTATCTGGTGGATGCCAGTGGCAAGACCCTTGGCCGGCTCGCCAGCGAGCTTGCCCGCCGCCTGCGCGGCAAGCACAAGCCGGAATACACCCCACACCTGGATACCGGCGATTACCTGGTGGTCATCAACGCCGAAAAGATCCACGTCACCGGCCACAAGCTGGAAGACAAGCTATACCAGCATCACACCGGCTATATCGGCAACCTGAAGCAGACCACGCTGGGCAAATTGCTGCAGGAGCATCCCGAGCGCGCCATCGAAATCGCAGTCCGCGGCATGCTGCCCAGGAATCCACTGGGGCGCAGCATGCTGAAGAAACTCAAGATATACGCGGGCGCCGAACACAAGCATGCCGCGCAGCAACCACAGAAACTCGACATTTAACCCACCGTTTATTCCAAGAGTACATCCAATGGCAGTCAGCACAAATTACGGTACCGGGCGCCGCAAAACCTCCAAGGCGCGGGTATTCCTGAAACCCGGCAAGGGCCGCATCCTGATCAACGGCCGTCCGCTGGACGAGTATTTCGGACGCGTAACTTCGCGCATGATTGTGCGTCAGCCGCTTGGCGTCACCAACCAGCTGGACAGCCTGGATGTGACCGTGACGGTCAGCGGCGGCGGCAATACTGGCCAGGCCGGCGCCATCCGCCACGGCCTGGCGCGTGCGCTCATCGACTACGATGAGGTCAACCGGGCGCCGCTGCGCAAGGCCGGGTATGTGACCCGCGATGCGCGCGCTGTGGAGCGCAAGAAAGTCGGCCTGCACAAGGCCCGCCGCGGAACTCAATACTCCAAGCGCTGATTTCTCGGGACAGGCGCACGCGCCAGGGACGGTTTCCGGATAATGGTTGGATGATGGGGGATCGTCTAGCGGTAGGACTGCGGACTCTGACTCCGCCAACCTAGGTTCGAATCCTAGTCCCCCAGCCAAACACAGGGCCCTGCGTTGCAGGGCCTTTTTGTTGGCTGTCGCAGTCAGAGTCCGCAGCCAGGTATTGCGCAAGGCTTCCTGGTCCCAGCCAAATGCTAAAGGCCCGTCCATTGGACGGGCTTTTTACGCTTTTAGGCTATATTGAATCCGGTAACCGCTGCACAAGGCTGAAAATGCAGGGCATGGCCACACCCCATAGCTTCAGGCGGGCTGCCGCCACCGTTGCCGTGTTTGTCTGGCTCGCGGCCTGCGCCCTGCTGCCGGCGCCTGACATGAGCGGTTTCAATCCCCAGCCCACGGCCGCCAGTCCTCTGGGCTGCAAGCTGCTGAAGGCATCGGCCTACGCCTATGATGTGAACAATAGCGGGGAAATCCAACCCGATACCGGAATCGCCACCTTGCTTGGCGAGCCAGGTCAGGCCTATGGCGTCAGCAGCCGTGCCAGTGGCCAGACCGATCGCGACCGGGACGCGGTACTGATGTGGCTATCGGGTTCGGAACTGATCATCGCGTTTCGCGGCACCCTGCCGTTCGACAGCCGCGCTCAGCAAAAACTCGCTGATCAAAGTCTGGTGCTGCAGGACTGGCTGAATGACGCGGATTTCACCACCCAACCGGATCCGCAGCTGGGTCTTGTGCATCGCGGCTTCAAGGATTCGTTCGACAACCTGTGGCCCGGGGTTGTGCAGCAGATCAAGGCATGGCAAGCAGCCGGCAAACTGGGGCCGAATACCAAGGTGTACGTTACTGGACACAGCAAAGGCGGCGCGTTGGCGGTGCTGGCGGCGTTGAAATTGCGCGTCACCGGCCTGTTGCCGGTTACCGAGGTGATCACCTTTGCCGCCCCGCGGGTCGGTGGCGAGGATTTTGCCGCCAGGTACGCCGCCCAGCACATCACCGATTACCGCTATGAGAACCAGAATGATCTGGTGCCGCTGGTACCCCTGGACAAACAGGAATTACAGATGTTGCCGTTGCTGGAAAGTGTATTGGGCATGAACGCACAGCAGACGGGTGACTACGTATCGGTGGGCAAGCTGCGCTACATCACCGCGGACGTCAGTGTGATCGCGCCAACGGATGCCGCCACCGGGGCACAGCTGGATCAGTCACGCATGCAGGAATTCGGTGCATTGCTGCTGCAGGATCGCGGGGACGCCGTTGCCACCATCATTAACGCGCATGCCATCGGCGACCCGGGGAGCACCGACACCAGTCGCTATTACCGCGCGGTGTGCGGGCCGCAGTCCGGACCCTGAGTCGGCTGCTTTTAGACTATTTTTTCCACCCGATCTTCATGCCCGACCAGCAACAGGTCTGCGGCGCGGCGGGCAAAGATACCGACGCATACCACCCCGGTGATCTGGTTGATTTCCTGCTCCAGGGCGGGTGGATCCAGTATGCGCAGGCCGTGCACATCCAGGATTTGGTTGCCGTTGTCGGTGACGTACCCCTGGCGCCAGTCAGGCCGGCCGCCCAGTTTCACCAGCTCACGTGCCACATAGCTGCGGGCCATGGGGATCACCTCCACAGGCAAGGGGAATCCGCCCAGTATCTCCACCAGCTTGGTCTGGTCGACAATGCATATAAAGGACTTGCTGACCGCAGCCACGATCTTTTCGCGGGTGAGGGCGCCGCCGCCACCCTTGATCAGCTGCAGCCGGCGGTTGGCCTCGTCGGCCCCATCCACGTACACCGGCAGTTCACCCGCGGCGTTCAGATCCAGCACTGGAATACCCAGCGCCTTCAAGCGTGCGGTGGAAGCTTCGGAACTGGAGACCGCGCCGTCCAGGCGCGCCTTTATGGATTTGAGTGCATCGATGAAATGATTGACGGTGGAGCCGGTGCCGACGCCGACGATGCGGACATCCTGCAGGTATTCCAAGGCCGCGAAAGCGGCCCGTTTTTTAGCGTCATCCGCGCCCATGGCGGCATATCTCCCAAACCATACCCAAAAAATAGGCCCGCAGAGCGGGCCTATTTGAGCAAAGCCTGACGGCTTTACATTGCCGCGCTAGCAGCTTTTCTGCGGCGCCGGCGAGCCTTTTTCTTACCCGCCTTCTTCTTGCGACCGCCAGCCTTTTTACGACGACGGCGCGGGGCCTTCTTCACAGCAGCCTTTTTCTTTTTGGCTGCAACTTTTGACTTTTTCGCTTTCGCTTTACGTTTCATATCAAAGATCCTCCCGGTTAGATCACACGCACTTGAGTATATACAAGAAAATGCAAAATTCCAGCTTTGCAAGCTTATTTTGCATGTTTGGAGTGCAATTTTGCAGTTTAAATGCGTTTTGCGGCGAATTTTTCCGTTAGCAACGCCCAAATTGGATAATTTTTTGCACTAAGCGTGCATGCTTGATGAACTTAAACGCTTGTTTGAGTTGTGCTGGTCCGCAATTGCGGGTGCAATTGCAGTTCGCAAGACGCGCAACACTCGGCTATTGGCACGCCGCGATCGCCGCGAGACAAACCGGCGTACGATCATGGATGTGACAAGTCCGCGCTGCGGAGTGCGGCGTGTATCGGTTCAAGGTTGCTGTGGTTGGCGGCCCGCAAACCAGTAAACATGGCTTTCCGTGGCCACACCTGCCAGTGGTACATCCCAAGAAGCCGCCGTCAGGCGTTCCACACGCTGGAACTCATAGGCCAGCCCCAGCAACAGCGGCTTTCGACCGGCTTGTTTCAGGAAGGCGAAGGTACGGTCATAGTAACCGGCGCCCATTCCCAGACGGTTGCCGACGCGGTCGAACGCCACCAGCGGCACCAACACCAGATCCAGGGATTGCGGGTCGATGCCGCTGGCGGCGACAGCCTCCGGTTCCGGAATGTGCAGACGGTTTTCCCGCATGCGAACAGCGGGCGTCCAGGCATGAAATTGCAGTGCTTGAGGCTGTTTGGCGGGCAGTACCGGCATGTAGACGCGCTTGCCATCGTGCTCTGCCTGTAGCAGCAGCGCGGCCGCATCCATCTCTCCATCCACGGCCGCGTAGGCGGCGATATTCCGGGCCGATTGATACGCCGGCAGGCCGGCCACCAACGACGCCATGGATGCGGCGGCATCCGCGCGCAAGCCCGGGTCCAGCGCCCGCCGCCGGCTGCGCATTTCGTAGCGGATTTTTTTACTTTCAGCTTGGGGAGGTGTCAAAGAGGCGTCTCCCATCGGTGCCGTTGCCGGCTATCGCCCTTGAACCAAAGGTTCAGGTGGAGCCGGCCGTGATGCTTTAGGCTTTCCGCTGCATGGCGGACCTGCACACCGTCATCATCGGGCCGGTTCCGTGGGTTTGATTTAGGCTCAAAGAGTAACCCAGCCCGCATCGCACACCACAGGAGACGCCATACCCTGATAAAAATCTACCGTCTATCCTGCTCCGTATCAGGAAGCGGTTACCAGTGAAGAACCGGTTACAGCGCCGGCCAGCTGGTCGTTGATGCTGCGCATTCTTCCCAGCAGGTCACGATCCGCCTCGCCGGCGTTGGCCTGGTTCTGCAATATTTCATGCGACAGGTTGAGAGCGGCCATTACCGCGATCCGGTCCAGTCCCACTACCTTGCCGGCTTCACGAATCTCGCGCATCTTGCGGTTAAGCAGTTCGGCGGATTCCAGCAGCGCCTCGCGCTCATCGTCCGGGCAGGCCACCTGGTATTCCTTGTCGAGGATGCGTACCGTGACGCGCGCCAGTTCTTCGTTCATGCACTTTCTTCCAGGGACTTGAGCCGCGTGATGATGGCTTCCACCCGCCCGCGCACATGTTCATTTTTGGCCAACAGGCTGGCGCGTTCGGTATTCACTGATTCCAGACGTTCACGCAGGGAATGGTTGTCGCTGCGCAGCCTGGCGCACACCGACACCAGTTCCCCCACCCGGCCTTCCAGCCGTTGCAATTCCTGTACCAGCAGTTCACGGGTGTTTTCGTTGTGCATGCAATCACTATAGAGCGGCGCCGGTGAAGCGGTCAATGCGCCAGCGCACGCCGGGCTACAATGCTAGGATAATACCTGATGCAATCCAAGGAATTCGCCCGCCGCCGCCGTGAACTCATGCGCATGATGGGTCATGGCAGCATAGCCATCGTGCCATCGGCACGTGAGTGCATCCGCAACCGCGACAGCCATTATCCATTTCGCCAGGACAGCGATTTCCATTACCTGAGCGGTTTTCCGGAACCCGAAGCGGTGCTGGTGCTGGTGCCGGGGCGCCGCCAGGCGGAGTACATCCTGTTCTGCCGCGAACGCGACCCGCTGATGGAGACCTGGAACGGCCGCCGCGCCGGACCCGATGGGGCGACCCGCGACTATGCTGCCGACGACGCCTTTCCCATCGGCGACATCGACGACATCCTGCCGGGCCTGCTGGAGAACCGCGAGCGGGTGTTCTACACCATGGGCAATTATCCGGAGTTCGACAAGCGCGTGATCGGCTGGGTAAACGGGTTGCGCGCCCAGGCCAAAACCGGGCTGCATTCACCCGAGGAATTCGTCTCCCTCGATCACCTGTTGCATGACATGCGCCTGTACAAGAGCAGGCCGGAACAGGCGCTCATGCGCCAGGCGGCGTCCATCTCGGTACGCGCCCACCAGCGCGCCATGCGCGCCTGCCGCCCCGGGATGAATGAAGCCGAGCTGGAAGCGGAATTCCTGCACGAATTCCGCCGCCACGGCGGCATGCCGGCCTATAACCCGATCGTCGGCGGCGGCGCCAACAGCTGCATCCTGCACTACGTGGAAAACAACCAGCCGCTCGGTGACGGCGAGCTGGTGCTCATTGACGCGGCCTGCGAATACCAGAACTACGCTTCCGATGTGACCCGCACCTTCCCGGTCAACGGCCGCTACACGCCGGAGCAGCGCGCCGTCTATGAACTGGTGCTCAAGGCGCAGCTGGCGGCCATCGACAAGATGCGCACCGGCAATCACTGGAACCAGCCTCACGAGGAAGCGGTGCGGGTGCTGACCGCCGGCCTGGTGAAGCTGGGCCTGCTCAAGGGCACGGTCAGCAAACTCATCAAAGACGAGGCCTACAAGAAGTTCTACATGCACCGTACCGGCCACTGGCTGGGGCTCGACGTGCACGACGTGGGGGACTACAAGGTGGGCGATGAATGGCGTGAATTGGAGCCGGGCATGGTGATGACCGCGGAACCGGGCATTTACATCGCCGCCGGAACTCGCGGGGTGCACAAACGCTGGTGGAACATCGGCGTGCGCATCGAGGACGATGTGCTCATCACCCGCAAAGGCCCAGAGGTATTGAGCGCGGCGCTCATCAAGCATCCCGACGAGGTGGAAGCCTGCATGCAGCGCAAGGCAGCCTGACCATGAAACGCGCCGCCAAGGCCAAAATTCCCCGTCCCAAACCCAAAACCAAGCGCGCAGCGGCCCAGCCGAAGACTGCGGATTTTGATGTGCTGATTGCCGGCGGCGGCATGGTGGGTGCGAGCCTGGCGGCGGCGCTGGCACCGCTGGGTATGCGCATCGGTGTGGTGGAGGCGGTGCGTTTCGGCAGCCACGGCCAGCCGAGCTACGACGAGCGCGTCACCGTGGTCTCCTGGGGCAGTCGCCGCATCTTCGAAGGCATCGGTATCTGGCCGCAGATCGCTTCACAAGCCACCGCCATTCAGCACATCCATGTATCCGACCGCGGTCACGCCGGCATGACGCGCATGCATGCCGCGGAGATGGGTGTCGAGGCCCTGGGTTACGTGGTTCCCAATCGCGCCATCGGCCAGTCATTGAGTGAATTTCTGCAAGCAAGTAAATCGGTGACCTTGCTGGCACCGGCAACCCTCGAGCGCCTGGAACAACAGTCCGGCCATGTCAGGGCTGCTTTGCGCGCCGAGGATGTGCACGCCGCCAGTGCGCGGCTGCTGGTGGCGGCCGACGGCGCCCAGTCAAAAATTCGTGAACAGCTTGGCATCGGCGCGCAAGTCTGGGAATACGGACAGAGCGCGGTGATCTGCAATCTCAGCGTCGAGCGGCCGCAGCCGCATACCGCCTTCGAACGCTTCAGCGGAGATGGACCCATGGCGCTGCTGCCGATGGGCGAAGACCGTTATGCGTTGGTGTGGAGCGTGCCGCAAACGCGCGTGGCTGCGGTGCTGGCCATGGAGGACGGCGCTTTTCTGCAGGCGGTGGCCGCCGGATTCAACGGCCGTTTTGGGAGATTCATCAAGGCCGGCAAACGCCAGGCATATCCCTTGAGCCTGGTGCGTGCGCAAGCGCAGCTGCACGGCCGGGTGGTAATCGTGGGCAATGCCGCCCACAGTCTGCACCCCATCGCCGGACAGGGTTTCAACCTGTCGTTGCGCGATGTGGCGTTGCTGGCCGATTGCCTGGCAGATATCCGCGCAGCCGGCGGCGATCCGGGCGCTGCGCGTCCACTGCAGGCTTATGTGCGGGCGCGCCGCGGGGATCAGCTGGGTACCGCGTTGTTCACCGATATGCTCACCCGGGTGTTCGCCAATCCACTGGCGGTTGTGGGATGCCTGCGTAATCTGGGGCTCATGGGACTGGAACTGCTGCCGCCGGCGCGCCGCCGGTTCACCCGCATCAACATGGGCATTGCCGGCCGTTTGCCGCGGCTGGCGCGCGGCCTGCCGGTGGCCGCCGCTTCGCAGCTGCGGGACTCCGCATGAACGCGCGACGCAGCTTGCAGCAATACGATGTGATTATCGTGGGCGCCGGCGCCATCGGCAGCGCCTGTGCCTGCGCACTGCGCGACAGTGGCCTGCAGATCGCACTGCTGGATGCCCATGAACCCGCGCCGTTCAAGCCCGGAGCGGAAATCGATCTGCGGGTATTCGCGCTCTCGCCGGGCACGCGCAGATTCCTGGAATCCCTCGGTGCCTGGCAGTTCATTCAGGCGCAGCGTGTCTGCGCCTACACCGAGATGAGCGTGTGGGATGCCACCGGCAGCGGCACTATCCATTTTGATTGTGCCGACGTGGGTGAGGCGGCGCTGGGTTACATCGTCGAGAACCGGCTGCTGCAACACGCCCTGCGATTGCGATTGGAAAGCGCAGGCAATATCAGCATGATATTTCCGGCTGCACCTGAAGCCCTGGCCGTGGATGCCGAGCGGGTCAGCCTGAGTTTGCAGGATGGGCGGCGGTTGCAGGCGCAGCTGCTGGTGGCGGCCGATGGCGCCGCCTCCGCCACCCGCAAGCTGGCCGGCATCGAAGCCGGCACCCAAGCGTATGCACAACAGGCCATCGTCGCCCATGTGGCCACTGAAAAGCCGCATGGCCACATGGCGCGCCAGCGGTTTCTGCCCAGCGGTCCCATCGCGCTGCTGCCGTTGGAGGATGGACGTTGCTCCATCGTCTGGTCGCTGGAGGATGCACGCGCCGAACACATCCGTGGCCTGGACGACGATGCATTCTGCGCCGCAGTCACCGAAGCCAGTGGCGGTATGCTCGGCGGAATCACCAGCACTACGCAACGCGCGGTGTTTCCGCTGCAGCGCATGCACGCCCGCGACTACGTACAGGCACGTGTGGCGCTCATCGGCGATGCCGCGCACGCCGTGCATCCCCTGGCGGGTCAGGGCGTAAACCTGGGATACAGGGATGTGGCGGAACTCAGCCGTGTCATACTCGATGCGCGTGAACAGCAACGCGATGTAGGTGATTTGGGTGTGCTGCGGAGATACCAGCGTGCGCGCATCGGTGACAACCTGGCGATGATTACCGCGCTAGACGGTTTTAAACGCCTTTTTAGCAATGAATTTGCACCGCTTGTGATGCTGCGCAACGCGGGATTGTGCGCTGTAGACCGATTTACGCCGCTAAAACACGCATTAATGCGGCGTGCGATGGGTTTGGGTGCGGATTTTTCGGTTTTAACGCATTAAAACGTCGCGCAGACACAACAACGGCACAAAATTACCCCCTGGATTTGCAAAACATGTGGCTGCATGGGCGTTTTACCAGCATGCATTGAGCATGGCATACCGTTAAGCAGATTTTGCCGCGATGAAGATGATCGAAGCGGGTATCCGGGTCACTGGGTGCTGCGGTTCGCGCATCTCCAGCAATCGCAAGCCGCTGTCAGCGAACAACCGTTGCCAGCTTTGCAGAGTTCTGAAATACCAGGGTGCCGGTTCGGTGAAATCCGGGCCGCAACCATGCCATGAACCCTGGCGCCAGCCGTCTTCATAGGGCAGATCGTCACCAGCGGCAACCGGATGCAGGGTCTGCCCCATCAGCGAGCCCCGCGGTTTCAGCAGGGAGGGCATTGCCCTGCACAAACCATCCACCGATTCTTTGCCCAGCAGCGAAAATTTGCATACCACGGCATCGATGGCAAAGCGGTATTTGCCGGCGGCGATGTCCTCGTAGGATGCCACCCGGAAATCACCGCCACCGGCGCATTGGGCCGCATGGATGAGCGCCGGGACCACGTCAATGCCCAGCACATGGATCGCGTGTCCGGCGAGTGCACGCGCCAGCCAGCCTTCACCACAACCCAGATCCAGCACGCTGCGGGGCGCGGGCCCACAATGGCATCCATCAGCGCCCGGTCGGTCACCAGCCGGCGGCTTTCGATATGCCCAGTGCGCACCGCATTGGTCCAAGGGCGGGCATTTATATGCCAGCAGTCGATGATTCTCGCATCGCCGAAGGCATGCATTCAGGAGAAAACCGCTGGTCCGGTTACTTTGCCAGCAGCTTGTCGATTCTGGCGGCGCAGATAAAGTCGTTTTCCGACAGCCCGCCGATGGCGTGGGTGGTGTAGTGCACCAGGCAGTGTCCATAGCCGACTTCCAGGTCCGGATGATGGCCTTCGCGGTTGGCGATCCAGGCGATGGCGTTGACAAAGCCCATGGTGGCATTGAAGCCCTTGAATTTGAAATCCTTGGATATCAGCTTGCTGTCGCCGCTGAGTTGCCACTCGGGCGCCAGTTTTTTCAGGTAGCGTTCGGCTTCCTCGCGGGTCAACGGTTGTACACCGCCTTCACAGGGTACGCAGTGTTTTTCGGCAAGTTCCGTCATGACAACCTCGCAATAGATAATGGGATGGTCGCAGTGTATGTGTCAGGCCCAGCTGATCTTGTTGTCGGCCGGCGGGAAATTGGGTGCATGCATGCCTAAGCGCCGGGCTTCACTGATCAATCCAATCAGATCCATGTGCGCCAGCTTGAACATGTCTTCCAGGCTGTTGATGATGAAATAGGTGGTCTGGAAAATGTCAATACGGTATGGAGTGCGCAGGGCATCCACAGGATCCAGAGGTTTGCGCACCGGCTTGTCGCTGTCGATGGAATAGGGGGTTTCGCCGAAGGATGAGACGATGCCGGCGCCGTAGGTTTTCAACCCCCTGGGGGTGTTGATCAATCCGAATTCCACCGTGAACCAGTACAGCCTCGCCAGCATCACGTGATCCTTCTTGTCGGCACGCATGCCGGCTTTGCCGTAGGCATGGGTGAATTCGGCGAAACGCGGATCGGTGAGCAACGGTGTATGTCCGAAGATTTCATGGAAGATATCCGGCTCCTGCAGGTAATCCATTTCTTCACGGCTGCGGATGAAGGAGGCGGCGGGGAATTTCTTCTCGGCCAGCAGGCTGAAGAACTGGTCGAAGGGAATCAACGCCGGCACCGGCGCCACTTCCCAGCCGGTGTACTTGCGCAGCACTGTGGAAACTTCCTGGCACTGGGGGATGCGGTCGGTGGGAAACTGCATGCGTTCCAGGGCCCGCAGATAGTCCTGGCAGGCATACTTTTCCACGATGGGCTGCTGGCGGGTGATGAGGTCGTGCCAGACCGCATTTTCCTCGGTGGTATAGGCAATATGGCCGTTCCGGTCCGGGGTTTTGGCGGTGTATTTGGAGGATTTGCCCATGGAATCTGCCTCAGACTGGGATTTTAACAGCTCAACGCCGGTGGCTGCGGTGCCGGGACCGGACCCGGGCCCACCTATATATACCCGATTGTTTGGGGCGGCATGCGGCTTCCTCCGGCAGGGCCCGTAGGCTCTGAAAGCACTGGATTACGCCCTGATGGGGTAGTGATGCAGGACGTAATCTTCGATGATCTTCTGGAAATCTTCGGCGATCTTGTCGCCTTTGAGCGTGATTGTCTTATGTCCATCCACGTAGACCGGCGCCACGGGCTTTTCGCCGGTGCCGGGCAGGCTGATGCCGATATTGGCATGCTTGCTCTCTCCAGGTCCGTTGACCACGCAACCCATGACGGCCACCTGCAGGCTTTCCACCCCGGAATGGTCCCGTTTCCAGTCCGGCATGCGGGTGCGGATATAGCCTTGGATGTCCTGGGCCAGTTTTTGGAACACGCTGCTGGTGGTGCGTCCGCACCCAGGGCAGGCGGCCACCAGCGGCATGAAGGCCCTGAGTCCCATAGTCTGGAGAATCTCCTGGGCCACGGTCACCTCGCGGCTGCGGTCGCCGCCGGGTTCCGGTGTCAGGGAAATGCGGATGGTGTCGCCGATACCCTGCTGCAGCAGCACCGCCAGGGCGGCGGTGGAGGCCACGATGCCCTTGCTGCCCATGCCGGCTTCCGTGAGCCCCAGATGCAGCGGATAGTCGCAGCGTGCCGCCAGCCGCGAGTACACATCGATCAGGTCCTGAACCCCGCTCATCTTGCAGGACAGGATGATGCGGTCATGTCCCAGGCCCAGCTGTTCGGCGCGCCGCGCCGATTCCAGCGCCGAGGCCACCATGGCTTCGTGCAGGATTTCACGCGCATCCCTGGGCGCGGCTTGGCGCGCATTGTCATCCATCATGCGGGTAAGCAGATCGGCGTCCAGGCTGCCCCAGTTCACGCCAATGCGCACCGGCTTGCCATAGCGCAGCGCGAACTCGATCAAGGCGGCGAACTGGGGATCGTGGCGGCTGCCGCGGCCCACATTGCCCGGATTGATGCGCAGCTTGGCCAGGGCTTCGGCGCATGCCGGATGCGCGGCCAGCAGCCGGTGGCCGTTGAAGTGGAAATCGCCGATCAGCGGCACTTGTAAATCCAATGCGTCCAGCTGCTCGCGTATCTGCGGCACCGCAGCGGCGGCTTCCTCGGTATTCACGGTTATGCGCACCAGCTCCGAACCGGCGCGCGCCAGTTCCGCCACCTGCCGTACGGTGGCAGCCACGTCCGCGGTGTCGGTATTGGTCATGGATTGCACTACGATAGGCGCGCCGCCGCCCACCTGCACAGTACCGATCATGACCGGGACGCTGTGCCGGCGGCTGGGCATGCTATTGGGTTCGGACATGGTGTTCATGGGTATGTTCAGGAGGCTAATAATAACGGATTCAAGCGGCCGCCCCGATGCAGCCCGAATAGGGGTCATGGCCGGCCAAGGCGCCCGCCCGGGCTTGTGTGCTGCACCGCTTTTCAGGCGGGGCCGGTCTGAGTACCATGCCTTGCCCGCCATTCTCCGAAACATATCCGCACCGTGACCGCCAGCACCAGCAACTCCGCCAACCAGGGAAACGTGGTATTCGTCCACGGCTTGTACATGACCGGCCTGGAACTGGGATTGTTGCGCTTGCGGGTGGGCCAGGGCGGATTTCAAACCCACATTTTCCACTATCACACACTGCTGGAACCGGTGCAGGAAAATGCCCGTCTGCTGCTGGAATACCTGCGGCAACTCAAGGCCGGCAATAGCCTGCACCTGGTAGGGCACAGCCTGGGTGGACTGGTGATCCTGCGCATGTTCGAACTACATCCCGATCTTCCGCCCGGGCGGGTGGTGCTCATGGGTTCGCCGGTGCGCGGCAGTATCGCGGCGCGCAGCATGATGCACGGTCATTGGGGCTGGTTGCTGGGCCAGAGCGGGCCCGGCGGCCTGGCTGATGAGCACGAGCCGGTGTGGGACCAGCAGCGTGAGCTGGGAATACTGGTGGGCACCGCCGGACCCGGACTCCGCCCCCGGCGCGAGCAATTGCCGGAACCCCACGACGGCCTGGTGTCGGTGCAGGAAGCCCGCATCCCCGGCGCCACCGACATGGTGGAATTGGACGTGCACCATACCGGCATGCTGTTCAGCCAGGAGGTGGCGGATCAGGTGGTCAGCTTTCTGAATCGCGGACGTTTCCACCGCTCGCTTGCGTAAATGGGCGCATAACGGACCCGTATTCCGGCCTTGCCTTGTCCTATATCAAGCGTCCGCAAAATAGAAATCGCTAGAATCCAGCCGCTGACAGGGCCTTAGCCGCGATCCAAATGCAAATCATGTGCATTCATGGCTGGTGGCGGCTGTCAATTTACGAGCGGAGCGCATTCCCGGTTGCGGATATTCCGCGGCCACACTGCACGAATTTCGGTCATCGCAGTGGCGGGATTTTCCCAGGCTTTGATGGCATGAATCATTCACTCAAGTATCAGCAGGAGTACCCATGGTGTATGCAAAACCCGAGAGACGCAGCTGGGCCGAGCCTTTCAAGATTAAAGTCGTTGAGCCCCTGAAAACCACCAGCCCGCAGCAACGCCAGCAGGCGATCCGGGAAGCAGGCTACAACACTTTTTTACTGCGCTCGGATGACGTCTATATCGACCTGCTGACGGACAGCGGCACCAATGCCATGAGCGATTATCAGTGGGCCGGCATGATGCTGGGCGACGAGGCCTACGCCGGCAGCAAAAATTTCTATTATCTCGAAGCCAACATGCGCAGGTTTTACGGCTACCGGTATCTGGTGCCCACCCATCAGGGGCGCGGCGCCGAACACATCATTTCGCAGCTGCTGATCAAATCCGGCGATTGCGTGCCCGGCAACATGTATTTCACCACCACCCGCGAACACCAGGAACGTGCCGGTGGAAGTTTCGTGGATGTCATTATCGATGAAGCCCATGATCCAGAGTCCCTGCATCCGTTCAAGGGCAATGTGGACCTGCAGAAACTCGCAGATCTGATCAATAAAGTCGGAGCAAAAAAGATCCCCTACATCTGCGTGGCTGCCACGGTCAACATGGCGGGCGGACAGCCCATCTCCATGGAAAACCTGCGCGCGGTGCGCAAGCTGGCCGAACAACACGGCATCCGCGTGATCCTGGATGCCACGCGCGCGGTGGAAAACGCCTATTTCATCAAGCTCAGGGAGCAGGGCTACGCCGGAAAATCAGTGGCGGAGATCTTGAAGGAACTGTGCTCCTACACCGACGGCGCCACCATGAGCGGCAAGAAGGATCTGCTGGTGAATATCGGCGGGTTCCTGGCCCTCAACGACGAAAAGCTGTACGACGAAGCCCGCAACATGGTGGTGGTATTCGAAGGCCTGCATACTTACGGCGGCCTGGCGGGCCGGGACATGGAAGCCATGGCGCGCGGCATGGAGGAGATGGTCAATGAGGACTATCTGCGGGCGCGCATCGGCCAGGTGGAATACCTGGGATCAAAACTGCTGGACTGGGAGATACCCATCGTGGAACCCATCGGCGGGCATGCGGTGTTTCTCAACGCCAAAAAAATACTCGAGCATATTCCCCAGGAGCAGTATCCGGCGCAGGCGCTGGCTGCGGAGATCTACCTGGATTCCGGCGTGCGTACCATGGAGCGCGGCATCGTCTCCGCGGGACGCGATGCGGCCACCGGCGACCAGCACCGGCCGAGCCTGGAGCTGGTGCGCGTCACGATTCCAAGACGCGTCTACACCCAGGCACACATGGATGTGACCGCTGAATCCATCCTCGCGGTGTATGAAAACCGCAAAAAAGTGCGCGGCCTGAAAATGACCTACGAGCCAAAATACCTGCGCTTCTTCCAGGCCAGGTTCGAGAAAATCCCGGCAAGCAGCCGGCCGGAACATCCGGCCGGCGCCCGCCTGGAAACCGAGCCCAGGTGAACTACTTCTTGTGCTTAGAGTCCCAGGTCTTTAACGCGGCCAGGGTGTTGGCCACGTGCTGGTCGGGGTTCAGGTTGGTGTAGGTGTAGATGATGGTACCGTCCGGCGCGATCACGTAGGAAGTGCGGTTGGCGTATTCAGTGTGCTGCGGCAGGATTGCGTCGTAGGCCGTCATGATCTTCTGGTTGGTGTCCGCGGCCACCGGAAACTTGCTGCGGCACTCGCTCACCGAGAATTTCTTCAGCACCGCGAGCTTGTCATGGGACACGCCGATGACGGTGGCGCCCAGTGCCTTGTATCTGCCGATGGCATCGGCGAAGTCGTGGGCCTCGATGGTGCAGCCCTTGGTGAAGGCCGCCGGATAGAAATACAGCACCACCGGGCCTTTTTTCAGGGCATCCGCCAGCGAGAAGCTGAACACCTTGCCGCCCAGGGTGGCTTCGGCCGTGAACAGGGGCGCCTTGCTGCCGACCTTGAGGCTGGCCAGCGCCGGCAGTGACAGGAATGCAAATAACAGTGCCAGAACGAGCAATAAACGTTTCATGATCTGTCTCCTTCGAGTGGGGATCCTCGGATCGCAGGGGTATGAAAGGAGCCGGGACTGGATCAGGATGCTGAACACCGGGTGGTGCCCGCATCCATAAGCAATCCGTGCGGATCAGCCGGTTAACCTGGACATAGTTTAATCCAATTGCGGTTCAGCTTTTGCAGCCATAAAAGGCCGCTGCCTTATGTCTGCTTGAGCTTGCGTTTCAGCTCGTACAGCAGGTCCAGCGCCTGTTTGGGGGTCAGGTTCTCCACGTCCAGTTCGCGCAGTTGCGCCAAAGCCGGCGGTTCGGGGGCAAACAAACCCATTTGCGGCTGTGGGGCGGGCGGTGATGCGCCTTTGGTGGATTGGCGCGATTCCGCTTCCAGCGCCGCCAGCCGCGCCCGGGCTTCGGCGATCACCGCCTTGGGAATGCCGGCCAGGGCCGCCACCTGCAAACCATAGCTGCGGTCCGCGGGGCCGTCCTTGACGGTGTGCAGAAACACCAGTTGGTGCTGATACTCGGTGGCGTCCAGGTGCACGTTGGCGATGCCCGGCGCCTGTTCAGCCAGCGAGGTGATTTCGAAATAATGGGTGGCGAACAGCGTGAAGCAGCGGAGTTCGCGCGCGATGTAGCTGGCCGCCGCCCAGGCCAGGGACACGCCGTCGTAGGTGCTGGTGCCGCGGCCGATCTCATCCATCAGCACCAGGCTTTGGTCGCTGGCGTTGTTGAGGATGTTGGCGGTTTCCAGCATTTCCACCATGAAGGTGGAGCGCCCGCCGGCCAGGTCGTCGGAAGCGCCGATGCGCGTGAAGATCCGATCCAGCGGCCCAAACACCGCGCGTTCTGCAGGCACATAGCTGCCCATGTGCGCCAGAATCACGATCAGCGCGGTCTGGCGCATGTAGGTGGATTTGCCGCCCATGTTGGGGCCGGTGATGATGAGCATGCGGCGCTCGTGGTTGAGTTCCAGGTCGTTGGGCACGAACGGCGTGTCCAGCACCTGTTCCACCACCGGATGCCGGCCAGCCTGAATCTGCAAACGCGGCGCATCCTCCAGTTCCGGCGCCGTCAACGACAGCACTTCGGCGCGTTCCGCCAGATTCGTGAGCACATCCAGCTCCGCCAATGCCGCTGCGGTTTTCTGCAGGCCGGCCAGCTGCAGGATGAGTTTGTCCAGCAGCGCGTCGTACAGGGTTTTCTCCAGCGCCAGCGCCTGTTCGCGCGCTGACAGCACCCGCGCCTCGAATTTTTTCAGTTCCGGGGTGACGTAGCGTTCCACGCCCTTCAGGGTCTGGCGGCGCTGGTAATCGTCCGGCACCTTGTCGGCCTGGGTGCGCGTCACCTCGATGTAGTAGCCGTGCACGCGGTTGTAATTCACGCGCAAGGTGCTGATGCCGCTGCGCTCGCGTTCGCGGCGTTCCAGGTCCAGCAAAAACTGGTCGGCGTGCTGGCTTAACTTGCGCAGCTCGTCCAGCTCCGCGTCGTAACCCTCTGCCAGCACCCCGCCGTCGCGGATCAATGCCGGCGGTGATTCCTTGACGGCTTGCTGCAGCAGCCCATGGGTTTGCGGGTGCTCGCCAGCCTCGGCGGCCAGCCGTGTGACCAGCGGTGAATCCAGTTCCCGCAACTGCGACTGCAATGCCGGCAATTCGCCCAACGCCAAGCGCAGTTGCGCCAGGTCCCGGGGGCGCGCGGACTTGAGCGCCACCCGCGCCAGGATGCGCTCCACGTCGCCGATACCGGCCAGCCGTTCACGCAACGGCGCGTAGCGCCGGTCCTCGAGGCAGGCGGCCAGCGCCTGGTAACGTTGCCGCAGCACATCGTGATCCCGCAGCGGCCGGCTCAGCCGGCGGCGCAACAGGCGCGACCCCATGGGAGTCACGCAGCCGTCCATGATGCCCGCCAGGGTGTTTTGCGGCTGGCCGGTAAGGCTGGTTTCCAGTTCCAGATTGCGCAGCGTAACCGCATCCAGGATCAGCGCCTGGTCGCGCCGCTCGAGGCTCAATCCGGTGATGTGCGGCAGGGCGGTGCGCTGGGTTTCCTGCACGTACTGCAATAGCGCACCCGCGGCCGCCACCGCCGGGCTGGAATCCGCCACGCCGTAACCCGAAAGTTCGCGGGTCTTGAACTGGGCCGTCAGCAGGCGCACGGCGCTGTCCGCATCGAAATGCCAGGGCGGCCGCTGGCGCGCGCCGCTGCGTTGCATAAGCGCGGCCGGCAGCAGGCTGTCTTCTGCCAGCAGAAGTTCCGCCGGTTTCAGGCGTTCCACTTCGGTGAGCAGTGCATCTTGCCCATCCACCTCCAGCAGCGTGAAACGGCCGCTGCCCAGATCCAGCGCCGCCAGGCCGAACTGGGAACCGTGTGCGTGCACTGCCAGCAGCAGATTGTCGCGGCGTTCCTCCAGCAAGGCCTCGTCGGTTACCGTGCCCGGCGTAATGACGCGCACCACCCGGCGTTCCACCGGGCCCTTGGCCGCGGCCGGATCGCCGATCTGCTCGCAGATGGCCACCGACTCGCCCAGTTTCACCAGCCTGGCCAGGTAACTTTCCGCAGCGTGGTAGGGCACGCCGGCCATGGGGATGGGCTGGCCTGCCGACTGGCCGCGCTGGGTGAGGGTGATGTCCAGCAGGCGCGCGGCGCGGCGCGCGTCTTCGTAGAACAGTTCGTAGAAATCCCCCATGCGGTAGAACACCAGGATGTGGGGATGCTCGGCCTTGACCCGCAGGTATTGGCGCATCACCGGGGTGTGTTCGTTGAAGCTGGCTTCGGACTGCTGGTTCATGGGGTGCTCGGTAGGAACAGGCGATGCTAGTGAGCGTGAGTGGCGAAGGCAAGCAGTGCTACTCTGTATATATATGAGTAGCGTCAACGACCCCGCCGCCGATACCAGCGATGCCATGCTGGATGCGCTGGCTGGCAGGCTTGGCAAGGCCTTGCTGGCCCGCGAGCTCAAGCTGGCAACGGCGGAATCGTGCACCGGCGGCTGGATCGCCAAGTGTCTGACGGACATTGCCGGGAGTTCCGACTGGTTCGAGCGCGGCTACGTCACTTACAGCAACGGTGCCAAGACGGCCATGCTGGGGGTGAGTGCTGAAACCCTGGCTTCCCACGGCGCGGTTTCCGAACAGACCGTGCGCGAGATGGCCGCCGGCGCGGTGCGCCAGAGCCCGGCTCAGATGGCGGTGGCGGTCAGCGGCATCGCCGGCCCCAGCGGCGGCGGCCCCGGCAAACCGGTGGGCAGTGTGTGGATCGCCTGGGCCTGGCCGGACCGCAGCGTGAGCGCCAGGCAGTTCCGGTTCTCCGGTGACCGCGAAAACGTGCGCCGCTCCACGGTCGCGGAAGCCCTCAGGGGCTTGCTGGATGGCATCGAACGCTGAAACCCAAAGGCTGTTTTTCGCGCTCTGGCCCCCCGACCCATTGCGAAACGCCATTCAAAAGAATTACCGGCGGGCGGTACAGCACAGCGGCGGCAAACCGGTGCCGGCGTCGAATTTCCACATGACCCTGGCGTTTCTCGGCAGCCTGGATGCGGCCGGTGCTCTCACTGCCCGGCGGGCGGCGGACAGCGTGCACGCCGCAAGCTTCGACCTGCGGCTGGACCGGCTGGGGTTCTGGTCCGAAGCGGGTGTGTTATGGCTCGGCACTGCGCAACCGTGCGCCGCGGCTGGCAAACTGGCGACGCAGCTGGCGCAGGCATTGCGTGCCCAGGGCCTGGAGCCGGATGCCAAGCCGTTCGTCGCGCACCTGAGCCTAGCGCGCAAGGTAAACAAACCCGGAGAATTGCATACCGCGCATGCACTCGACTGGCACGTGGATGGCTTTTCGCTGCTGCGTTCCCACACCCAGGGGCGCAGCAGCGAGTATCGGCTGCTGGCCAGCTGGCCGCTGCAGTCCCGGGCTGCGGGGTCCGGGGAACTGTGAAATAATAGTTTTTCAGGGCATTTTCAGCCGCATTTTCCGCGGTAACCACAAATCACAGGTGTTCCAATGGATGACAATCGCAAGAAAGCGCTGGCCGCCGCACTCGGCCAGATTGAAAAACAGTTCGGCAAAGGATCGGTCATGCGCCTGGGTGACCATATTGCCGCCCGTGACGTGGACGTGGTGTCCACCGGTTCCCTGGGTCTCGACATTGCACTCGGCGTGGGCGGGTTGCCGCGCGGCCGGGTGGTGGAGATCTACGGGCCGGAAGCTTCCGGCAAGACCACGCTGACACTGCAGGTGATCGCCGAGGTGCAGCGCAAGGGCGGCACCGCCGCCTT
Source organism: Gammaproteobacteria bacterium (assembly GCA_028870845.1). Classification (GTDB taxonomy): domain Bacteria; phylum Pseudomonadota; class Gammaproteobacteria; order Natronospirales; family REEB76; genus REEB76. The sequence continues at coordinate 6,620 of JAGWOR010000027.1, read as the reverse complement.
CGTGGATGCCGAGCACGCCCTGGATCCCACCTATGCCGCCAAGCTCGGCGTCAACGTGGATGATCTTTTGATCTCCCAGCCGGATACCGGCGAACAGGCGCTGGAGATCGCCGACATGCTGGTGCGTTCCGCGGCCGTGGACGTGGTGGTGGTGGATTCGGTGGCGGCGCTCACCCCCAAGGCCGAGATCGAGGGCGAGATGGGCGATTCCCACATGGGCCTGCAGGCGCGCCTCATGTCCCAGGCGCTGCGCAAGCTTACCGCCAACATCAAGCGTTCCAACACTCTGGTGATCTTCATCAACCAGATCCGCATGAAGATCGGCGTGATGTTCGGCAATCCGGAAACCACCACCGGCGGCAACGCCCTCAAGTTCTACGCCTCGGTGCGCCTGGACATCCGCCGCATCGGCGCCATCAAGAAAGGCGAGGAAGTGATCGGCAGCGAGACCCGCGTCAAGGTGGTGAAGAACAAGGTGGCGCCGCCGTTCCGGCTGGCGGAATTCGAAATCCTCTACGGCGAGGGCATCTCGCGCGCCGGCGAGATCATCGAGCTGGGCGTGCAGCAGAACCTGGTGGAAAAATCCGGCGCCTGGTACAGCTATCAGGGCAAGAAGATCGCCCAGGGCAAGGAGGCGGCGCGCGAATACATGCAGCAGAACCCGGAAGTGGCCGCCGAGATCGAGCAGGGCATCCGCGACAAGCTGCTGCCCAAGAAAGCCAAGGCACCTGCGGGTGAAGCAGTCGCAGCCCAGGAAGCCTGACGCGGACGAGGCTCGCGACCCGGCGCGGGTCATGGCGGCGGCGCTGCGCCTGCTGGCGCGGCGCGAACACTCGGTGCAGGAACTGACAGGCAAGCTGCTGCAACGCGGTTTTGAAGAGCAGACCGTGGCCAGTGTCACCGCGGCGCTTGCCGAACGTGAGTTGCTGTCCGACGAGCGTTTTGTGGACGAGTTCGTGGCCAGCCGCATGCGGCGCGGCAGCGGTCCGCTGAAGATCCGCGGCGAACTGCACAACCGCGGCGTGGACCAGTCCATGGTGGATTCGGCACTGGACGCATCCCGCAAGCAGTGGCTGGCCAATGCCGAGGCGGTGCGCCGCAAACGTTTCGGCGCAGAACCGCCCAGGGATTTTGCAGAACGCGCCCGGCAGGCGCGTTTTTTGCAGCAGCGCGGCTTCAGCGCCGAACAGATTCGCCAGGTGTTGAAAGGCGAGGTGGAATCCGGCGACTAGCCGCCGCGAGCATTCTTTATATATATATGATGACCAGCAACGAAATCCGCAAAAGCTTCCTGGAGTTCTTCAGGCAAAAGCAGCACGTGATCGTGCCCGCCAGTCCATTGGTGCCGGCCAACGATCCCACCCTGCTGTTCACCAACGCCGGCATGGTGCAGTTCAAGGATGTCTTCCTGGGCCGGGAAAAGCCCGCGCACCTGCGGGTAGCCGACGTGCAGCCATGCCTGCGGGCCGGCGGCAAGCACAACGACCTGGAGAACGTGGGCTACACCGCCCGCCACCACACCTTCTTCGAGATGCTGGGCAACTGGTCCTTCGGCGACTATTTCAAGCGCGAAGCCATCCTCTACGCCTGGGAACTGCTCACCAAGGTATGGAAACTGGCGCCCGAGCGCATGTGGATCACTGTATATAAGGATGACGACGAGGCTTACAAAATCTGGACCCAGGAAGTAGGCGTGCCCAAGGAGCGGGTGGTGCGGGTGGGCGACAATCATGGCGCGCCTTACGCCAGCGATAATTTCTGGCAGATGGCCGATACCGGCCCCTGCGGGCCCTGCACCGAAATATTCTGGGACCACGGCCCGGACCTGACCGGCGGACCGCCCGGCAGCCCCGATGAGGGTGACCGCTACGTGGAAATCTGGAACCTGGTGTTCATGCAGTTCGACCGGGCAGCCGACGGCAAGCTCACCAAACTGCCCAAACCCTGTGTGGACACAGGCATGGGTCTGGAGCGCATGGGCGCGGTGCTGCAGGGCGTGCATTCCAACTACGACATCGACATGTTCAAGCACCTGATCCAGGCGGCCGCCCAAGTCACCGGTGCAAAGGATTTATCCAACCCGTCATTGCGGGTCATCGCCGACCACATCCGCGCCTGCACATTTCTGATCGCCGACGGCGTGCTGCCCTCCAACGAGGGCCGCGGCTATGTGCTGCGCAGAATCATACGGCGAGCGGTTCGACATTTTTACAAATTATGTGGAATTAGTTGGGATGGATACTTCTGGCGAATGGTTGAACCGCTCGTAAAAGAGATGAGTGGGGCATACCCGCAATTGAAAGCAAAGCAAGAATTCGTAGAGCAAGTGTTACGTAATGAAGAAAAATCTTTCGTGCAGACACTTGATTCGGCAATGATGCGATTGAATACCCACCTTATTCAAAATAATGGAAAGCTGACTGGAGAAGAGCTTTTCCAACTTCATGACACCTATGGATGTCCGCCTGATTTGATTGCGGATGTATTGAGAGAGAAAAAAATATCAATTTCATCCGATGCATTAAGTCTGTACGATCAACTGATGGAACAGCAGCGGCAGCGCGGCCGGGCCGCCAGCCAGTTCGGAGCCGAATATGCCCAGGATGTGGATATCCAGAGCGAAACCCGGTTTACCGGCTACGACACGCTGAAAGACACGGGAAAAATCGTCGCCCTGTTCCGCGGCAAGGACGAGGTCAAAACCTTGAAGGCCGGCGAGCAGGGCATGGTGATTCTGGACCACACGCCGTTCTATGCGGAGTCCGGCGGCCAGGTGGGTGACCAGGGTGAGCTGCTTACCGCCAAGGCCGTATTCAAGGTGGAAGACACCCAGAAGCGCGGCGGCGGCGCCCATGCCCATCTGGGCAAAGTCATCCAAGGTGAACTGAAAGTGGGGGAAGCGGTGGACGCGCAGGTGGACGAGGCATTGCGGGCCGCCACGGTGCTGAACCATTCCGCCACCCACCTGCTGCATGCCGCCCTGCGCCAGGTGCTGGGCACACACGTGACCCAAAAGGGCTCGCTGGTGGCGCCTGACCGGCTGCGCTTCGATTTCTCCCATCCCCAGCCGGTCAGCACCGAGCAGCTGCAAACTATCGAGGACCTGGTGAACCGGGAAATCCGCCGCAATGCGCAAGCCGACGTGCGCCAGATGAAGTACGACGAAGCCATCCAGTCGGGCGCCATGGCGCTGTTCGGCGAGAAGTACGGCGACAATGTGCGGGTGCTGCGCTTCGGCGATTTCTCCACCGAACTCTGCGGCGGCACCCACGTGCGCCATGTGGGCGACATTGGTTTCTTCAAGATCACTTCCGAATCCGGCGTGGCCGCCGGGGTGCGCCGCGTCGAAGCACTTACCGGCGAAGGCGCACTGAACTGGGTGCACCAGGCGCAAGCCACCCTGCGTGCGGTGGCGGAGCTCACCAAGAGCGGGCCGGACAAGCTGGAGGAAAAAGTCAGCCAGCTGCTGGAGCACAACCGCAAACTGGAAAAGGAACTGCAACAGCTGAAGGGCCAGCTGGCCAGCCGCCAGGGCGGCGATCTGGCGTCCACGGCGGTGGATGTCAAAGGCCTCAAGGTGCTGGCCGCGCGCCTGGACGGCGCCGATGCCAAAACCCTGCGCGACACCGTGGACCAGCTCAAGAACAAACTAGGTTCCGCCGCCATCGTGCTGGGCGCGGTGGAGGACGGCAAGGTGCGGTTGGTGGCGGGCGTGACTGCAGACCGCATGCAGAAAATCAAGGCCGGCGATCTGGTGAATCACGTGGCCGAACAGGTGGGCGGCAAGGGCGGCGGCCGGCCCGACATGGCCCAGGCCGGCGGCAACGAACCCGAGAAACTCGACACTGCGCTTCAATCCGTGCCCGCCTGGGTGCGGGCGCAGCTTGGCTGAAACATTCACCCGCATGAATACGCACAAGTGTGAAACCGTTTTCATCGATTCCCTCTCCCTCCGGGAGAGGCTGGCTGCCGTGAAGCGGCAGCGGGTGAGGGTGCGCCGTTCCTTTGCGATGAATTCCAGCCGCGAGCCTTATCCGTGGCATTGATGGTGCAGAAATTCGGCGGCACCTCGGTGGCCGATTGTGCGCGCATCGAACACGTGGCCGATCTGGTGTGCAAGGCGCGCCGGGCCGGCGACGATCTGGTGGTGGTGGTTTCCGCCATGGCCGGCGAAACCGACCGGCTGCTGGGTCTCGGCAAGAGCATCTGCCAGCGCCCCAGCCTGCGAGAGATGGACGTGCTGCTGTCCAGCGGCGAGCAGGTGAGCATGGCGCTGCTGGCCATCGCCCTGGAGAAGCGCGGTCAGGCTGCGCGCTCTTTCACCGGAGCACAGGTGTGCATCCGCACCGACCGGGACCACGGCAAGGCGCGCATCGAAGCCATCGAAGAGGGAAAACTGCGCGCCGCCCTGGCGGACCACTGCGTGCCGGTGGTGGCGGGCTTCCAGGGCGTGAATGCAGACGGCGACATCACCACCCTGGGGCGCGGCGGCTCCGACACCACCGCGGTGGCGCTGGCGGCTGCGCTCAAGGCGGATGAATGCCGCATCTACACCGACGTGGACGGGGTGTACACCACCGATCCGCGCATGGTGCCGGAAGCGCGGCGGCTCGCGCGCATCACCTTCGACGAGATGCTGGAGCTGTCCGGCCAGGGCTCCAAGGTGCTGCAGGTGCGCGCCGTGGAATTCGCCGGTAAATACAATGTGCCATTGCGCGTGCTTTCCACCTTCAAGCAAGGCCAGGGCACTCTCATCACCTACGAGGATGACGTTATGGAAGCCCCAGTGGTTTCGGCGATCGCATTCAACCGCGACGAGGCGGAGATCACGCTCATCGGCGTGCCGGACCAGCCGGGCGCGGCCTTCCAGGTGCTGGGGCCGGTGTCAGAGGCCGGCATCGTGGTGGACATGATCGTGCAGAACGTGGCGCGCGACGGGCGCCTGGATTTCACCTTCACGCTGCACCGCAACGACTATTCCCAGGCCATGGAGATCCTGCAGGCCAACCTCAAAAACAGCGGCGCCCAGCGGCTGGTGGGCAACGACCGGGTGGTGAAGATATCGCTGGTGGGGGTAGGCATGCGCTCCCATTCGGGCGTGGCCACGCGCATGTTCCAGACCCTGGCCGGCCAGGGCATCAACATCCGGCTGGTGGCCACCTCGGAGATCAAGATCTCGGTGGTGGTGGACGAAAAACACCTGGAGGCCGGGGTACGCGCGCTGCACGCGGCCTTCGGCCTGCACCAGCCTCAGCCCCGCAATCAGGCTGCGGGCAAGGGCGGCCGCGCGGGTTGAGTCAGGCCCGGAAAGCGCCCAGAATACGCCGTCCCGCACCCCGGGCGGGCAGTTTCAAGAAGCACAAAACAAAAACGGATATCGGGGACCAAAGTGATTGAGTGTTACAAGGAGCAGAAGCATGTTGATCCTCACGAGACGGGTGGGAGAGACCATCATGATCGGTGACAGCGTCACCGTCACGGTATTGGGCGTTAAAGGCAACCAGGTGCGCATCGGCGTAAATGCCCCCAAGGACATCGCCGTGCACCGCGAAGAAATTTACGAGCGCATCCGCAACGAGCAGGAACAGGGCGCTGCCCCGCCGCCGGAAGCCTGAAGCGCATAAACCTGTAGTTTTGACCGGTACCGCGGGGATCAGTAAGATTCCCGCAGATATTGCGTGTTTCTGTGAGCTGGTAATAAAGATGGGCGGAATGCCCGGAGTAACGCGCGCATTAAATTAGGCGCGCCTGAGACCAGCTTGCAGGAAATGTGCTGGTAAATTAGTAATGTCGTTTTCGGAGAGATGGCCGAGCTGGTCGAAGGCGCGCCCCTGCTAAGGGCGTATACGCGCAAAACGCGTATCGTGGGTTCGAATCCCACTCTCTCCGCCATTCAGTCATGAACTAACCACCCCTTTCTCCGCAAACCGGAGAAAGGGCCTGGTTTTCGCACAGTTCCAGGTCATCCCGAATCACATGTGCCCGCAAAGCGAACTTGGAGTGCGCCAATTGGGGGCGCTACACTCCATTTTTCTCCGATGGGTCGCTTCAAAGTCCGGTTTCAATAACGCAGTTCTGTGCCCCATGGACGCAAGTTATTGGAGCGTGGCTGGTTGTCACCCACCATCTTAGGTGGCGCAAATAAACGGATACGGTTGTTGCAGTCATTCCTGAAGGCATGAGCGAGTTCGTAATCCGTAATGGTCACCGCTGAGGATGGCTTGGCACATGGCACGTTATTGCAGCGGATCTTCGGGTTGCCATACGGATGAATAGGAACAAGTCTTCATCGCCTTGGGAAGGTGGGTACGACTGACCATGTTGCACGAACCCGAAACGTCGCAATGTTCGATGCATGGCAATTCGCGAGACAGCGGACGTGGCGAAAACGTTTTGCCCTCGTACTTTGGTCAACACTGCCTCAACCACGTTGCGTGAGAGTTTTCGCCCTTGATGTTTCTGGGAGATGACCACCCAGCCAATCTCGAATGGAAATGAACACTCATGCATCAACGATAGTGCGGGTTAATATCTCCATCAATCGATTATGATCAAAGAAAACGTCGAAAAATCAGCCATTTTTGTGTGTGCTACTAGTAAGAGATCGATAAATCATTCTT
>JAGWOR010000026.1 GCA_028870845.1 Gammaproteobacteria bacterium | reverse complement strand
GAAGGGCGTGGAGATGGTGATGCCGGGAGACAACATCAAGATGACGGTGTCCCTGATCAGCCCGATCGCCATGGAAGACGGGCTGCGCTTCGCCATCCGCGAGGGCGGCCGCACCGTCGGCGCCGGCGTGGTCGCCAAGATCATCGAGTAACCCCTATGGCAACCCAGACCATCCGTATCCGTTTGAAGGCCTTCGACCACCGGCTGATCGACAAGTCAGCCAAGGAAATCGTGGAAACCGCCAAGCGCACCGGGGCCCAGGTCAAGGGCCCAATCCCGCTGCCGGTCAAGATGGAGCGTTTTACCATCCTGGTGTCCCCGCATGTGGATAAGGACGCCCGAGACCAGTATGAGATCAGGACCCACAAGCGGCTCATGGACATCGTGGACCCCACGGACAAGACCGTGGACGCCCTCATGAAGCTGGATTTGCCGGCGGGCGTGGATGTGCAGATCAAGCTGAATTGAGGCCTTTCCCGCCCTGTGGGCCCTGTTATAGGGCTTATGGGGCTGATATAATTCACGGCTCTCTGCGGCCCGGTTGGGGCAACCCTGCCGGGCCGCTGGTTTGTTACCCCAGCGCCGGCCAATCGCAGTCGGCGTGTTGCGAGGATCAAGAATATGAGCATCGGACTGATCGGTCGCAAATGCGGCATGACCCGGATTTTCTCTGAAGAGGGCGTGTCGATTCCGGTGACCGTCATCGAAGTGGAACCCAATCGTGTTACCCAGGTGAAATCTGCGGAAGCGGACGGCTACCGTTCCGTGCAGGTCACCACCGGAACACGGCGTGCGATACGCGTTACCAAACCCATGGCCGGACATTATGCCAAAGCCGGCACGGGCGCCGGACGCCGTTTAGGCGAGTTCCGCCTGGATGACGGCGAAGGCGCGGATCTGAAAGCCGGTGCTGAAGTTAAGGTGGATATTTTCAAACCCGGACAGAAAGTCAGCGTCACCGGCACCAGCATCGGCAAAGGTTTTCAGGGCACCATCAAGCGCCATCACTTCACCATGGGAGACGCCACCCACGGTAATTCGCTGTCGCATCGCGCGCCTGGCTCCATCGGCCAGCGCCAGACGCCAGGACGCGTGTTTCCTGGCAAGAAGATGTCGGGTCATCTGGGTAACAAGCGCCGCACAGCTTTGCACCTGGAAGTGGTCAAGGTCGATGTGGAAAAGAATCTGTTGCTGGTAAAGGGCGCCGTGCCCGGCTCCGAGGGCGGTGAAGTCATCGTCCGGCCCGCGGCTCGCGGTTGAGGAGGGCGGCGTGGAATTGCAATTGCACAGTAACGCGGGCGGTCAGTCCATAACCCTGTCGGACGCGACCTTTGGCCGTGAATTCAACGAAGCCCTGGTGCATCAGGTGGTGACCGCCTATCTGGCTGGCGGGCGCGCGGGCACCAAGGCGCAGAAAACCCGCAGCCAGGTGCGCGGCGGCGGCCGCAAGCCCTGGGCTCAGAAAGGCTCCGGCCAGGCACGCGCCGGCAGCATCCGCAGCCCGCTGTGGCGCGGCGGTGGCAAGAGCTTCGCGGCGGTGCCCAGGAATTTCAGCCAGAAGGTAAACCGCAGCATGTATCAGGGCGCCATGCGCGTGATTCTTTCTGAACTGATTCGCCAGCAGCGCGTAGTGGTGCTGCCGGAATTCAGCGTGGATACGCCCAAGACCAAACAGCTGGTTGAGAAGTTGAAATCGCTGGGCATGGACGGGAAGGTGCTGATCGTCACCGAACAAGTGGATGAGAAGCTGTATCTGGCGGCGCGCAATCTGACCAATGTGGAGGTGCGCGACGTGACCGGCCTTGATCCGGTAAGCCTGGTTGGGCACGAGAAATTGCTCATGACCGTGCCGTCGATTCGCAGACTCGAGGAGTGGCTGGCATGAATCATAACCAGGAAAAAGCCATGCGTGCGCTGCTGGGGCCGCATGTTTCGGAAAAAGCCACGCAACTGAGTGAAACCCACAACCAGGTGGTGTTCCGGGTGCGGCAAGACGCTGACAAGGATCTGGTGCGCCGCGCCGTGGAAAAGATGTTCGACGTGAAGGTTATCGCTGTACGCATCGTGAATGTGCGTGGCAAGACCAAGCGCTTTGGCCAGCGTGTCGGCGCACGCAGCAACTGGAAAAAGGCCTATGTACGTCTGGCGCCGGGCAGCACCATCAACTTCATGGGTGAAAAGGCCTAAGGCCTTGGATCTGGAGAAAACCGCATGCCTGTGAAAAAAGCCAGACCCACATCGCCAGGACGCCGTGCCGCTGTAATAGTCAGCACGCCCGGCCTGCACAAGGGCGAGCCGCATACGGCGTTGCTGGAGCGCAAGAACCGGCGTGGCGGCCGCAATAATGTCGGGCGCTTGACCACCCGCCATCAGGGCGGCGGCCATAAGCAGCACTATCGGCTGCTGGATTTCAAGCGCGACAAAGACGGAATCAGCGGGCGTGTGGAGCGCATTGAATATGATCCAAACCGCACCGCGCATATCGCGCTGGTGCTGTATAAGGATGGCGAGCGCCGCTACATCATTGCCCCCAAGGATGTGCAGCCACAGCAGGAAATCGTCTCCGGCAGCCACGCGCCGATCAAAACCGGCAATGCCCTGCCACTACGCAACATCCCGGTGGGCACCCAGGTGCATTGCGTTGAATTGCAGCCCGGCAAAGGTGCGCAACTGGCGCGCAGCGCCGGTTCATCGGTACAGGTGGTGGCCCGCGAGGGCGCTTATACCACCGTGCGTCTGCGGTCCGGCGAAATGCGCAAGGTACACATTGACTGCCGTGCCACCATCGGCGAGGTCAGCAATGGCGAGCACAACTTGCGGCAGTACGGCAAAGCCGGCGCCCGGCGCTGGCAGGGTATCCGCCCCACGGTGCGCGGCGTGGTCATGAATCCCATTGACCATCCGCACGGCGGCGGCGAAGGCAAGACTTCGGGTGGACGCCATCCGGTCTCCCCCTGGGGCCAGCCCACCAAGGGGTACAAGACGCGTGTCAACAAGCGCACCGACAACATGATCGTGCGGCATCGCAAGGCGAAGTAAACCGCTGTGAAACCAGGGTATTGAAAGCAAGAGGTTATCCAAGTGCCACGTTCGATTCGCAAAGGTCCGTTTATTGATCCGCATCTGGCCCGAAAGGTCGAAGCGGCCGTGGCCAGTAATAACCGGCGTCCGATCAAGACTTGGTCGCGGCGTTCCATGGTCACGCCTGAAATGGTTGGCTTGACGATCGCAGTGCACAACGGGCATCAACACGTGCCGGTACTGGTGAGCGAGAACATGGTGGGCCACAAACTCGGTGAATTTGCCGTTACGCGGGTTTTCAAGGGTCATGGCGAGCGCAAAGTAGCCTCCGAAGAGACCGCTGAGGCCAAGACTTGAGGATAGATAAATGCAGGTAGCAGCAACCCATAAATTCGCACGCGTGACCCCGTATAAGGCGCGCCTGGTCGCAGATCAGATCCGCGGCAAACCGGTGGGTCACGCGCTGCAGATTCTGGAATTCAGCCCGCGGCGTGCGGCCCAACTGCTGAAGAAAGTACTGGAGTCCGCCATTGCTAACGCCGAACACAATAACGGCGCGGACATTGACACGCTCAAGATCAAGAGTATTTGCGTGGATGATGGTCCGCGCATGAAACGCTGGATGACCCGCGCCAAGGGCCGCGGCGCGCGCATCCTCAAACGCACAAGCCACATCTCGCTTACTGTGGCAGACGAATAAGGATCGGTCATGGGACAGAAAGTTAATCCAATCGGCTTCCGTCTGGGAATCGCCTCTGACTGGAACTCCAAGTGGTTTGCCAGTAAAGGTGCCTATGCCGAAAACCTGCAGTTAGACCTCAAGGTCAGGGAGTTTCTAAAAAAGAAGCTGGCGCAGGCATCCGTGAGCCGCATCGAGATCAAGCGGCCGGCCAAGAAATGCCACATCACCATACACACCGCACGACCGGGCGTGGTGATTGGCAAGAAGGGCGAGGATATAGATGCGCTGCGCGCCGAACTCGTCAAGATGATGCCGGGCGTTGATGTGGATGTTTCCATCGAGGAAATCCGCAAGCCGGAACTGGATGCATACCTGGTGGCCGAGGGCATTGCCCAGCAGCTGGAACGCCGTATCATGTTCCGGCGCGCCATGAAACGCGCGGTACAGAACACCATGCGGCTTGGCGCGCTCGGCATCAAGGTGCGGGTCTCGGGCCGCTTGAATGGTTCCGAGATCGCACGCAGCGAATGGTACCGGGAAGGCCGGGTGCCACTGCATACTCTGCGCGCAGATATCGATTATGGATTTGCGGAATCAGCCACCACCTACGGCATCATCGGCGTCAAGGTCTGGATATTCAAGGGTGAAATCCTGGATTCCAGTGAGATCAGTGTTGGGCGTGAACCGCCGGCAGACAAAGCCAAACCCGGAGTAAAGGCCGATGTTGCAGCCTAAGCGCACCAAATTCCGCAAGCAGCACAAGGGCCGCAACCGCGGCCTGGCGCAGTCCGGCAACACCGTGGCATTCGGTGAGTTCGGCTTGAAAGCCGCGGACCGCGGCCGGCTCACGGCACGCGAGATCGAAGCCGCGCGCCGCGCCATGACACATTTCGTGAAGCGCGGCGGGAAAATCTGGATTCGGGTATTCCCGGACGTGCCGGTGACCAAGAAACCCCTGGAAGTCCGCATGGGCAACGGTAAGGGCAATGTCGAGTACTGGGTGGCCAAGGTGCAGCCTGGTTCGATGCTGTTCGAGATGGAAGGCGTGACCGAGGAAATAGCGCGTGAAGCTTTCCGGCTGGCATCCGCAAAACTTTCGGTTACTTCGACATTCGTAAGCCGCCAGGTGATGTGATGGAAGCCAAAGAATTACGCAACAAAACCGACAAGGAAGTACGCGACGAGCTCATGGCGCTGCGCAAGGAGCAGTTCAATTTGCGCATGCAGCAGGCTTCCGGGCAGATGCCGCGTGGCCACCAGATTTGCAATGTGCGCAAAAACATTGCGCGCGCCAAAACCGTGATGGCCGAACGGGCCAAGAAGGCGGACAAGAAATGAACGACAGTACCAAGGCAACACGCACCCTGACCGGCAGGGTGGTCAGCAACAAGATGGACAAGACCATCACCGTGATGGTGGAACGTTTCGTCACCCACCCGACCTACGGCAAGATTATGCGGCGGCGCAGCAAGATCAAGGCCCATGACGCTGAAAACGTCTGCCAGGAGGGCGATATCGTGGTGATCACCCAATGCCGCCCGCTGTCACGGCACAAGTCGTGGAAACTGGTGGAGATCACTGCGCGAGCGGGCAGTGCCGTACCCAACCCGGTCGAGTAAACCAACTGTGGAATTGCAGCCATGATCCAGATGAGAACCGTCCTGAACGCCGCCGACAACAGTGGCGCCAAAAGCCTGAAGTGCATCAAGGTGCTGGGCGGATCGAAGCGCCGTTATGCGCGCATCGGCGATGTCATCAAGGTGAGTATTGGTGACGCCATACCGCGTGGCAAGGTTAAGAAAGGCGAGGTGTATGACGCCGTAGTGGTGCGTACCCGCAGCGGTGTGCGCCGTCCGGACGGTTCCGTGATCCGTTTTGACAGCAACGCCGCGGTGCTGCTGAACAACAAGCTTGAGCCCATCGGTACGCGCATCTTCGGGCCGGTGACGCGTGAGCTGCGCACCGAGCGCTTCATGCGAATCATATCGCTGGCGCCCGAAGTGCTGTGAGTACCCGGAGTAAGGTTTTATGAAAAAGATCAAGATCAAAAAAGGCGATGAGGTGGTGGTCACCGGCGGCAAGGACAAAGGCCGGCGTGGTGCCGTGCTCAAGGTGCTGAGCAAGAACCAGGTAGTTGTGGAAAACATCAACATGGTCAAGAAGCACGTGCGGCCGAACCCAAATGCGGGCGTAACCGGCGGCATTGTCGACAAGGAAATGCCGATTCACATCTCAAAAGTCATGTTATTCAACCCGGTAACCAAGAAAGGTGATCGTGCGGGTTATCGCAAGCTGGACGACGGCCGCAAGGTGCGTTTCTTCCGTTCCAACAATGAAGTGGTTGACGTCTGAGGATGATGTTTATGTCGCGTCTGCAAAAATATTATCGCGAGACCGTGGTACCGCAGCTCACCCAGAAGTTCCATTATAAGAACTCCATGGAAGTGCCGCATATAACCAAGATCACCCTCAATATGGGGGTGGGCGAGACTACCGCCGACAAGAAGGTCATTGAAAACGCGGTTGCTGACATGACCAAGATCGCGGGCCAAAAACCCGTGATCACCAAAGCCAAGAAATCCATCGCGACTTTCAAGATCCGCGAGGATTATCCCGTGGGTTGCAAGGTGACACTCAGACGAGGACGCATGTATGAATTTCTCGACCGGCTGATCAGCATCGCGTTGCCGCGGGTCAGGGATTTCCGCGGCGTCAGCGGACATTCATTCGATGGTCGCGGGAATTTCAGTATGGGCGTGAAGGAACAGATTATTTTTCCGGAGATACAGTACGACCAGATCGATGCCTTGCGCGGCATGGACATAACCATTACAACCAATGCCAAAACCGATGCTGAAGCGCGCGCACTCCTGGAAGCTTTCCATTTCCCCTTTAGGAATTGAGGACGAGACCATATGGCCAAGACATCCATGGTAAATCGCGAAGTACAGCGGACCAAGCTGGTAAAGCGCTATGCTGCGAAACGCGCTGAATTGAAGCGCATCATCCGCGATTTGCATTCCAGCGAGGATGAGCGGCATGCGGCGGTCGTGAAGCTGGCGAAATTGCCGCGGGACTCCAGCGCCTCTCGCCAGCGCAACCGCTGCGCGATTACCGGCCGTTCGCGCGGCAATTACCGGAAATTTGGCCTGGGCCGGAGCAAACTACGCGAAGCCGCCATGCGCGGCGATATTCCTGGCCTGCATAAGGCCAGTTGGTAAGGTTATTTAGAGGGATATCGATAACATGAGTATGACTGATCCCATTGCCGACATGCTAACCCGCATCCGCAACGCCCAGCTTGTGGGCCGCGTGGACGTCAGCATGCCCGCTTCGAAAATTAAATGCGAAATCGCCAGGGTTTTGAAGGATGAAGGTTATATCGATGGCTTTGCACGCCGCGACCAGGAGGGCAAATCCGAGCTGGTGATCACTCTCAAGTATCACCAGGGACGTCCGGTCATCGACCATATGCGCCGTATCAGCCGGCCTGGTTTGCGGGTCTACAAGCGCAAGAACGAGCTGCCCCGTGTGCTGGGAGGCTTGGGTATCGCCATTATCTCCACGCCCAGCGGCGTGATGAGCGACCGCGCCGCGCGCGCCGCCGGCCAGGGCGGAGAAATATTGTGCTTTGTGTCGTAACGGTTGCCCGAGGAAACTGACAAATGTCTCGAATAGCGAAACTTCCGGTACCGTTGCCGAAAGGCGTGGAAGCCGTGATCTCGGAGAGCGCCGTAACCATCAAGTCCGGCAAGTCCGCGCTTGCTCTGCCGTTGCATCCGGCCGTGGTTGTGAAAAACGATAACGGCATGCTGCGCGTGAGTCTCAAGCAAGGCCATGCAGAAGCGGATGCCTGCGCCGGAACCATGCGAGCGCTGCTGAACAACGCCGTGAAAGGCGTGACCAAAGGTTTCGAGCGGAAACTGGAATTGGTGGGCGTCGGTTACCGGGCGCAGACCCAGGGAAAGACGTTGAACCTGACGCTGGGGTTTTCTCACCCGGTGAACTACAAGGTTCCCGAAGGCATCAGTATCGACACCCCGAGTCAGACGGAAATCGTCATCAAGGGCACGGATCGGCAGAAGGTTGGGCAGGTAGCGGCTGAAATCCGCGGCTTCCGGCCGCCGGAACCTTACAAAGGCAAGGGTGTGCGCTATGCCAACGAGCGTGTGGTTCTCAAAGAGGCCAAAAAGAAATAACGGGTGATGTGAACTATGGACATGAAGCCAATCCAAAAGAAGCTAGCTCGCCTGCGCCGCGCGCGCCGCGCGCGCGCGAAGATACGGGAACTGCGTGCCTACCGCCTGAGCGTGCACCGCACTCCAAGTCACATCTATGCACAGATTTTCGCACCCGGCGGCGACAAGGTCGTGGCCTCGGCTTCCACCCTGGAAAGCGCTGTCCGGCAAGGATTGAAGAATACCGGAAATATCACCGCCGCCGCCGCGGTTGGCAAGGCAATCGCCGAGAAAGCCAAGCAGGCTGGCATTTCGTCCGTGGCATTTGACCGTTCTGGATTCCGCTATCACGGACGCATCAAGGCCTTGGCCGATGCCGCGCGTGAAAATGGTTTGCAATTCTAAGGTGCAGCATGGCAAAAAAGATTGAAAACCTCCCGACCAGCAACGATGGCTTGCAAGAAAAGCTGGTATCGGTAAACCGCGTCGCCAAGGTCGTGAAGGGTGGCCGTCAGTTTGGCTTTACGGCGCTGACGGTGGTGGGTGACGGAGCCGGCAAAGTCGGCTTTGGCTATGGCAAGGCACGCGAGGTGCCGAACGCCGTGTCCAAAGCCATGGAACAGGCCCGCAAGAATCTGCAGCAAGTGCAATTGCGCGAAGGCACTTTGTATTACGCGGTTAATGCGCGTCACGGTGCCACTCGCGTATATATTCAGCCGGCCTCGGACGGTACTGGAATCATTGCCGGGGGCGCGATGCGCGCCATTCTGGAGGTTGCCGGAGTCAAGAATGTGCTGGCCAAGAGTTATGGTTCACGCAACCCCATCAATGTGGTGCGTGCCACCATGAATGCGCTCATCGAACAGCGTTCGCCAAACGAAGTGGCTGCCAAGCGCGGCAAGACACTGGAAGAAATACGGGATTGATGTCATGGCCAAGACTAAAAGCAAACAGCTCAAGGTTACGCTGATCCGCAGCCCATTCGGATGCCTGCCCAGGCATCGGGACTGCGTGCGTGGACTGGGTTTGCGCCGAATGCACCACAGTGTTGTTGTGGATGACACGTCACAAATTCGCGGGCTGATCGGAAAAATTTCCTACTTGCTGCGCGTCGAGGAGAATTGAACATGCGCCTTAACACGCTTTCCCCCGCGCTCGGCAGCAAGACCGGCAAAAAACGCCTGGGACGGGGCATAGGCTCGGGACTGGGCAAAACCTCCGGCAAGGGCCATAAGGGCCAGTACGCACGCAAGGGCGGTTATCACAAAGTGGGCTTTGAGGGCGGCCAGATGCCGCTGCAGCGCCGCCTGCCCAAGGTGGGATTCCGTTCGCATCTCAAGCCAAGCCGTGCCGAAGTGCGCCTCGATGCCCTGGCGCGTGTTGATGCCGAAGTGATTGACATACTCGCCCTCAAAACCGCCGGACTGGTCCCGCTGCAAACCGAAAAGGTGAAGGTGTTTCTGGCGGGTGAACTCAAGAAAAAAGTTACTCTCAAGGGTGTGCAGGCCACCAAGGGTGCCCTGGCTGCGATCCAGGCGGCCGGCGGCAAGGTGGAAGACTGATGTCACGTGCCAGCGGACCCGGCATGATGGGCTCCCTGTCGCAGATCGGGAAGCTCACCGATCTGCGCAAGCGCTTGCTGTTTCTGATCGGCGCGCTGGTGGTGTTCCGGGTCGGTACCCATATACCGGTACCGGGAATTGATCCGGCGGCCCTGGAACGGCTTTTCGGGCAGCACAGCGGCGGACTGTTGGACATGTTCAACATGTTTTCCGGCGGCGCCTTGAAGCGCCTGTCAATTTTTGCACTCGGCGTCATGCCTTATATATCCGCATCTATCATCATGCAGATGCTGGCGGTGGTGGTGCCCAGTCTTGAAAAGTTGCGCAAGGAAGGCCAGTCTGGCCAGCGTATCATCACCAAGTACACCCGCTGGGGTACCGTGGCGCTGGCACTATTCCAGTCTCTGGGCGCATCGCTGGCGCTCCAGAGCCAGGGTGTGGCTGTGCAGCCGGGATTCAATTTCGTGTTTACTGCGACCGTCAGTCTGGTCACCGGTACGCTGTTTCTCATGTGGCTCGGCGAGCAGGTAACCGAACGCGGCATCGGTAACGGTATTTCCATGCTGATTTTCGCCGGCATCGTGGCGGGGCTTCCGGCCGCATTCGGGGGCACCCTGGATCTGGTGCGTACTGGCCAAATGAACCCATTGATCGCCATCGTCATCGTGGTGCTGGTGCTGGGCGTTACCGCTTTCGTGATTTTCGTGGAACGCGGCCAGCGGCGCATTACCGTTAATTACGCCAAACGCCAGCAGGGGCGGCGCATGTTTGCGGCGCAGTCGAGCCACTTACCCCTGAAACTCAACATGTCAGGAGTGATTCCACCGATTTTTGCGTCCTCGATCATTCTGTTTCCGGCCACGGTGGGGAACTGGTTTGGCCAGCAATCTGGCGGCTGGCTGGCGACGGCATTGCAGCGCTTCGCTGCCGCCATGTCCCCGGGTCAGCCGATTTACGTGGTGTTTTACGGCGGACTGATCATATTTTTCTGTTTTTTCTACACTGCTCTGGTGTTCAACTCCCGGGAAACTGCGGAAAACCTCAAGAAATCCGGTGCCTTCATTCCTGGGATCCGTCCCGGGCAACAGACCGCCGCCTACATAGACAATGTGCTTACCAAACTGACCTTTTGGGGCGCTATCTATGTGACCGCAGTTTGCCTGTTACCGGAATTTTTGATCGTGTACTGGAATGTGCCGTTCTATTTCGGCGGTACTTCGCTGTTGATCATTGTGGTGGTAGTCATGGATTTTATGGCGCAGCTGCAGGCACACCTGATGTCGCATCAGTATGAAGGCCTGCTGCGCAAGGCCAACCTTAAGGGATACGGCGGCAGCGGCTTGCGCTGAGCGGGAAATCATTTGGCGGCGGGTGCTTGCCGCAGGAGTGGAATCATGAAAGTACGGGCATCGGTTAAGAAAATATGCCGCAATTGCAAGATTGTGCGGCGTGGCGGTGTGGTTCGGGTCATCTGCAGCGATGCTACGCATAAGCAACGCCAGGGTTGAAGTAACCAGAACACATTGATTTAATTAGAAAAAACAGGCAAAATTAGCGGTTTTCGCGCCCCTATGGGGTGCGCACAGGAGAAGCAAGGCCATGGCGCGTATCGCCGGGATCAACATTCCAGCCAACCAGCATGCCGTAATCGGTCTGCAGAACATCTACGGGATCGGACTCAGCCGCGCCCGCCTGATTTGCCAGGTGACCGGCATAAAGCCGGAAACCAAGGTCAAGGATCTGACTGACCAGGAAGTGGAAGCCCTGCGCGTCAATGTGACTAAGTTCACGGTTGAAGGTGATCTGCGGCGCGAGGTATCCATGAGCATCAAGCGGCTCATGGATCTTGGTTGCTACCGCGGCCTGCGCCACCGTCGTGGCTTGCCGGTACGCGGGCAGCGCACGCGTACCAATGCGCGTACCCGCAAGGGCCGCCGCAAACAAGCTGTCAAATAACAGAATTCAGTAAGCGAGATTTATATATGGCGGAAGAAGCCAAAGAAACCAAAGACGTGAAGGAAACCAAGGAAGCTGCGGTTACGGGCGCAGAAGCCCCAGCTGCAGCCGGGGCTGCGCCCGGTCCGCGCAAACGCCCCAAGAAAACCGTGGTGGAAGCCATTGCCCACGTCCACGCATCCTTCAACAACACTATCGTGACGATTACCGACCGCCAGGGCAATGTTCTGTGCTGGGCCACGTCCGGCGGTTCCGGATTCCGTGGTTCACGCAAGAGCACGCCGTTTGCAGCGCAGGTGGCGGCCGAGAAAGCCGGGGTTGCCGCGCAGGAATTCGGGGTGCGCAACCTGGAAGTCCAGGTCAAGGGTCCCGGGCCGGGGCGTGAATCCGCGGTGCGTTCACTGCACAACATCGGCTTCAAGATCTCGAATATCTCGGACGTGACGCCGATACCGCACAACGGCTGCCGTCCACCCAAGAAGCGCCGCGTTTAACCAGAGGCTCCTGATCATGGCTCGTTATCTCGGACCCAAATGCAAACTTTCGCGGCGCGAAGGCACTGACCTGTTCCTGAAAAGCAGTGCAAGGCCGCTGGAATCCAAGTGCCGCATTGAATCGCAGCCCGGCCAGCACGGCGCCAAACGCAACCGGCTGTCGGATTACGGCGTACAGTTACGTGAAAAGCAGAAATTGCGGCGCATGTATGGCGTGCTGGAGCGGCAGTTTCGCCGCTACTACAAGGAAGCCTCGCGCCGGAAAGGCGCCACCGGCCAGACACTGCTGCAAATACTTGAATGCCGACTGGACAACGTCGTGTATCGCATGGGTTTTGCCGCCACCCGAGCCGAAGCCCGCCAGCTTGTTGGCCATAAAGCCATCGAAGTGAATGGCAAGGTGGTCAATATTCCTTCCTACCAGGTGAAATCGGACGACATGATCGCAGTCCGGGAACGCGCCAAGAAGCAATTACGCATCCAGGCGGCCATGGGCATCGCCAAGCAGGTGGGCCTGCCGGAGTGGGTGGAAGTGGACGAGACCAAGATGACCGGCAAGTTCAAGGCGGCCCCGGAACGCGCCGACATGCTGCCGGACATCAACGAGAATCTGGTAGTCGAGCTGTATTCCAAGTAAGTCTTTCAGTCACAGTTATCGCGAGGGATATTTCCCATGCAGGGTTCAGTAACCGAATTTTTGAAGCCACGCCTGGTGGGCGTGCAGGCACAATCGGATCTTCAAGCACGCGTGGTGCTGGAGCCATTGGAACGTGGTTTTGGCCACACATTGGGCAACGCTTTGCGCCGCATCCTGCTCTCGTCCATGCCCGGATCTGCCGTGGTTGAGGTGGAAATCGAGGGTGTGCTTCACGAGTACACCACCATTGAGGGCGTGCAGGAAGATGTGGTCGATATACTGCTGAGCCTCAAACAGCTGGCCATTCGCATGCATACCCGGGATGAAGCCGCGCTTACCCTGGTCAAGAAAGGCCCTGGCGTGGTCACCGCCGGAGACATACAACTCGATCACGATGTAGATATCGTGAACAAGGACCTGGTGATCGCGCATCTGAACAGTGCCGGCTCGCTGAACATGAAGCTCAAGGTGAAACGCGGGCGCGGCTACCAGCCTTCCAATCAACGGCTGACCTTCGAGGAAGAAAGCCGTCCCATCGGCCGTTTGCAGCTGGATGCCTCATTCAGCCCGGTACGCCGCGTCACCTACACGGTGGAAAGCGCGCGTGTTGAGCAGCGCACCGACCTGGACAAGCTGGTCATCGATATCGAGACCAACGGCACCATTGATCCGGAAGAAGCCATCCGCCGAGCGGCCACCATTCTCAGCGAGCAACTGGCCGCCTTTGTTGACCTCAAGGGCCGTGACCAGGCACATGCCGGCGGTGAATCTCGTTTCGATCCCGTGCTGCTCAAGCCGGTGGAGGAGCTGGAACTGACTGTGCGGTCCGCCAATTGCCTGAAAGCCGAGAATATCAACTACATCGGCGATCTGGTGTTGAAAACCGAGGTGGAGCTGCTGAAAACACCCAATCTCGGCAAGAAGTCGCTGACCGAGATCAAGGACGTGCTTGCGCAGCACGGCCTGACACTGGGTATGAAAATTGAAAACTGGCCGCCAGCGAGCCTCAAAAAAGCAGTTTAAGGAAGCAATGCAATGCGTCACCAGAACACCGGACGGCAACTAAGCCGTAACAGCGCGCATCGCGAAGCGCTCATGAACAACATGGCGGCGGCCCTTTTGCGCTATGAATCCATCCATACCACGCTGCCAAAGGCCAAGGAATTGCGCCGTGTGGTGGAACCGCTGATCACACTAGCGAAGCAGGACAGCGTTGCCAAACGCCGCATAGCCTTCGCGCGCCTGCGGGATGACGCCCTGGTAACCAAGCTGTTTACGGACATCGGCCCGCATTATCAGTCCCGACCCGGCGGCTATACGCGGATCCTCAAACACGGCTTTCGCCCCGGCGATAAGGCTCCCATGGCGGTGATGCAGCTGGTTGACAGGGAAGCACAACTGGCCAAGGCAGCCGAATCAGCGGCTGAAACCAGGAAGCCCAAGACGGTCAAGCCGGAAACCGAAGCTGCTGAGAAACCTGCCAAAGCCGCCAAGAAAGCCAAAGCGGAAAAGCCGGTGAAACCGGACAAGGCGGAGATAAAGGCAGCGAAATCGGCCAAGAAGGCCAAGGCATCGGCGACCAAAACCGACAAGCAAGGCGCCAAGAAGGCCGGCAAAACCGCCAAGAAATCCAAATCCAAGGACTAACTAGGCTGATCCACAGAATATAAAAACCGGGCCCTGCCCGGTTTTTTCTTTCTGGAGAAGCCAAGGCAAGCTAGCTGGGCCTCGTGTGTGAGGTTTAGTGGCCCGGCTTGGAGATAAAATTAGAAGTGAGATTTCCATACGGAATGTAATATCCGGAATTGCGGAGAATCATGTGACATCCACCTTTGCAGAGGAAATCAGTGCAGGCAAGCGTTTCGAATTCGGCAAGAATTGGCTACGGTTTCTTCATACCCTGAATGCGGAACGTATAGATCTGGCCCGGCATTCACTGCAGTCCATGCTGGGTATGGACTCGCTGGCAGGGAAGTCATTCATTGACGTGGGTTCCGGCAGCGGGCTGTTTTCACTGGCAGCTCGGCAGTTGGGAGCAAGGGTGCGCTCATTTGATTATGATCCGAGTTCGGTGGCCTGTGCCCAGATTTTGCGCGAACGCTTTTATAAAAATGACACTGACTGGGTTATTGAGGAAGGCTCTGCATTGGATGCAAATTACATGCAGAAACTGGGTAGGCATGACATCGTCTACTCCTGGGGTGTACTGCATCACACCGGTGATATGTGGAAAGCCCTGGCAAACGTCGGTGAATTGGTAGCCGATAAAGGACTCTTGTTTATAGCCATATATAACGATCAGGGTGGCTGGAGCAGACGCTGGCGAAAATTGAAGCAGATCTACAACAGATTACCGGCTGTGCTGCGCATACCCTATTTGCTGCTGGTTATGGGCATCCGCGAGCTCCGGTCGTTGCTCGGATCGGTCATCAGACTGCATCCGTTGCAATACATCCATTATTGGACCAGATATGCCAGTCACAGCGGGCGCGGTATGAGCCGCTGGCGAGACATGGTGGATTGGATGGGTGGCTATCCATTCGAGGTCGCCAAGCCGGAAGAAATTTTCAAGTTTTACCGCGACCGGGGATTCCAGTTAGTGGAGTTGGCGACATGTAGCGGTGGCTTGGGTTGCAACCAATATGTTTTTAGGCGCGGCGGACGCTAGCTGAGTCGGTTGAATTGCGGCTCATCTGATGCGGAACACGGGAGATTTCATTGACTGATACGACACAACAGCTTTTTGCCAAGGAAGTTGCCGCAGGGGAGCGGTTTGAATTCGGCAGAAACTGGCAAGGATTTCTGAAACACCTGGATGAAAGACGCATTCAGCTCGCGCAGGAATCCTTGCGGCAGATGCTGGGTGATATAGGACTGTCGGGCAGGACATTCCTGGATGCAGGCTGTGGCAGCGGACTGTTTTCTCTAGCTGCACGCCGCATGGGGGCGCGAGTGCATTCGTTTGACTATGATCCGCAATCGGTTGCTTGCGCTCAGATACTTAAGAACAGGTATTTCAGGGAAGATCCCCTCTGGACCATAGAACAGGCCTCGGTGCTGGATACCGACCATCTCGCCAAACTTGGACATCCCGATATCGTCTACTCTTGGGGAGTCTTGCATCACACGGGCGCCATGTGGAGTGCCATTGACAATGTGGCGCGGCTGGTACGTCCAGGCGGTCTTCTGTATATATCCATTTACAATGATCAGGGCTGGATCAGCAATTATTGGAAATTCATGAAGCGCTCATATAACCATGGCATCCTGAAGCGGTGCCTGGTTATCGCGCTGCATTTTCCCTATCTGATGGTGTTGGTACCACTGGTGCAATTCACAAAGGGCAAATTGCGCCTTCGACGGGGTATGTCGCGCTGGCATGATGTACTCGATTGGCTGGGCGGGCTTCCATTTGAAGTGGCGCGCCCGGCTGAAATCCTCGAGTTTCTGGCCGCCAGGGGGCTGGATGGCGTAAAACTAAAGACCTGCGGGAGGAAGCATGGATGTAATGAATACGTGGCGCAAAAGCGGTTGACTTGATGTCGCGACACACGTCGCTTAACCATCAATCCATTGCTTTTCTGATGGATAGAGCATCGGCTGGCCACAAACCTTAGACCAGAGGCCAGAGATGCGGAATTATCAGCACTGATATCGCCCCCATAATGAGATCGAGCGGCAGACCAATGCGCAGAAAATCACTGAACCGGTAGCCTCCCGGACCGTATACCATCAGGTTGGTGGCGTATCCAATGGGCGTAGCAAAGCTTGCCGAGGCGGCCATGGCGATGGCCATGGCAAACGGAATGAAATTAAGGCCTAGGGAAGAAGTTGCAGCATACGCCAGCGGAAAGACGATAACCGCAGCCGCGCTATGCGAAATTAATTCTGTGAGCACCATGGTGATGCCGTAAATCATCATCAGCAACATCCATGGGTTATGGCCGGCAAGGGCCAGCAATGCGTGAGCGAATCCGCCGGCTGCCCCGCTGATTACCAAGGCCTTGCCGATGCCGAAGGCGGCAGCAATGGCGATGATGACTTCGTATTCGACACTCCGGCGCGCCAGGCTCACGGTGCAACACCGGCTGATGATCATGAGGCCTGCGGCCAGCAGGGCTACGGTGAATACCGGCAACCACCCCATGCCCGCAATCAGCACAAATCCAGCCAATATCAGCCACGCAATCCAGCTGCGTTCATGGCGTGGAATGCTGGCCCCTTCGATGGGGCGCAACAGCAGGAACTCCCTGGAATTGGCCCGTTGCTCCATGAATTCCGGTCCGGTTTCCAGCAGCAGCGTGTCGCCCGCTCGCAGTTCGATGTCGCCGATTTTTTTGCGTATGCGTTCGCCGTTGCGGGCCACGGCTATTACCACTGCGTTATACAGCGAACGGAAGCGTCCTTCCCGGACCGTTTTACCGCAGATGGGTGAATGCGCGGCAATTACAGCTTCGATCAGGGTCCGGGCAGTTCGGGGGGCATCGAGCTTGAATACCTGATCAGTAGCTGGTACCAGACCGCGAATGCGTTGCAGATCCACTATAGAATCGGTAATACCCGCAAATACCAGCCGGTCGCCGGCCTGCAGGCGTTCCTCGGGTCCGGCCGCGGGGATGATTTGACCGTTGCGGTCGATCTCCACCAGAAACAACCCCGGCAGCTGCCTCAATCCAGCAGATGCGATGCTCCGGCCTTCGAGCGGACTTCCGGAGACCAGCAGCATTTCCACGGTATATTCCCGTGGATTTTCCAGTTGCGTAAGGGACGCTTTGCGTACCGGCAGCAGCCAGCGGCTGAGGAGGAGCACATACAGTAAACCGATCAGTGTGCAGGGAACCCCAATCCAGGCGATCTCAAAAAAAGACATGCCAGGCAA
Organism: Gammaproteobacteria bacterium; assembly: GCA_028870845.1. GTDB lineage: Bacteria > Pseudomonadota > Gammaproteobacteria > Natronospirales > REEB76 > REEB76. The sequence continues at coordinate 17,443 of JAGWOR010000026.1, read as the reverse complement.
ATGCGCCTGGGATTTTAGCAGTCCATTGACTACCAGGTTGGTGCTGGTGCCGATGAGCGTACAGGTTCCGCCGAGGATTGCCGCGTAGCTTAAGGGAATCATCAGCTTGGAAGAGGGTATGCGCTGGCGCTTCGCCCAATCCGAAACCGCAGGCAGTAATGCAGCCACCACCGGCGTGTTGTTCACAAATGCGCTTAATGCGGCCACCGGCAGCATCATGCGCAGCTGGGCTCCAATGATGGTTCTGGGGCGGCCGAATATCCTGTGAATCAGGGCATCTATTGCCCCCGTGTTTCGCAGGCCAGCTGCTACAACATACAGGACTGCAACCGTCAGCACCGCGTCATTTGCGAAACCACCGAGGGCCTGGGCTGGTGATATCACACCGGCCAGCAGCAAGACGGTGAGACCGGCCGCAAGCACCAGATCCGGTCCGAGCGAGGTAAATGCCAATACAGTTATACAGGCTAATGTTACGAGCCAAGTGAACCAGGAAGCAGATAGCATGGGTTTTTCTCATTGAATGCTGGATTATGCCAACCCAGGAATCAAGATTACATTGGCAAATAAATTATACGTTCAATATCGCTTCACTTGTCTGTTATGTCCAGTAATATACTGACAAGAATTAAATTTGCTAACAACCCAGATTCTGTTCCATGTAGTTTATATAAGATAATTGTGATCTCCTATGCAATGGCGCACAACCCATTAGTGGTAAATATTGGCGTATATATAGTTTTAGCAGGATATATTTAGTTACACTTCGCTCATGGTAAAACAAGCCAGTCGTGCGCCATTATTCATAATCGGCATGTATAAAAGCGGTACCAGCTGGTTGCTGCGGATACTCGACAAGCATCCCCATTTGCGCGGCGTGAAAGAGATCGATTTGATCGGTGCAGGGGCAGGAAAAGTCGTAAATGGCGATGCTTTATTGCCAAGGAAAGAGCGTCTTATCAGCTATTTCAGTGCTAATGCCTGGGCCGCTTTGCCTAAGGACTTAGCTGGAAACACCCAAGCGACCTCAATACTAGCGAGGAATACCGGCTCCGAATCCATCAGCTCGATATTCGAATTGTCCGCTGAAAAAGCTATCGATACGATTCTGGAGTTATATGCCGTTAAATCGAAGCACATCAGCTTAGACTGGGCACCAAATGAAAAACATCAGCTTTTGTCCGTCATTGATGTGCCACGCGCAGCTTTAATAGAGCTGTATAAACGCATAGCTGCCGCAGTCAGTATCTATGAGGCGGCGGATGCATTCCTGGAGACTATGTATCTGATCATAGATCATAGATCCAATCTTGTATTGAAGGGCGCAGATTTGATCGCGCGCTATGGTTATCTGAATAAATGGAAGCCCAGTGGAAAAAAAGTACTGATCGTACGTGATGGGCGGGATGTCGCTATTTCTGCGGTGCACTATAGACGACTCATGCGTTCGGTGAAACGCGCTCATGTGGATGATGAAGATGATTATTGGAATTTGCTCAACGCCTGGCGCAACCGAGTTAATATCCTCAGGGATATGGCTAATGACGGGAACCTGGTTATTCTGCGTTACGAGGACCTTATGCTGAACTTCAAGAAAATAGTCGCAGCTTTGTTTAGCTGGCTAGATCTGGCGTATGCCGACACGACCCTGGATGAAGTATATCAGGCCACAAGCTTCGAGACACTGACTGACAGAAAACCCGGAGAATCGGCCCAGCATCTTCTGCGGCGCGGCATGATCGGTGAATGGAAGGAGGTTTTGTCCCCATCCGATTCCCAAAATGCCTGGCAAGTAGCCGGGGAAGAGCTCACCTTCCTGGGCTATACAGAGTTCGGCAGGTATGAGCCCCTGGATATTGCTGGAGCCTTGCTAATCTGAGTTGCAAATCATGCCGAGACTTTTATGGTTGCATCGATGAAACATGATGGGGGCGAACAAATGAGCGAACAGGATGCGCCGTAGGCTTTAGTTAAACATATGATGAAAAGCGTAAACGCTCTTGAGCCTAAGCTCCAACCGGCAAAGCAGTATGCATATACAAGCTCATTTTCTGCAGGGGTAGTATGCTCGGTATCCAGACATAAGACCAAAAGTTCCTATGTTTAAATTATTCAAGAAACCACGTACCCATGGCCTGGGCTTGGAATATAGGGCAGGCGGAGAGCATTATCGATCATTTGTCGGTCCGCCGGAAAATTACGACCTTGTCGCTGCGATGGTTTTCAATTTGTTGACATGTGCAGGTCTGAGACAGCATCACAAGCTACTGGATATCGGTTGTGGCTCCTTGCGAATCGGACGTCTGTTAATACCCTATCTCAATACAGGAAACTATATCGGTGTTGAACCTAATCGCTGGCTTGTGGAAGACGGCATCATGAATGAAGTAGGCTGGGATCAGATAAATTTGAAACGCCCCACATTTTCTTATCATGAATCTTTACAAGATTTTACCGAATCCTTGAGAATCGACTATGCTTTAGCACAGTCAATTTTTAGTCACTGTGGCCTGAATTTGATAGAAAATTGGCTAATGCAAGTATCTAAGCATTTAAAACCTACGGGCGGGATGTTTGCCACCTTCTTTATTGCGGAAACTGATTATCAGGGAAAAGGTTGGGTGTACCCCGAGAATGTCAAATACAAGATCGATACGATTTCGGCAATCGCATCAAGAAATGGACTCAAATTTACTTTATTGGATTGGAAGCACCCCCGCCAGTCATGGGGACTGTTTTGTAGGGAATCTTATGATTATTCACTTATACGGAACGGAGCATTAGCCTGGAACAATCTATTTGATAATTTAGAACGATCGGAACATCGTACCTAAGATTATTCAACCCGCTAGAACTACGAGAGCTGTGATTTGTGACACTATGCAAGTAGCCTGCAAATAGCGGAATGCATGAACAATATCTTATGCAGCTAGATAGTGTTTGACCGGTACACATCAATGACGAGGAATATCGGCCCTTTATAACGCTATTATTTCATAAATTGTTTGGCTGACCAGAAGTACGCAGCCTTTCGACCGAGAGGCAGAGCGATTTGTATGAGGTGGCTGAAAGTTTCCCAATATATGTCATCGTTTTGACGGGATGCTGCCAGGGTTTGCCGCGCAGCCTATGGTATTTTTCCGCCCATTTTTGGAACTGGTCTTGATCGGTTATTTGCGCGCTAGTAGAGGCGCCGCCGTGGAGCTGGTGGAAGGTACCTTCCCCTAGCAGCATTACCAATGGTGACTGTGTACGTTCCAGTGCCCGTATGAAGAAATCCAAATTAAGCAGGCCACCACCCGCTTCGTCGAAAGCTACGTCGAATCCGTGCAATTCGATGAAGGTGTTACGCCTCATAAATACAGCATTACTTTCCGAAGGTGCGGTGAAATAGCCGTCGCGTGAGGATAAGGCGAGTGTGGAAATATCGAACAAGCGATAACCGTCAAGCGGCCAGCCGATGCTTTCGAGGAGCGCCTCTTCGACCTGTTTACAGTAACCGCTGTGCACAGACTTTTGCTGCACTTCTGGCCCCAGATGCCACCCCAGTGTGGCCACGATCGGATCATCGTAAAGGCAGAAGCCACGCAGGGCTGTGGATAAAAGACCGGGTGAAGCTAACCTGGCGCCATCTATATAAATTCCTACCAGACTCCCGCGGCTCAGGGCCACACCCTGATTGATTGCAGCGGCAGGCGATTGTGATGCATTTTCTACATATTGATATCTGAATTGTGGCCCGAAGTTCTGTACCAGCTCTTTGCCTAACGGCTGCGGCGAGCCGTTGTCCATGACTATGATTTCATAGTCCTGCTCCGAAATGTCGATCTGATATGGCATAGCCAGTGATCGCAATGTGCGTGGCGCTTCGCGGCCCATGTCGTATACGACTACCACCACCGAGAGCTTCGGCCGGCGCAGGAATCGGCGGACCAGGTGTATCATGCTGCTGTTTCCCTGAGGTGCTGATAGATTCCCATGACTTCCTGTGGTGGCTCGGCAAACATCGGTTCTATGCTGCTATTGCGCAGCTCTTCCTCGAAGAAGGCCAGGTTTGCACCTGTTACATCAAGACCCAGATGGCGAAAGGCATTGGTGACCGACTGGATGTAGGCTGCGCGTTCCAGATCAAAACACAGGATGTCGAACCCCAGCGTCTGTTGCAGTTCCAGCAGACGTCGGTTATAGCATAGCCAGAGTTTGTAGCCCGCGTCTGCGGACAGCCGGCCGCGCCGGTGAAGCGACTGGGCCACGGCGCCCGGATGCCGGAATGTGCCGATAAAACGTAAACCCGGCACTGCATCCTGCCAGGCAGACAGCGTAAACAGGGTACGCGGATCCTTGAATGCCCAAAGCTGTTGTCCCCGGTACACAGCCAAAATTTCTTGAAGGGAAGCCTTCTGTGCCGCGTTCCAGGTTACTTCACCCTGTGGCGGGGCGTCCCATCTGCCGCCATTGGCAGCCAGTACTTCATCATGCAGGCGCATGATACGTATGTTTTCATGGTTACCCTTTAGGTTATAGGGGTTTTGCTTCGAGACGTCGCCGAGAAATACCCCTGCGTCTGCCAGCAGGCCGGTCAGACAGCTGGTGCCGCTGCGATGCATGCCGAGGACACATATAGGCGTGTGGCTAACTTTCATATAAGCGGATTATTTTCGTGCAATATTGTGCAGTCTAGCGAATACCGGCTTTTCTATCGATTCGCTGGATATGCCTTTCATTCCCAAGCACCTTGCTGAGGAACCGGCCGGTGTAGGACTGCGCAACTCCGCAGATTTGTTCCGGCGTCCCGGTAGCCACCACGCTGCCGCCGGCATCCCCGCCCTCCGGCCCCAAGTCGATCACCCAGTCGGCGGTCTTGATCACGTCCAGATTGTGCTCGATCACCACCACGGTGCTGCCGCCTTCCCGCAGCCGGCGCAAAACTGCCAGCAGCTGGTCGATGTCGTGAAAATGCAGGCCGGTGGTGGGTTCGTCCAGTATATACAGGGTGCTGCCGGTATCGCGCTTGGAGAGCTCCCGCGACAGCTTGACTCGCTGGGCTTCGCCGCCGGAGAGGGTGGTGGCATTCTGGCCAAGCTTCACATAGGTCAGCCCCACCGCCATGAGTGTCTGGAGCTTATGCGACACTACTGGAATCGCACTGAAGAACTGGGCGGCGTCCTCCACCGTCATTTCCAGCACTTCGTGGATGTTTTTCCCCTTAAAGCGTATGTCCAGGGTCTCGCGGTTGTAGCGTTTGCCCTTGCACACATCGCAGGCCACATAGATGTCCGGCAGGAAGTGCATTTCAACTTTGATGACCCCGTCTCCCTGGCAGGCCTCGCAGCGTCCGCCCTTGACGTTGAAACTGAAACGCCCCGCTGTGTATCCACGGGCACGCGCTTCCGGTGTCTGGGCAAACAACTCGCGGATGGGCGTGAACAGGCCGGTGTAGGTTGCCGGGTTGGAGCGGGGTGTGCGACCGATGGGTGACTGGTCAATGTCGATAATCTTGTCAATCTGTTCCAGCCCGTCGACGCCATCACTGGGAGCCGGATCTTCGGAGGCGTCATTCAGCCGGCGGGCTGCAAACCGGTACAAGGTGTCGTTGATGAGGGTGGATTTGCCTGATCCGGAAACGCCGGTAATGCAGGTCAAGAGGCCCAGCGGGATATCCACGTCGATGTTCTTCAGATTATTGCCGCGCGCCTTGCGTATGCGCAGCATGCGCATGGGATCCACCGGATGGCGTTGGCTCGGCACGGAAATACTCCGCCTGCCCGCCAGGTACTGGCCGGTGAGCGAGGCGGAATCAGCAATAATCTGCCCGGGAGTGCCCTGGGCCACCACCCGTCCGCCATGCACGCCGGCACCCGGCCCCATGTCGAGCACGTGGTCAGCGTGACGTATGGCCTCCTCATCGTGTTCCACCACGATGACGGTATTGCCCAGATCCCGCAGCCGCATCAAGGTGTCCAGCAGACGTGCATTGTCGCGTTGGTGTAAGCCGATGGAAGGCTCATCGAGGATGTACATGACGCCCACCAGCCCTGAGCCGATCTGGCTGGCGAGCCGGATGCGCTGGGCCTCGCCGCCGGACAGGGTCTCGGCGCTGCGTTCCAGCGCCAGGTAATCCAGGCCGACGTTGACCAGGAACGACAGGCGCGCATGGATTTCCTTGACAATCTTGCCGGCAATTTCGCCGCGCCAGCCGCCCAAGGACAGCTGCTCGAAGAACTTCAAGGCTTGTCCCACCGAACGCGAGGTAATGGCAGGCAGGTTTTCGCCGAGGAGGAACACAAATCGGGCTTCGCGCCGCAGGCGTGCACCTCCACAATCCGGACAGGGCTGGCTGCTCAGGTATTTTGACAGTTCTTCGCGCACCATCTGCGATTCGGTCTCATGATAGCGGCGCTGCATGTTGGGAATGATTCCTTCAAAGGGATGCCGCCGCGAAACCGAACCGCCACGCTCATTAATATAGCGGAATGCGATGACTTCATTGCCGCTGCCGTACAGAACAACCTTGCGGATTTTTTCCGGCAACTCATCAAAGGGTATTTCGACGCTGAACTTGTAATGTTTGGCCAGGCTCTGCAGTAGCTGAAAATACCAGGCATTGCGCCGGTCCCAGCCCCGTACTGCGCCGCCGGCCAGCGTCAGGTGAGGGTGGGCAACGATGCGGGCGGGGTCGAAGAATTGCCTGACGCCCAGGCCATCGCAGGCCGGGCAGGCGCCCACCGGATTATTGAAGGAAAACAGCCGTGGTTCCAGTTCGGGAAGGCTGTAACCACACAACGGACAGGCGAACTTGGATGAGAACACCAGCTCTTTTGTTTGCGGCTCGTCCATGTAAGCCACGCGCGCGCTGCCGTCCGCCAGGCGCAGCGCAGTTTCGAAGGATTCTGCCAGGCGCTGGCCCATGTCTGGCCGTACCTTAAACCGGTCAACCACCACCTCGATGCTGTGTTTGCGTCGCAGATCCAGCTTGGGAGCGTGTTCCAGTTCCACCACCTGGCCGTCGATGCGCGCACGCACGAAACCCTGGCTGCGAAGTTCCGCAATCAGCTCAAGATGTTCACCCTTGCGTTCCTGGATCACCGGTGCCAGCAGCAGCAGTTTGCTGTCATCCTGTAGAGCCAGCACCTGGTCCACCATCTGGCTCACGGTCTGCGCTGCAAGATCGATGCCGTGGTCCGGGCAGCGCGGTGTACCGGCACGCGCGTACAGCAGGCGCAGGTAATCGTAGATTTCGGTCACCGTTCCAACGGTGGAGCGCGGGTTGTGGGAAGTGGATTTCTGCTCGATGGAGATGGCCGGTGATAGGCCTTCGATATGGTCTACATCGGGCTTTTCCATCATCGACAGGAACTGGCGGGCGTAGGCGGACAGGGATTCCACGTAGCGGCGCTGGCCCTCCGCGTAGATGGTGTCGAAGGCCAGCGAGGATTTACCGGAGCCGGACAGGCCGGTAATCACGATCAGCCGATCGCGCGGCAGATCCACGTTGATGTTGGCGAGGTTGTGGGTGCGTGCCCCGCGGATGCTGATGGTATCCATTCTGGACCTGTGAAATTCCGAACCGCTAACTATACCCCGCGTGGCAAGTGCGTAGCAAAATGCGGGATGTGTACGCCTGCATTAGCAGCCCCCGGCAGGACGCGTGTTAAAATCGCCCCTGGATCCGATTTGTGCGCCACCCGAAAAATGCCGGGTGTGCGTACCCTCCAAACCTTAAAGATACAGCCGGGCTGCCGATGAAAACCGATTCCATGAGCGGTGGCGAACGCCGCGCCGCATTCTCACTCGCCGGGATATTTTCCCTGCGTATGCTGGGACTGTTCATGATCTATCCGGTATTTGCCCTGTGGGCCCGGCGTCTGCCGGATGCCACGGAATTCAGCATCGGACTGGCGTTGGGTGTGTACGGTCTCACCCAGGCGCTGTTCCAGATCCCGCTGGGCTTCCTGTCCGACCGACTGGGGCGCAAACGCGTCATCGGGGCCGGACTGTCGGTATTCGCCGCGGGTAGCGTGGTTGCTGCCATGTCCCATTCCATTGTCGGCATCATCCTCGGCCGACTGCTGCAGGGCGCGGGCGCCGTGGGTTCCGCCACCCTGGCCCTGGCGGCGGATCTCACCCGGGAACAGGTGCGCACCAAGGCCATGGCCATCATCGGCATGAGCATCGGCCTGTCCTTCAGCCTGTCGCTGGTGGCCAGCCCGGTGCTCAATCGCTGGATCGGCGTGCCGGGGATTTTCTGGCTGACGGCGATTCTGGCCTTGCTGGGCATCGGAGCTTTATACACGTTGGTGCCCCAGCCGCTGAGCAGCAGCGTGCATGCGGAATCCGAGCCGGTGCCCGCCTTGTTCCGGCGGGTGCTGACCGACCGGGAATTGCTGCGCCTGGATTTCGGCATCTTGGTGCAGCACACCATCCTTACCGCCAGCTTCCTGAGTGTGCCCTTGGTATTGAAAACCGCCGGCGTCAGCGTTCACGACCAGTGGTTGGTGTATCTGCCGGTGCTGGTGGCGTCAGTGGTTTTCATGGTGCCGCTGATCATCGCTGCGGAACGGGGCCGCATGAAACCCATATTCCTGGCGAGCGTCGCGGCTTTAGGACTATCCCAAGGCATGCTGTTGCTGGGTCACGGGGGATTAGCCGGGGTGATTGCGGCATTGCTGGTGTTTTTTACGGCCTTCAACCTGCTGGAGGCCAGCCTGCCGTCACTGATTTCACGGGTAGCGCCTGCTGAAGCCAAGGGTACGGCGCTGGGCATTTATTCCAGTTCGCAGTTTTTCGGCATATTCGTGGGCGGAGCCGTGGGCGGATGGCTGCAGGGCATCTGGGGTCTGGCGGGGGTATTCAGCCTGTGCGTGGTGCTCGCGGTTCTGTGGTTAACTGTGGCCGTATCCATGCGCCCGCCATTACCAGTAGCAAGGCGTGACATAGCGGATGAAGGCTAAACCGGATGAAAACTGCCGCGGTGGGATGACTCCGGAAAGATAATCAAGAGACCAAATTCGAGATTTTTCCCGTAAAATAACCATATCACGCCATGGAATTGGCGCATAAATCCACAGTTACGAGGACTCAAGTTATGGCACGCGGCGTTAACAAAGTCATTCTGGTGGGTAATCTGGGTGCTGATCCGGAAACCCGTTACATGCCCTCAGGCAGCGCGGTCACCAATGTCCGCATCGCCACCAGCGAGGCCTGGAAGGACAAGGAAAGCGGCGAGCAGAAGGAGCGCACCGAGTGGCACCGCGTTACCTTCTATAATCGTCTGGCGGAAGTCGCCGGCGAATACCTGAAGAAAGGCTCGCAGGTCTATATAGAAGGGCGCCTGCGCACCCGCACCTATGAAAAGGAAGGTCAGACCCATTATTCCACTGAGATTATCGCCGACAACATGCAGATGCTGGGTTCGCGCGCCGGCGCCGGCAATCCGGACAGAAACGCGACCGAGAGCGCCCCACCAGAGTCCACACCCAAAACGGCGTCTCCGGCAACCAAAGACACCGACTTCAGCGACGACGATATTCCGTTCTGATAGTTATTATTTTTCGATTGTCACCAGACACGCTGTCCTTTGGTGAGCGTGAATTCAATACCGGATTGTTGTTTGAGTTATTTTGAATCCTGCAAGGTTATAAGGAACGCTGTGAATAGATGTGTTTTGTTCATGCAGTGGCATTTATGCATACAGCCGACATCTGTCCGATTACTGGGCTTGCCGGTTCGATTTCGCGGAGTCTGACATGACAAAAGTCACAGCATTCAGCTTCGTACTCATCACCATCGTGTTCGCAGTAGTCGGCCAGGTGCTTATCAAGTGGCAGGCGATGCACGCCGGCCCGCTGCCTGCATCATGGCCTGATCGAACCACGTTTTTTTTCCGGCTGATGTTAAATCCATGGATTATCTTTGGATTGCTAAACTCGGTGGTCGCGACCTGTGCCTGGATCCTGGCAATGACACGGCTGCCTATCAGCGTGGCTTACCCAATACTGGCGCTCATTTATCCCCTGATCTTTTGCCTGGGGTGGCTGCTGTTCGGTGAAACGCTGTCGCCATGGCGTATCGTCGGCGTGCTCTTCATACTCGTGGGTGTGGCGGTTATCGGCATCAACGCATAGATGGAAAAGGCAGCGTCACACATCTCTGTTGTTATCCCGGTTTACAGAGCCGAGGAATGCCTGCATGAGCTATATCGCAGGTTGGTAAGTGCTTTGAGCACTATCAGCAAGGATTTCGAGATTTTGATGATTGAAGACTGTGGTAGCGATCGCTCCTGGGACATTATCTGTGAGCTCTCCAGACAGGATCCGCGGGTGCGTGGATTCCGATTCAGCCGCAATTTCGGCCAGCATTATGGCATCACCGCTGGTATTGATAATGCCGGGGGAGAGTGGGTAGTGGTGATGGATTGCGATCTGCAGGACAGGCCCGAAGAAATACCGCGCCTGTACAAGAAGGCCCAGGAAGGTTTTGATGTGGTGCTGGCGCTCAGGCTTGAACGCAAGGATTCCCTGTTCAAGCGAATATCTTCATACCTGTTTTTCAGGCTGTTCCGTTACCTGTCGGGACTGGACTACAACGGCGATGCCGGCAACTTTCGCATCATCTCCCGCAAGGTGGCCGACTGCTATCGGAAAATGCGCGAGAATCTGCGCCTGTTCGGTGCGCTGGTCACCTGGATGGGATTCCCAACCGCCGCCATCAATGTGGAACATGCAGAGCGTGTGGGCGGCAAGAGCAGTTACACGTTTCGTAAACTCCTGCATCTGGCCGTGGACACCATCATCGCCTATTCCGACAAGCCCCTCAGGGTCACGGTGAAATTCGGCCTGGTGATTTCCCTGATTGCATTTGCCTTTGGCATTTATTTCATCGTCAGAACCATCTTCTACAACCAGCCCGTGGCAGGTTGGCCGAGTCTGATCGTGAGCCTGTATTTCCTCGGCGGGGTCATTATTTCGATCCTCGGCATCATCGGTATCTATCTGGGCAAGGTTTTCGATGAAGTAAAAGGACGTCCGCTCTATATAATTGCCGATCGTACCGACACCACTTAATTCACATCAAAAACCTGCGAAGAAATCCTGTTGTGGGGAAAAAAGTCGCAATCCTGCAATCGAATTACATACCCTGGAAGGGGTATTTCGATCTCATCAATTCGGTGGATGAATTCATACTGTATGACGAGATGCAGTACACCAAGAATGACTGGCGCAACCGGAACAGGATCAAGACCGCCCAGGGTGTCCAGTGGCTGACGATTCCCGTCAAGCAGGAAAGCCTATCGCAAACAATACGCGAAACCCGTACGGCAGCTGATAACTGGGGTTCAAAGCATGCGAAGACCCTGATGCTCAACTATGGGCGCAGCCGCTGCTTCCGAAAATTTTGGCCTTTGTTTGAACCGCTATATATTGATGGTCGCGAGAATTTCCTCAGCAAAATAAATTTTGAATTCATTCGAACAATCAACGACATTTTGGGCATCGACACGCACATAACCTGGTCAAGTAACTACCGCTTGCTCGGAGACAGGAGTGAGCGTCTGGTTAGTCTATGTGAGCAGGCAGACGCAGATGAGTACATTACCGGGCCTTCGGCGCTGGATTATATGGATGGCAACGTATTCCGGCGCTCAGGAATAAGCGTAAAGGTGGTGGATTACGGTGGTTATCCGGAATACACGCAGTTATATCCGCCATTTGAACATGGGGTAAGCATTCTCGACCTGATATTCAACGAGGGGCTAGATGCGAGAAAATATATGAAGACATTTCCGGAAATCCCGTGTCACGAAGCGTTTCTTCGGGATGCCTTCCAGTAAACCCTTTGGCGACGGTAGCCGCCAGCCAAACTATGCGGATAGGAGCCTAAATCCAGACTGGAACTCAAACCCGAATAATAATTGTTAAGGCGGAGCATTCCAGGTGTTATTAGTTCTATCCGCATCAGGAAGCAACTTATCAGGGTCAATAACCACCGACGTGATTATCGAGCTGGTGTTGACTTTGAACTTCCATTTATTCCCGTCAGCCCAGATTTCAACCGGTAATTTGATTATCGTGGTTTTTCCACCGGATTCATGAACGGCTACTACGACTGGCATGGCCATCCTATCGTTATTCATTATGGTGATAATACCGCCTTTTTTCGGATCATTGTCTATGTAGCGGACATCCGTTACTGCCTGATCCAGTTTCCAATTCTCGAAGAACCATTCTTTCCAAAACCAATCAAGATTTTCACCAGTTTCATTATTCATCAATCTGAAGAAGTCGTAGGGCGTAGGATGCCGGTAGGCCCATGCCTTGATGTAGGCCTTGAATGCATGATCAAAATTATCTTTGTTCAAGATATAGTTGCGTAATAATCCGAGTCCTAACGCGGTTTTTTCGTATTCGAGCGGGCGCAATTCCGCTTCAGGTATATTGTCAGGAACCGTCATGATCGGCAGAGTTTCCTGGCGCATGAACTTCACCATCGGTTCTGCTAGGGCAGGCGATAAGCCGGCGGTATTTGTATGATAAACGTAGGCGTTAGCGGCCATATGCATAAGAAATACATCAAAACCCTCATCCATCCATGCATAGCGCCGCTCATTGGAACCGACAATTATGGGGAACCAGGTATGTCCGATTTCATGAGTAACACCATTAAAGAGCCCAGGCCCTTTGGCGGCCCAGGATACAAATACCACTGCCGGATATTCCATTCCCATGACAGGCGCCGCGACCGCCACAGCGTTGGGGTACGGGTATGCCAAAAATGTTTTGGAAAAATATTCCACGTTCTTCTTTAGGTACTGAGCCACATTGTTCCATCCATCCGGTACAGAGGCATCGAAACGGGGATAAAACGCCATTGCAAGGGCTTTCTTGCCTTTCGGTAGGGTTATCCTGGCCGCATCCCATACAAAGGCTGGCGAAGCGGCCCACACTGCATCCCTGGCATTGTTGATTCTGAAATGCCATATACGTCGTCCGTGACAGGTCACATGGCTATCTGCATAGCGCACATCAGATGCCGAACGAATATGTATTGTCGTATCGCTGTCTCGCGCCAATTTCAACCGGTGTATCTGCGTTTCGGTTAATACATTTTTGGAGTTTACCAATTCCCCCGAGCCAGCAACTATGTAGTTACAGGGCACCTCTATGCTGTAATCGAAATTGCCGTAATCAAGGTAAAACTCACCGAGACCGAGATAAGGCAGTGTGTTCCAGCCCGTCACGTCGTCATAGACCACCATGCGCGGATACCATTGGGCGACGGCATAAACAGGCCCGTCCGGTGTTGATATGCGGCCCATGCGAGTCGTTTGGCCATAAAATACATGGGATATATCGAAAGAATAATCAATAACCAAGCGAACCTTTCTCCCATGGGCCGGCAAACCCCGTGGAAGATCAATTCGCATATTCGTGTCATCAACAAAATACGATGCCTTCTCCAACTTGTTGTTTATCGAAATATAGACACCCTGAAGTGCAAAACCATCAGTTACCCGATCTGATCGCGGATCCCCATAGGGCGTAGTGAGTGCTGAGCGAGAATTTGCGCGATAGATATTCTGGTCCAACTGAATCCATAAATAATTCAGTTTATCCGGACTGTTGTTGGTATAGGTAAGCACATCCCTGGCAACTAAACGATGGTTCAATGGGTTGAGTTTAGCGGTAATCTTATAATCAGCACGATTTTGCCAATATGCCGGTCCGGGGACGCCACTTGCCGATCTTTCAGGGGTTGAATTATTCTGCATAAATTGCAAATCAAAGACCTGGCGCGGATCATAGTGACTGTCATTCGCCACATTCATAGCTGCTGGCTTGCCTTCGCAGGCCGCCAACAGGGCGATGGTAATGAATAACAAAAAAAGTCTTAAATATTTAACTCTTTTCCCGCGTAATGCGTTTAGAACAGGCATTGCTGACAGATTCGGCATGGGACACATCACCATGATGTTTACTCAAGTGTCAAAGATGCTCTTTCAGAAAACTTTTTACAATATTCTGCTAAAACGATTTTGAGATAGGTTCCAGTTTCATAGTATGATAAACGTACATCTTGACCGCTCGGGACGCGTGGTCTCGAACCTGTCAGCCACGGGAAACGAGGAAAACCGGGATCACCGATGTATCAGAATAACGGCCTCAGGCGCATGCTTTCGGTGCCTTGGATCTACGAGCTATTTCAGAACTTGACAGGCGCCGTTCAATCCAGGCGCTGGATGGCGGAAAAGTACTGGCGGCTCAAGGGCGGCGAGAAAGTGATCGACATCGGTTGCGGGCCGGGCGTCATCTTCAATTCCCTGCCCCAAGGCATCACCTATCTAGGCTTCGATGCCAGCGGAACCTATATCAAGAGAGCCCGGGAGCTATACGGTTCACAAGCCACCTTCCTGGTTAGTACCGTTGGAGAATTGCTCAGGACGCCCGATGAGCGCTTCAATAACGCCGATCTCGTCTTATGCAACGGTCTCCTGCACCATCTCAGTGATGAGGAATCCCTGGAGGTGCTGCGCTTCGCCCACTCAGTGTTGAAACCGGGCGGCCGCCTGGTGTGCGAGGAAGCCTGTTTCCTTATCAAGCAACGCTGGTTGTCCAGGTTCGTCATGAGCCTGGACCGCGGCAATTACATACGTCAGGAGCGGGCGTGGAAAGCGCTCGTCGGCCAGGTGTTCCAGTCCTACACCACCGATATCTTGACCGCGCAGGTATTCATTCCTTATGTGCACATCATCATCGAATGCCGCAAGTAGGTAAGATCGGCTGCCCTCAACAGTACATAACAGCATAGCTTCAACGATTGCGTTGGATGCGAGCCGGTTCCGGTATGTCAAGCGCTAGAATGGGCGCTTTGGATTCTGAGTAGCAGCGCACAGTGGCCTTCATTATTGCCAGCAGGAGGTCGCACCTTTGCTTTCCCCGCGATACCCTAGCTTTGGGTTTAGCTGGTTCGCGAATGTCTTGCCTAATGGGCGATCCTGGTCATAAGGCACAGCAGTAATGAGAAGATGCAGTAATTGCAAGCACGTATTTGACTCCACGGATTGGACTTGCCCGGATTGCGGTCACGCACCGGCAATCGTTGACAGTTTCACGTCATTTTCCCCTCTGAATGCCCATAAAAGCGATGGTTTCGAGGAACAGTTCTATGCGCAGATGTTCGATCTTGAAGCGGGCAATTTCTGGTTCAAGGCGAGAAGCAAGCTTATCAATTTGATGATCAAAATTTATTTTCCGGAAGCAAAAAACATGCTGGAAATTGGGTGCGGTAGCGGCTATGTTCTCCGTACAATAGAGAAGGCTTATCCCGGACTATCCCTGAGCGGAAGCGAGGTATTTTCCAGGGGACTGAGCTTTGCTGCCAAGCGGGTCCAGAAAGCCACACTATTCCAGATGGACGCGCGGGAAATGCCCTTCGAAGCGGAGTTCGATGTCATCGGCGCTTTCGATGTCATAGAACATATTGAAGAAGATCAGCGCGTTTTGGCAGAGATGCACAGGGCCGTGCGCGTTGGTGGAGGGATCATCCTCACTGTCCCACAACACAAATGGCTGTGGAGTTATGCCGACGAATATGCCCATCATAGACGCCGTTACCAGGCGCGGGAACTGAGAATAAAAGTGGAGCAGGCCGGCTTCTGTGTGCTCAGGATGACCTCGTTTGTATCGCTGCTGTTGCCGCTGATGTACCTTTCCAGGTTGCGTAACCGCAAGCAAAGACAGGGTTATGACGATACTGCTGAACTGCGCGTGAACGGTGCGCTAAACGCTATCATGGGATGGGTGATGGACCTGGAGCGCCTGCTGATCAGGCTCGGGGTTCGTTTTCCGGCCGGTGGTTCGCTTTTGCTGGTGGCGAAGAAAGTCCCTTAATCCGAAAGGTGGTGACCGTCGTTCTTTTATATGGGTGCTGCGCATGAAAATTGATTTTAATCGCCCGTTTGCCACCGGCAAGGAATTCGAGTACATCCGCTCGGCCATATCCACCGCCCATCTGTCCGGAAACGGCCAGTTCACCAAGAAATGCCAGGTATGGCTTGAGCAGCAGATGCGGAGTCGCAAGGCACTGCTCACGCACTCCTGCACCGCCGCCCTGGAGATGGCGGCGATCCTCGCCGATATCAAACCCGGCGATGAAGTCATCATGCCGTCCTTCACTTTCGTTTCTACCGCCAACGCGTTTGTGTTGCGCGGTGGCGTGCCGGTGTTCGTAGATATCCGTCCGGACACGTTGAATCTGGACGAGTCCAAGGTAGAAGCCGCAGTCACCCCGAAAACCCGCGCGATCGCGCCGGTGCATTACGCGGGAGTCGGTTGCGACATGGATGCTATCATGGCAGTAGCCCGGCGGCACGATCTCATCGTTGTTGAGGATGCCGCGCAATGCATCTTGTCCAATTACAAGAATCGGCCACTGGGCAGCATCGGGCATCTGGGCGCCCTGAGTTTCCATGAGACCAAAAATATCATCTCCGGCGAGGGTGGGGCCCTGCTGGTGAACGATGAACGTTTCATGCAGCGCGCAGAAATTATCTGGGAAAAAGGCACTAATCGCTCGCAATTCTTCCGCGGCCAGGTGGACAAATATACCTGGGTGGATATCGGCTCATCGTTTTTGCCCAGCGAGATTCTGGCGGCGTTCCTGTGGGCACAGATGGAGGACGTGGCCAGCATCACTGAGCAGCGCCTGGCCATCTGGAACCGGTATCACGCGAAGTTCGCGGAGGCCGAGAAGCAGGGCCTTTTCCGGCGCCCCGTCATACCGGCGGACTGCACCAACAACGCGCACATGTATTATCTGCTGGCCCGCGACCATGCCATGCAGATGCGCATCCTGCAGGGGTTGAAGGCCAAAGGCATCCAGGCGGTATTCCACTACATTCCGCTGCATTCCGCCCCCGCCGGGCGCAAATACGGCCGTGCTCATGGCAGCATGCAGGCCACCGACAGGACCAGCGAGACCCTCGTGCGCCTTCCCATGTGGGTCGGACTTGAGGACCGGAAGGTGGATGAGATCGCGGCTAGCGTCATCGAAATTAGTAGGCAATAAAAAGGATTTTTCTTTTATACCCAACATGCTCATCAAGACTGTTTACCTGAATTTTCGTGACAACCGGATCGTGTATGCCGGGCTTTTCTTGCTTTTCATCGCTGTGATTTTGCTGGCTTCCTATGCAGCCAGGAGCGTGGTCACCAATGACCAGTGGCACTTCATTGATGTGATCCGTGACTATTACCAGCATGGGCTAAGTTTGAGGGATATCTGGGAAGGTCATGGTGCTCACCGCACTCCAGGCTATAAGATACTGTTTCTGCTCGATGCCATCTATTTCCATCTGAATCTCAAGCTGGAAATCTATGCCGGTATCCTGGCGCTGCTGGCCATGGCGGTGATGATATACACCCGCTATCGGGACAGTATGCGCGAC
>JAGWOR010000063.1 GCA_028870845.1 Gammaproteobacteria bacterium | reverse complement strand
AAAAGCGATCGGACTGAATACTTCTTGCTGATCTTTTATTTTCTTGAATTCAGTCCAGATTGTTTTATGATCTTTCTCGCCGCCATACATCTTAAAATGACGTACCCCCTGCTTATCCTGCGTCATAATCATCAGCAATTTTCCATTCCTGTCTGTAAGCGTGTAATCAGTATCCTTATCTACCTCCATTAGCCGCGTTTTATCAGTCATCTGTTCGGGGCCGCCCGTCGGGTCAATCAAATATATATATAGATGTTTTGTGTTACCGAATACCGTGTATTTGTCCACCAGAAAATGTTTGCCATCGCGCATCAAAGGATCGACTATGCCATATGGGCGATTTTTGATCGGTATAACCGAAACCAGCGGCTTGCCGTGCTTAATACCGTGCCATTTCACAATTACCAATCTATTTTCATAGTCGTTTATGTAATCAACGAAATAAGCCGTGTCAGCGGATATCCATTGCAAGCCGCCGAAATATTCTTCTTTGGTGGCGTTCTTGACGATATCAAAGCTGGTTTCAGTGTCCAGATCCATGAGCGTAACAAATTGATGTTTCTCGTCAGTGTAAGTCACGGCAAGAACCAGATTTCCATCTGGATTGAGCACCGCATCTCTGAATGTATCGCCCCTGAATAAATCACGAACCGTAAGTAAAGCACTCGTGGTCTGCGAAGGACCAGCATTTGCCGTGATTGCAAAACATACCAGGCACACAAGCAGACAACCCAAACCGCGTTTCATTTTCAACTTCCACTTAACTTTGGCAACTTTTCATAATAATCATAGAAAATATCATTGCCAGGTCCAGTGTAAATCAACCGGGAGTTTTTAATAATTTTGCGCTGAG
The DNA here is from genome assembly GCA_028870845.1 of Gammaproteobacteria bacterium. Taxonomy (GTDB): domain Bacteria; phylum Pseudomonadota; class Gammaproteobacteria; order Natronospirales; family REEB76; genus REEB76. The sequence goes on along the minus strand of JAGWOR010000063.1, from coordinate 5,755 downwards.
TGACACTCAAGAGCTGTAGCATCATAGCGGTGCGATCTATCAGTTCAATGTGATAACCGGAATGGTAGACCACCACAAAATCGCCTGGGTAGTTAATCACGCCCGGCTGTATGCTGAAGGTAAAGTGTTCTTTATGTGCCTCATCCAAGTCTATCCAACCTGACATACCATAGCCCAAGGAAACGTCAACACGCGTCCACAGATAATTACCCGCTCGTAATAACACAAAATGAACGGTTCGACCTTCATGTATATGCCTGGCAGCAACTGCCGCAAATGTATCGTCAGGAAGTTTGAATCGCAGATCACCCAAAGGCACCGTAGAATCCACCGCTACTACCAATAGTCCCATGCCCTTCGGGATCTTGCCTGTGAAATTATCCGCATTTTCTAGGGACGTTGCGCATCCTGTAATAAGCAAAGATAGGAACACCATGCAGTAGCATAATATGCGAGGAATAACGCGCATGTTGATACCTTATTAAGAAACCTTCACTTCAAAAGGGTTACTGCGAATATATGTGAATCACCAGCATGGTTGATACCAGTTATATGACTATAGCCTAAGTTTTTAACTTCCGGATACGACTTTAGTATGAATCAGGTCTTTAAATATCGGCTTTAAAAAGTAGGCGTTCTTTATGGCCAAGCCTTAACAGATTTAATTTCCGGGTTCTGTCTATCATGTGAAAAAGCCGGAATCAGGCCCCCGCTGGGGCCTGTCATCCGCAAGCCCATATTTTGATGCATACTATTTGTGAGGTGAGTAAGGGCTTCCGCATCCACAAAAAGAAAACAGAAGTTTAGATCATGGGGGTTGAATTCCATGGCATCAAAATATGCAATGCTTTTACTTGTATTGTCTATTGTTGCAACTTCCATCCGCGCAGAGACCGTAAACTGCACACCCATCACCTCTCTTCCGGCCACCATCTCCGCACAGGGAATCTATTGTCTGACCGGCAATCTGGGCACCAATATAACTTCAGGTAATGCCATTACTATCAGCGCCAACAATGTGACCATTGATCTAAACAGCTGGAAGCTGGATGGAGGATCTGCGGGCATTAATACCAGCACCTTTGGCATCTTTAGCTACGGCAACAACGTCACCATCAAGAATGGTATCGTGCGTGGCTTCATCGTCGGTATCTACCAGGGTGGCAGCGGGGACGTGGTTCAGGATGTATTGGTTGATACCGGCTACTATGCGGGTATTTGGGTCGACGGCCCAGGCGCACTGGTCGAGCACAATCAGGTGGTGAATTCCGGTAACTACAACAACTATGCAAACGGTATAATTAGCAGTGGTGCAAATTCTACGGTGAGCGACAATATTGTCTCAGGCCTCACGTCCGAGAGTGGTCTTGATGAATATGGCATTTCTGCCAATGGCCCGAATAGTATTATTCGCAAAAACGTAGTTAGCAATGGCGCGATACCAAGTAACTCAAATTCCTATGGAATTTATGTTTCCGATGGGGGCATTGTTGCAAACAATGCCGTGAGCACATTTACATTTGGTATCGACATCACCAACGGCGGCATCTACAGCTTCAATACCGTCAACGGCTGCACCACGCCTTTTGCTGGTGGCACCGCCGGAGCAGGCAACAGCAACGATTAGTGCAAATAGCGCCTTTTGATCGGTAAATCCCCATGCTGTGTAGAGGTAACTGACGCATAGCATGGGGTTTTTGTTCCTGGACGCAGCGGATGCTCAATAGCGGGATCTGACACGCATTTTATATATGCGCCGGGGTTTGAAATATCGGTTTTACTGAGCACACGCACGTCATGGCCAGGCCCTATTAACAGCTGTATGACTGCCCACCGGGCAATAGACACCCATTAGGTAAATCCGCGCCGATAGCGTATACTCCGCGCCGAGTTTGAGGACGCGATCCGGTCTGAAGTCCCACAAACCCATCGCGGCCTACCTTGATAATGAGCGTATTCCCCGATCCCCTTACTGAATAATCACTGCCTGGACCGGCATGGCGCCAAAGTGCGCCAGCAGGCGGCCCAGGAGTTTATATGTCATTTTCTTCCCTCGGCCTTTCGGCCGAGTTGCTACATGCCGTGGCCGATCAGGGCTATACCGAACCCACCCCCGTGCAGTCCCGCGCCATCCCCGTGGTGTTGGCGGGCCGCGACCTGCAGGCCGCCGCCCAGACGGGCACCGGTAAAACCGCCGGCTTCACCCTGCCCCTGCTGCAACACCTGCAGAAAAATCCGCTGGAACCCGGGCGCAGGAAGCCGGTACGCGCGCTGGTGCTCACGCCCACCCGCGAACTGGCCGCCCAGGTGGCCGAGAGCGTGCAGACCTACGGCAAATACCTGAAATTCAACACCGCCGTGATCTTCGGCGGCGTCAACATCAACCCGCAGATCGACAAGCTGCGCCGCGGTGTGGATATCGTGGTGGCCACCCCCGGCCGGCTGCTGGACCACGTGCAGCAGAAAACCCTGGATCTCTCGCGCATCGAAATCCTGGTGCTGGACGAAGCCGACCGCATGCTCGACATGGGGTTCATCCGCGACATCCGCAAGATCCTGGCACTGCTGCCGCAGCGCCGCCAGAACCTGCTGTTCTCCGCGACTTTTTCCGAAGACATCCGCAAGCTGGCCGCCGGCCTGCTGAAAAACCCGGAAACCATCGACGTGGCGCCGCGCAACAGCACCGTGGAGCTCATCAGCCAGCGCGTCTTTCAAGTGGACAAGGGCCACAAGCGCGAGCTGCTTGCGCATCTCATCGGTTCCGGCAACTGGCGGCAGGTGCTGGTGTTCACCCGCACCAAGCACGGCGCCAACCGCCTGTCCGAGCAGTTGCAGCAGGACGGCATCCAGTCCACCGCCATCCACGGCAACAAGACCCAGGGCGCCCGCACCCGCGCTTTGGCGGACTTCAAGAACAACCGCGTACGCGTGCTGGTGGCCACTGACATCGCGGCCCGCGGCCTGGATATCGACCAGTTGCCCCATGTGGTGAACTACGAACTGCCGAACGTTCCGGAAGATTACGTGCACCGCATCGGCCGCACCGGCCGCGCCGGCAGCACCGGCGAAGCCGTGTCGCTGGTGTGCGGCGAGGAACGCGGCCTGCTGCGGGACATCGAGCGCCTGCTGCGCATGGAAATCCCCAGGGCCGCAGCCGATGGTTTCAAGCCGAATCCCAACGCGCATCTGAAACATGACAATAAACCGGCGCGCGGCGACCGTCCAACACGCCACACCCACAGTCACGCCCACAAGCCCGGATCCGGCTGGCACGGCCGCCCCGGCTCCGGCAGCCGCGGCCCGCGTATTGCCGCCGGTCGCAGCAGCAGCCGCTGAATATTTCAATGATGGTCAAGCCCACAGCGGATACTGCAGCATGAAAAAAATGTTTGTCGGCGGCCTGCCTTCTGATGCCACGGAAGGGGAAATCCGTGGCATGTTCGAACAGTATGGCAAGGTGTTTTCCATTTCCCTGGTCCACGACATATTCAAGGGCACCTGCAAGGGTTTTGGTTTCGTGGAGATGGAAGGCCATGAGGCGCGCGCCGCCCTGGCCGCGCTCAATGGCCATTCATTGCGCGGTTCAATGCTCAAGGTAAACGAAGAAGATCCAAAAAGCGCGCGCGGTCGCAACCGCAGACGCCACTGATCATGCGGCCCGCGGTTTTTGGCCTGATCCCATATGCTCTATGCGGTTATAAACAAGATATATGTGGGGTTGGAGTAATATCCAACCCTATGAAAATACTGCTGGTTGGCTCTATAACCGCATCCTTCCGGCCAACACCACCGTTGCCTGCAAGCCTAACCTGCGTACTTTCATAGAGATCAGATCGATATTTACCCTCCTCCCCGTGGTTGCCTGAGTCACTAACAAGCCGTAATGTAGTTTCAGACTACCAGGGCTGCTTTCGCCATGCTCGATATTTTATTGGGGTGATGCATGGATAGACGTCCACTGTCTGCGACGGTGATCTGCGGGCTTCTGGCACTGAATGCCTTTATAGGCAGCATCAGTGTTGTTGTTTTGCTGTTCGCACATCTTGCCGGCGCCACAGGCGATGCCGAAGCGCATTCCCACTTGCCCATGGTTACTGATATGGTGATTCTCTCCATTGATACGATTGTATTTTTGGCATACGCCATCGGACTTTATTACCGTCAGGGCTGGATGCGCCTCTTGTTGCTTGGCTGGGCGGCAGCTTTTCTCATCCATGGCCTGCTGGCCATGCATCTTCAGGTCTATAGGGTGATGCGGCTTCTGATTTTCGTTGGCGTTGTCTCGATATTCCTGTTTGGCGCCAAAGAAAACGCGTGGTTTTCAGGAAAAAACCTCCAACCACCTGTACAGCCATCTTAGTTGGCCATGATCTACAATCAGGAGGATATCGGTTAGTGGCGGACTATTGCAGGATCAATGGAATCAGAATAAAACTTGCATATTTAACAGAGGACCTATCATCATGAAACGAATACTATTTGGAATTCTCTGGTTTGTGGTTTCCTGGATTGCATTGACCCTGATATACGGGATCATATTTGGCATCGTGCTTTCTTCCACAAGCAACCTGTCCGGATATCAGGGCGGCGTGCAAGCCGGGCTGGCTTTCAACCATAACCACCCGAGCTTTGTCATCGGCATGCGGCTGCTGATACTGGCACTGGCTATTCTCGTCGCAGTGATAGGTTCCTGGAAGCGGATATTGCCCGGCACCCGGATGAAATCCACCGCCTCGACGAATAATGCCTGATTTATCCTTGAATCAGGTACCGGCCACGGATGCGGCGCCGGCATTGCCGGTATTTGGACCATGGCAGGGACTATGGCTCATCGGCGGCTATCTGCTGGCCTCTATCATGGGCGCGTTGCTGGTCAGGATGGCTTGGGGTTTTGAAATCGGCATACAAGCCGGCATCCAGGGGAAAGCGCCGGTCATCCCCAAACCCGGCATCGACGTAATGGCGTGGACCGCAATGATGAGCACGCTATGCGCTTCCGCTTGGGGCGTGTTGTTTACCTGGCAGAAGGCAAAACCACTCCTCCATATTGGAGAAGCGCAAGGGATCGGTTTGCGCCGTTCGGCAATTCAAGGGTATGTGTCTGCCGTGATCTTGGCGGTGGTGCTCACTGCAGTTGGCTTATCGCTGGAGAAGTTGTTTCCACCTGATGTAGCCAAGCTGACCGGGCCCCTGGAACAGCTTGCGCGCGGCCACGGCTGGCCACAGGCCGTGTATATGTTGATAGCGCTCTGTATCGCACCGCCGCTCGAGGAATTTATTTTCCGCGGCGCGCTGTACGCCGCCTTAAGCCGGTTTGGGATGATCGCGGCGACGCTCCTCACTACACTGGTATTCATGCTGTTTCATATGGCGGACAAAATCCATTACTTGCCTGGATTCATTCCAGTGGGCTTACTCAGCCTGTTCACCATATATTTGCGCCTGCGCTATCGCTCGCTGTGGCCGGCAATTGTCTTGCATTTTCTGTACAACGCAGCATTGATTCTATTAACCTAGAACTCAATAGTGAGTTTGAAACCAGAATAAAACCTTGCCGCATGAAAACTCCACTTCTGCCGTTGCTATCCATGTTGCTTCTGGCCAATGCCGCAGCTGCCGGTGCCCCTGCCACCTTCATCAGTCCCTGCCTATGCGTGCACTGCCAGGGGCATGACCGCTGGAAAGAGAAGATCGACGACAGCATGCCGCCAATGAATCCCACAGCGGTACTGCCCTCGGAAATCGCCGCCTGGCA
>JAGWOR010000025.1 GCA_028870845.1 Gammaproteobacteria bacterium | reverse complement strand
CGCGATATCCCGGCATGGGTGGAACTCGACTGAAATCCCTGCCTACCGGCTATTGATCCACAAACAGATCCAGTTCGAGATCGGCACCGGCTTTAACCGCGTAGCCTGTAAAGTCCTGCATGCCTTCTTCACGTAACACGTCCTCATCGAGGAAAAACCTGCCGCTGCAGGTTTTGTGATCACGTGTCAATATCGAGCAGGCGGCATCCGCTACGATGGCCGGGGTGCGGCAGTTTTCAGCCTGAATTTTCCCACCAAGCATATTGACAGCGGCGGTCGCGATGACGGTGCGTGGCCAAAGCGCGTTGACCGCCACCCTGCCTGAGAATTCCGCGGCCATGCCGAGGGTACACAGGCTCATGCCGTATTTGGAGATGGTGTAAGCCCCATGGTTCCTGAACCACCTGGGATCCAGGTCAGGCGGCGGGGCCAGATTGAGGATATGTGGATTCGCGGATTTCAGTAAATAGGGCAGGGCGGACTGTGAACACAGGAACGTGCCACGCACATTCACCGCCATCATCAGGTCGAAACGCTTGATCGGGGTTTCCAGCGTGCCGGCCAGCCAGATGGCGCCGGCATTGTTCACCAGGATATCGATCCCACCGAACCTGTTCATGCACTGCCGGATTGCAGCCCGCACGGATTGCTCATCGCGTAGGTCCATTTCCACAGCCAATGCGGTACCGCCGGCGTCCGCTGCTTGCGAAGCGACACTGTGGATCGTTCCAGGCAGTTTCGGGTGGCGACGTGCCGATTTAGCGGCAATCACAGTATTGGCGCCGTCCGCGGCGGCGCGCAGCGCGATGGCCGCGCCGATTCCGCGGCTGGCACCCGTGATGAACAGGGTCTTACCTTTCAGGGAACGATGCATATCCGGGTGATTATGCGTCTCAGCGATTATACTTTCCATGTTATTAGTAGGACGTACGTATGATCTATACGACACTGGTTGATACGGAAACCCTGGCAGCTAACCTTTGTTCCGACTGGTTTTTGTTTGACTGCCGTACTGTGCTGGCGGATCCCCAGGAGGGTATGCGGCGCTACCAGGCGGGTCATATTCCCGGCGCTCACTATCTGCATCTTGACCGGGATTTGGCCGGGCCGGTGACTCCGCGTTCCGGGCGGCATCCTTTACCTGAGCCGGGGGTACTGGCGGCCAGGCTGCAAAAGCTTGGCGTGAACAATTCCAGCCAGGTCATTGCATACGACGACGCCGGTGGGGCATTCGCCGCCCGTCTCTGGTGGTTAATGCGGTGGCTGGGTCATGCGCAGGCCGCCGTGCTGGATGGCGGCATTGGCAAATGGAGCGCGGAACAGCGTCCCCTGACCCGTGAATTGCCGGCAGCTTCGCCAGCTGGAGATTTGGTGGCGTATCCTGACGATACCCTATGGGTGGATGCGGCACATGTGGCGGAAATCAGTTTGCTCCCCATGGCGCGTCTGCTGGATGCCCGCGCGCCCAGCCGCTTTCGGGGCGAGGAAGAGCCCATCGATCCCGTGGCCGGACATATACCCGGCGCTGTCAACCAGCCATATGCAGAAAACGTTTCACAAGACATGTGTTTCAAATCGCCCGCGGAACTGCGACGGCGTTTTGAGACTGCCCTGGCTGGCGCGGCGCCGACCGATACGGTCTGCATGTGCGGATCGGGAGTGACTGCCTGCCATAACCTGCTGGCCATGGAAGTGGCCGGATTGAAAGGTGGGCGGCTGTATGCCGGATCATGGAGTGAATGGATACGCGACCCACGCCACGGGGTGGAACGGGGATGATGGGCCCGGATGATGTAACCTGGATGCCTTGGTTGATTGAATTTCGGCTGTGGCCGTGAGGAGGTTGAAGATGAAAAGCGTAAAGCGTGCGAAAGTTGCGGGATTAAGCGCCTGGTTGCTTTTGCTGGTCAGCACTCTGGCCATGGCTGCTCCCTTCGTGGGCTCACGTAACGAGCCCCACGCGGTGCTGTACTTGAATGAAAACCAGACAGCCAGGCAGATTTGGCCGGTGAAAATCTGGGCCGTGGATGGGAAACTCACCAACCGCTCCAACCAGGGCGTGTTATGGGTTAAACCGGGTGAATATTCTTTTGATTTCAAACTCGGCAAGGTCAACCTTGCGGATGTCCCCGGACTGTCACGCAATGCAGTATACGGACAGAAGACTCATGTACTGAAACTCAAGCTGGAAGCCGGTAAAGCCTATTATATTGGTGCCAAGGTGCTGGCATCAGGAGACTGGCAGCCTACCGTCTGGAAAGTCGAGCAGTCCAAATACTGAGCTGCAGCCGGTTCAGCGCCACCGCCTGCATCTTGCAGGCGGTGGCGGGCTTCCGCATCACGTACGAATCCCTGCGGGTTCCTTATGCGGCAAGCTGGCGTAATACGTACTGCAGTATGCCGCCGTTGCGGTAGTAATCCCTTTCCTTGGGAGTGTCCAGACGCACCATTGCTTTGAATGTTTTGGTCTGGCCATCCTGATTGACGGCCTGGATGCTGACTTCGCGCGCATTTCCGCCGGACATTCCCTGGATGGAAAATGCCTCCTTACCGGTCAAGCCGAGTGATTTTGCATCTTCGCCCGCCGGGAACTGCAGCGGCAGCACTCCCATGCCAATGAGGTTGGAGCGGTGAATACGCTCAAAACTCCTGGCGATGACCGCGCGCACTCCCAGCAGTAGGGTGCCTTTTGCAGCCCAGTCACGTGACGAACCGCTGCCGTATTCCTCGCCGGCGATCACCAGTAACGGGATGTTTTCATCCTGATATTTCATGGCAGCATCATAGATGCTCATGACTTGCGAATTTGGAATGTAGGTTGTGACCCCACCTTCAGTGCCGGGGGCCAACAGATTACGCAGCCGGATATTCGCAAATGTGCCGCGCACCATCACTTCATGGTTGCCACGTCGGGAACCATAGGAATTGAAGTCCTTCGGCTGCACGCCATGCTCGATAAGATAGCGACCTGCGGGACTGTCTTGCTTTATGCTGCCTGCAGGTGATATGTGATCGGTGGTGACTGAATCTCCCAGCAGCGCCAGCACGCGCGCGCCCTGGATGTCAGCCACTGGCACCTGCTGCATGTTCATGCCTTCAAAATAGGGCGGGTTGCGCACATATGTGGATTCTTGATCCCACTGGTACAGCTCTCCCGTGGGTACGTGCAGCCCGTTCCAGTTGCCATCGCCGTCAAAAACTTGGCCGTAGACATCGGTGAACATGCCGGAATTGATATTGGCTGCGATCAGATCCGAGATTTCCTTTTGCTGCGGCCAGATGTCTCGCAGGTAGACCGGTTTGCCATCTGTCCCGGTGCCGAGCGGCATTTCCAGCAGGTCAATCTGCATGTTGCCTGCCAGCGCGTACGCCACCACCAGCGGCGGCGAAGCCAGGAAATTCATCTTCACCTCGGGATGTATGCGGCCCTCGAAATTGCGGTTTCCCGACAACACTGCGCAGGCCGACAGGTCGCCGCTGCGGATTGCCTGGCTGACTTCGCTGCGTAGAGGACCGGAATTGCCGATACAGGTGGTGCAGCCGTAGCCCACCAGGTCAAAGCCCACGGCTGCCAGATCTTCCAGCAGCCCGCTGCGTTTCAAGTAACCGGTCACCACCTTGGAACCCGGGGCGAGACTGGTTTTCACCCATGGTTTTGGTCGTAATCCCCTGGTACGGGCGTTTCGCGCCAGCAGGCCGGCGCCGATCATGACTTCAGGATTCGAGGTGTTGGTGCAACTGGTGATTGCAGCAATCACGATGCTGCCGTCAGTCATGGTAACTTGCGTGCCATCCAGGTAAATATCGGTGGATCCGGGTTTGCCGGTGTTTACCTTAGCGGTTTTTGCAGAACCGCCTTCACTTTCAAAGCGTGCAATTTCGCCATTGCGCTGCTCCCGCTCGGATGCAAGATTGGCGACATATTTACCAATGGCGCTTTTGGCGGTTTTCAGGGGGATGCGGTCCTGAGGGCGTTTCGGACCGGCGATACAGGGTTCGACTTTTGAAAGATCGAGTTCCAGTACATCGCTGTATTCAGCCGCTGCCTGTCCGGGTTCATGCCACAAGCCCTGGATTTTGGCGTAGCTTTCCACCAGCTGCAGGTGTTCAGGCGTACGACCGGTGAGCCGCAGATAATTCAGCGTTTCCTTGTCAATGGGGAAGATGGCGCAGGTGGAACCAAATTCGGGCGACATGTTGCCAAGCGTGGCGCGGTTGGCGAGCGGCAGGTTTGGCACTCCAGGCCCGAAATATTCAACAAATTTGCCCACCACACCGCGTTTGCGCAGCAATTCGGTAACGGTCAACACCAGATCGGTGGCGGTTGTGCCTTGCGGCAGAATGCCGCTGAGCCTCACGCCGATCACCTGAGGTATCAGCATGGTAACCGGCTGGCCGAGTATCGCGGCTTCCGCTTCGATGCCGCCGACGCCCCAGCCCAACACTCCCAGGCCGTTCACCATGGTGGTATGGGAATCGGTGCCCACCAGTGTGTCCGGGTAAGCCTGCAGGCTGCCATTAACCTTGCGTTCGAAAACCACGCGCGCCAGGTATTCCAGGTTGACCTGGTGGCAGATACCGGTATCCGGCGGCACCACCTTGAATTCCTGGAATGACTGCTGGCCCCATTTCAGGAACGAGTAGCGTTCCTTGTTGCGCTGGAACTCAATTTCTGCATTTTTCGCCATGGAATCAGCATGGCCGTAAAAGTCCACCTGCACGGAATGATCGATCACCAGTTCTGCCGGCGACAGCGGATTGATTTTCCCGGGATCGCCGCCCAGTCTTTTCATGGCATCGCGCATGGCAGCCAGGTCAACCACGGCAGGCACGCCGGTGAAATCCTGCATCAGTACACGGGCTGGCGTGAAGGCGATTTCCTTGTCAGGCTCGGCTTTTGGATTCCAGCTGGCCAGGGCCTCAATGTCTGTCGCGGTAACACTGATGCCGTCTTCAAGTCGTAGCAGGTTTTCCAGCAGGACTTTCAGGCTATAGGGCAGGCGTGAAACCCGGTATTTTTTTTCCAGCGCTTCCAGTTTGTAAATTTCGTATTCCTGGCCACCGGCCTTGAGCTTGGCGCGGGACTTGAAGCTGTCTGTCATGATGACTCCGTTATTTATTCAAAAGGTTGAAACAGGCGACCGCGGGTCAGGCCAGGCGGATGGTGCTGAGAGGTGTGCCGCAACGGAACTAATTATAAAGTATTGGGATGCCAATCCGCCGCTTCAGGCGTAGCGGCCGGATTCCCGTAACAGGCGCTTTGCTTCTTGATGCAGCGATGATCGCAGAAACAGCAGCATCCAGCGCGACCCGCCACACTGCCGCCACAACACCGCAGAACGCAACCCGCCAAGCAGCAGGCTGCGCACCATGTCGATGATGCGCTGATTTTGCAGATGCACGGCATCGCCGGTGACCATGATCCGGGGCTGGATGGTGCCGGCGCTGTGCAGATAGGTGTCCGCCAGATTTGCCAGGACATTCGCGTGGGTAGGGCCGAAATGCCGGAACTGCTCCCGGGCGCGGCGGATGCCGTCCTCAAGCACCTGTTTCAATATCCGCCGGCGCATGACCTTGCCCTGCAGCTGCATCAGGCTCAGGGTATAGCGCAAAACCGCGACATCCGAGCTGCTTTGCTGGTCTCCCAGCAGGCCGATCAGCCTCTGCAAGCCGAAGCCAAGACCGCGCAATCCTCCATATACGTCTGCAACATCCACCGGCTCGGTCTTCAGTATGCTGCTGAGTGTGGAGTTGAGCGACTGCTCATCGGCGCGCTGGCCGGTGGCGATATCGTTCACCAAGGCAGCGGCCTGAACCACGCCGGCCAGGGCCAGCACCCGGTTGCTGAGTGACTTATTCATGCTGCGTTGCGCGCGCGGGTCGCGGTATCCGGGGATGCGCTGTTGGCCTGCTCTCCAACCTGGCCTATGACCGCGCCACCCAGGCATTCCTGGCCTGAATAAAACACCACGTACTGCCCTGGTGTCAGCGCGCGCTGCGCATGCATGAACTCCACACGACAGTGCCGGTCGTCCAGCATGCGCACCTGGCAGTCCTGATCCGCTTGGCGATACCGGCTTTTGGCCGTGCAGCTGAAAAGTGCACCGGGAGCTTGGCCCGAAATCCAATGCGGGTTGAAAGCCAACACTGAGCGTTGCAGCAGCAGCGGGTGATCCCGGTCCTGGACTACCACCAGGACATTGCGCTGCAGATTTTTCGCTGCCACATACCAGGGTTTACCGCTAGATTTCTTGCGTCCACCAATGCCCAGTCCATGCCGCTGACCCAGGGTGTAAAACATGAGACCCTGGTGCATCCCCAGATGTTCACCTTCCGGGGTTACGATGTCACCCGGCTGGGCTGGCAGATAGCTGGCCAGGAAGCTGCTGAATTTGCGTTCGCCGATGAAGCAGATGCCGGTACTGTCCTTCTTGGCGTGGTTGGTGAAACCAGCGTCCCGGGCAAGTTTGCGAACCTCGTGCTTATGCAGATCGCCGATGGGGAATAGGCTGTTGCACAGCGCATTTTGGGATATGCCATGCAGGAAGTAACTTTGATCTTTGCCGCAGTCGGCGGCGCGCAATAATTGCATACCATTAACGGCTTCGCGTTTGCGTGCATAGTGACCGGTGGCGATCAATTGTGCACCCAGGCGTTGGGCGTATCCCAGAAAGCACTGAAACTTGATTTCAGTATTGCACATCACATCGGGATTGGGTGTACGGCCGGATGCGTATGCGTCGAGGAAATGACTAAAAACACGCTCGCGGTAATCGGCGGCGAAGTTTACCTTGTGCAGTGGGATATCGAGTTGCTCGCAGACCTGCCTGGCATCCTGGAAATCTTCCGCGCTGTTGCAATAATACTGTTCATTTTCCTCCTCCCAGTTCTCCATGTACACGGCTTCCAGGGTAAAGCCCTGTTGCTTGAGCAGCAGGGCCGCCACGGCCGAATCCACTCCGCCGGACAGGCCGAGGATCACGCGGATATTGTTCTTTACTGGCATGGGCATATTCTACGACGTTGATATCGTGTCAGTCGTGTGCATCAGCGGTGAGAATCTCGATTTGACCCAGGCAGGAAAGCATCTCGAGCGGATAGCGTTTGCCTGAGAGATAGTCATCGATGCAGCGGGTAACCAGCGGGCTGCGCAGTGTCAGGTCACCCAACGCCAGTTCCTCGCGGGTATACCAGCGGGCTTCAATTATACCGCGGTCCAGGGGCCGGCCGGGATGATGCCGCAGGCAGTGGCCGGCGAACGCAATGCGCAAAAAAGTTGTTCCCAACGAAATATTTTTCCAAAGATAGATTCCGCTGACCGCATCCGGCTCAAAATCCCAACCGGTTTCCTCCATGGTTTCGCGTCGCACCGCATCCAGGAAACTTTCCGATTCTTCCAGGTGTCCGGCGGGGTTATTGATCACCGTCCTGCCGCGGACTTGTTCCGCCACCATCAGAAAACGGCCATCGCGCTGTGCGATCGCCGCCACGGTGACATGTGGGTTCCAGCTCATGAGTGCGACACACCCGTATACCCAATAAGATGCAAGCGCCTGGCTTTCAATTCATCATAGTCCCAAGCGTCTGAATTCAGGTTCCGCTTCAGATTGTTCCCAGATGATGTCGAAATCGCGCAGGTGCACGCGTGCCTCGAAGGCGTTATCCGGGTCGAAATAACCTTCATATCTTTCAGCCAGCGGCCGGTACATCAGCCCGGTCTCGTCGATCACCATGAAGGTATCGGTGCGATTGGCATGCTGTTCGGAGGGGCGGCGGAATTCAATGAAACTGCTCAAGTGCCTGCCCAATTCGATGAGCCGGTGCCCGTTTTTTATGGCGCTGGTTGGATCAGTGACCAGGATGCGGATCTTTGAATAGCGGCTGCGTAGGGCGAGCCGCTGTATCGCGTCGATAAAATCCTGATTGTCATAAACGGCGGTTTCCAGGTCCGGTGTGAACAGTGCCAGGTGCATATGCGCGGCACGTGCTAGTTCTGCGGCCGCGTTGCGGTTTTCTTCGGAACTGGTTAGTGCCCGGTAGGATGGGGAACGTTCGTTCATGTGCGGGTACCTGGATCTGGTAGTCTGGATGGTGGCCACTGCATTCGCCGGCACCTGTATGGGGATCCATTTTACATGCCTGGAACCGGTTGCATCGTGTAATCAACCACTGTGGGGCAGGTTTTCATTACGCTGCGAGCAGCGTGACGTACCTGTGCGCATTTGTTTATGGAAAATACAGTAAACCTTCATTGTGGAGTTCAGCCAGCAGCTTGGCGGCGTGGGGTTTACGCAGCCATGGCGCCAGCATGGTTGCTGTATACATGCGCCGGTTGCCCAGGAGGCGTGCAAATTCCGCCATTCCCGCAGGCAGCAGGTGGCAGCGTCCGTTCACGAACAGCCGGATATGGCGTGTTCCCGCCACCGACCACAACAGGCTGGCAGCCGGGCTGCGGGCGATTTTTTTGTGGTGCTTCAATTTTGCCGCCAATACCGCAGGCGTGAGCCTGCGGCGCGCGGGTCTTGGTATCAACCAGCTTTTGGGCTCGGTAATAAAGCATCCAAACCATTCATCCAGTTCATCCGCTCTCATGCGCAGCGCACTGCACATCCGTTTTCGGATCGCAGCCAGTGTTTTTGTGTTGAGGCGGCTTGTGTCGGATATCGCGGGCGACAGGTCTGGATCCGTGTAGCGGGCATGCTTATCCAAGCGGGCAAGCAGCCGGGTACTGAGATCGGCGAGCATTTCAGCATCGGTGGGGGCGCGCATGCCGATGGAAAACGTCATGCATTCACCCACGGCCGTGCCGTGATGGGCGGTGCCGGGCGGCAGGTACAGCATGTCTCCGGGGCTCAGCAGCCAGTCATGCTGCGGCTTGAAATCACCCACCAGATCGAGCTGCAAACCCGGTTTGATCAGCGGCGGCAGGTGTTTGCGGGTGATGCGCCAGCGCCGCTGGCCAAGCACCTGCAGCAGAAATACGTCATAGGCGTCCACGTGCGGACCAACGGTGCCGCCGTCCACCGCATAACTGATCATCAGATCATCAACACGCCAACGCGGGATAAAATCAAAGTGCCCCAGAAAATCCGCCAGTTCAGGCACATGCTTGTCGGTGTCTTGTACCAGCAGTGTCCAGTTCTTTTCAGGCAATTTGCTGAAATCGGCGGTCTTGAAAGGCCCATGCCGCACGTTCCAGCCCGGCTGCCCGCCGGTTTTGATAATCAACCGGGATTCAACCCCGGTTTCGCAGGCCAGGCCAGCCAGTTCTTCCGGGGTGATGGCTGGCAGGATTCCGGGAAATGCCAGGCGCAACAGGCGCGGTGACTTCTGCCAGTAACGCTGGAGAAATTCACCCGCCGACCGTCGGCTGAATCGACACGTGTGGCGCATGCATCAGATTTCGCGGGCGAGTTGCGCGGCCAGCCCGATGTATCCGGAGGGTGTCAGTGCCAGCAACTGTTGTTTCGCCTGCTGGGGTATTTCCTGGTCCCTGATGAAGCGATGCAGATCATCGCTGGTAATGCGTTTGCCGCGGGTGAGGTTTTTAAGCTGTTCATAGGGTGTCTCGAGGCCATAACGTCGCATCACGGTCTGAACAGCCTCCGCCAGCACTTCCCAGTTGTTTTCCAGATCCGAGCGCAGGCGTGATTCATCGGCTTCCAGTTTGCTCAAGCCACGCAGAAAAGATTCATAGGCCAGCAGGCTGTGTCCGATCGCAACGCCTATGTTACGTAGCACGGTGGAGTCCGTCAGGTCCCGCTGCCAGCGGGAGAGCGGAAGTTTTTCAGAGAAATGGCGCAACAGGGCGTTGGCAACGCCGAGATTTCCCTCGGCATTTTCGAAATCGATGGGGTTCACCTTATGCGGCATGGTGGAAGAGCCCACCTCACCGCTTGCGGTTTTCTGGCGGAAATATCCCAGCGAAATGTATCCCCAGATATCGCGGCAGGCATCGATCATGACCGTGTTGAAACGCGCCAAGGCATCGAAATATTCCGCCATGTAGTCATGCGGTTCGATCTGTACCGTGTAGGCGGACCACTGGAGGCCGAAGGATTCCACCAGCTTTTTGCTGATGGCCTGCCAGTCCAGATCAGGGTAGGCAGCCAGATGGGCATTGAAGTTGCCTACGGCGCCGTTCAGCTTACCGTTGATGATGACCGAGGCGAGCTGGGCTTGCTGGCGGCGCAGGCGGGCGACCGTGTTGGCAAGCTCTTTGCCAAGAGTCGTGGGAGATGCGGGCTGACCATGGGTGCGCGACAGCATCGGCACTTCAGCGTAGCGGTGAGCGAGGCCGCGCAGGCGCTCACCCAGCTTTTCCATTACCGGCAGCAACTGCTGGGCACGGGCCTGCTGTAGCAACAAGGCGTAGGCAAGGTTATTTATGTCCTCGGAGGTGCAGGCGAAGTGCAGGAACTCGCTGACCCTCTCCAGCTCCGGATTGCCGCGCACGTTTTCCTTGAGGTAATACTCAACGGCTTTGACGTCATGGTTAGTAGTGGTCTCAATACCTTTGATGCGCGCTGCTGCCGGCAGATCAAATTCCTGCGCCAGCCTGTCCAATTTGTTTCGGGATTCAGCGCTGAGGGGCTGAATTTCGGTTATCCCCGGAGTCTCGGCCAGGGTGATCAGCCAGGCGATTTCTACGCGCAGGCGCTGACGCATGAGTCCGTACTCGCTGAACAATCCGCGCAGTGCGTCATTCCTGGCGGCGTAGCGCCCATCCAGGGGTGAAATGGCGGTTAAGGGTGACAGTTGCATGTTGTGTCCGTGCAAATGTTTAGCGGAATGCGGATAATATCCAAGCGGCGAAGCGCCATCTTTCAAGACCTGCTCTATTCGTATTATTCATTGTAATTATATACTTAAATCATGTAGTTACAAAGTAAATTTCAATTAATTTCTCTTGGAGATTTCCATGTCCGAGAATAGCTACCGGGTTGAGCGCGACAGTATGGGTGAACTGCAGGTGCCAGCGGATGCCCGCTGGGGGGCGCAAACGCAACGCGCAGTGTTGAATTTCCCCATCAGCGGGCTGGTCATGCCGCGGGCCTTTATCCGTGCCTTGGGGCTGATCAAGGCTGCCGCCGCACGGGTGAACCTGGACCTGGGGTTGCTGGATCCCGGCCGTGCCCAAGCCATCGCAACCTCGGCAATGGCGGTAGCCGAGGGTCGCTATGACCGGCATTTTCCCATCGATGTCTTCCAGACCGGCTCCGGCACCAGCACCAACATGAACGCCAACGAAGTGATCGCCCATCTGGCAGCCGAAAGCAGTGGTTTGGCCGTGCACGCCAACGACCATGTGAACATGTGCCAGAGCAGCAATGACTCGATCCCCACGGCCATCCACGTGAGCGCGGCACTGGAACTGAAGGAGCAGCTGCTGCCAGCACTGGAAAAGCTGGCGGACAGCATAGAAACCAGGGCCCGCGAGACTTCCGCCATGGTGACCACCGGCAGGACCCATTTGATGGACGCCATGCCGGTGACCATCGGACAGGAACTTTCCGGCTGGGCCAGGCAGATACGCCATGGGCGTGCGCGCATCGAGACGGTGCTGCCCAGATTGCATGCGCTGGCACAAGGGGGTACCGCCGTAGGGACCGGCATCAATGCCCATCCCGAATTCGGTGCACGTTTTGCAGTCGAGCTGGGTCAACGCACCGGCATCGAGTTCAGAACCAGTGAAAACTATTTTGAATCAATGAGTTGCCAGGATACTGCCGTGGAATTGTCCGGACAGTTGAAAACGTTGGCCGTCAGCCTGATGAAAATTGCCAATGACCTGCGCTGGATGAACAGTGGCCCGCTCGCCGGCTTGGGAGAAATCGCCCTGCCGGCCTTGCAGCCCGGGTCCAGCATCATGCCCGGTAAAGTCAATCCTGTGATCCCGGAAGCGGTGGCGATGGTTGCGGCCCAGGTGATGGGCAACGATCTGACCATCAGCATCGCCGGGCAATCCGGCAATTTCCAGCTGAATGTCATGTTGCCAGTAATAACCTATAATTTGCTTCAATCCATTGAAATCATTGCGAATTCATCCAGTATTTTGGCGGATTCCGCCATCCGTGGCTTTCAGGTCAACGAGTCACGGCTGAAACAGGCGCTGGATAAAAACCCCATTCTGGTCACCGCACTGAATTCAGTTATCGGCTACGAACAGGGCGCAGCCATCGCCAAGCGTGCCTACCGGGAGGGCAAGCCGATTCTGGAGGTGGCCCGGCAGATGACCGAGCTTCCGGAAAGCCGTCTCAGGGAGTTGCTTGACCCAGCCAATTTGACCAAGGGCGGCATCAAGAAGTAGCTATGTAAATAATGAGATAGTTATTATTAGTTATTGATATATATGATTTATTATGATGATTCCACGCTGATTAGGCGGGCGCTGATGAATTCCCGCCCGCCATGCGAATTCGGAGCCGGCAGCGACGGCACAGCGCTACCGGAGGAATTTCAGCCACAGCCACCCTGGAAAGCCGCTGCTGTCCTGGTGCCGGTGGTTATGCATCCACGGCGAACCGCGATATTGCTGACCCGCAGGACTGAGGATCTGCTGGACCATGGGGGGCAGGTAAGCTTTCCAGGCGGCAGCAGTGAAGCTACCGACAGGGACACGGTTGAGACCGCCTTGCGGGAAACAGAGGAAGAAATTGGATTGGAACGGTGCTACGTGGAAACCGTCGGCTTTCTGGATGGCTGCCTTACCATCACCGGCTATGCGGTAACCCCGGTGGTCGGTCTGATCAGGCCGGACTTCCATCTTGATCCGGATCCACAGGAGGTGGCTGAAGTATTCCAGGTACCGCTGGCGTTTTTACGGAATCCAGCCAATCGCCAGCGGTGCCAGCGCCAGGTAGGGGAAAAACAGCTTGGATACTACCAATTCGAGCATCACGGGCACGTCATCTGGGGCGCCACCGCTCGCATGCTGGTGAATCTGGTTGACATGCTGGAACAATCCGCATGACCCGACTGCATGCCAGCGTACTCGATGGGGTAGCCAATGACCTGTCATCGCTGCAACGCGCGGTCCAACTGCAGCAGCGGGCCGCCGGTGTGGGCTTTGACTGGCAGCAGCTGGCGCCGGTGCTGGCCAAAATCCGTGAAGAGCTTGACGAGCTTGAACACGAGATCGTCGCAGCAGCGGACAGCAGTCGGCAAATGGACGAACTCGGTGACCTTTTATTTGCTGTCGCCAATCTGGCCCGCAAACTGGGCGTGGACCCGGATGAGGCGCTGGCAAGCACCAATCTCAAGTTCATACGCAGGTTTCAAACCGTAGAGCGGGAATTGGCGGCTCAAGGCCGGTCTCCTGCAGGAGCCACGCTTGAGGAAATGGACGCTATTTGGGAGCGCAGCAAGTCAAGTGAACCTTGACCATTGCCTGCGGCGGAAATCCAGTGCCGGGTTCGGCGGATGCCAGGTTAGGTGTTCAATCGAGTTTCCCGTGCTGCTTGGTTGAATGAATGTCGCGGTTTTCCTTAAGCGCCCGCACCTGATAATTTTTCACAGGTCTCTTTGTCCAGCTTCTATTTAAGCTGAAATATACCGGGCAAGCCACGGAATTAAGTGGGTTTTTTCTAGAAGTCTTCGGGATTTTAGGATATATTCAGCAAGTCCTTGCCGGTTGGTATATCTGCAGGTTTCGCTCCGCAGATACCGGATTACGATTCGGGAGTCATTCATGCCCCAAAAAATCGGTATCGTCATCGATTCCACCTGCGATTTGCCGCGTTCCTACATCGAATCGCAGGGCATTGAAATCATGCCGGTGCTCATGCGTTTCGGCAACATGACCTTCAAGGATTTACGCGACCCGGAACAGACCATGGATCTGTACCGGCGTTTCGTATCGGCAAAGGACCTGGATGTATCCACCACGCCCATGTCCACCAAAGCCATCCGCGATCTATTCCTTGATCAGCTGGTACTCAAGTACGACCGGGTACTGGTAGTTACCGCATCCTCCAATCGCAGTCCTGTGTATGAGAATGCCACCCAGGCATCGTTCATGATTCTTTCGGGTTATAAAGAGCGGCGACGGGTCGCCGGTCTGGATGAGCAGTTCGGCTTGCGGGTGATTGACAGCAAAACGCTGTTCACTGGCCAGGCAATTGTTGTGTACGAGGCTTTGCGTGCCATACACAATCAGGAAGACCTCATGTTTGACAAGCTGCGCCAGCATGTGGAGAGCTTTTCCCAGCATGCCCAAGCATATCTGGTGCCACAGGACCTTTTTTATGTACGCAGTCGCGCCCCCCAGAAGGGTGATAAAAGCATGGGCTGGTTCAAATATCAGCTGGGCAGTACCTTCGATTTCAAGCCCATCCTCAGGGCATATCGTGGAGAAACCGAAGCGGTGTCGACAGTCAGAGGCTATGAAAACGCAGTTCGCAAACTGTTCGATATCGCGATCGCCGCGATTGAGAGGGGGTTGTTGACCAAAGCGGTGTGCATGAGCTACGCCGGCAACCCCGAGGAAGTAAAGGCATTTCCCGGGTATGAGGAATTTATCCAGTGCGCCATGAAAAACAAGGTGGAAACCATGTTGGCCGTCATGAGCACCACGGCAGGCATCCACGTGGGACCGGGCGCCTTCAGCCTGGCCTATGCCGCTGGCTAAGCCGCACGCTTCATTGCCGCTCGATCTGAAAAACAGGGCCGTTCAACGGCACTTTTTTGGCATCAATTATTTTTTAGTTTCAGCAGCAAGGGTTCCAGCAGATCCATGGGAAGCGGAAACAAAATTGTGTTGCTCTTATCGCTGGCAATTTCAACCAGGGTTTGCAGGTAGCGCAGCTGAATGGCTTGTGGCTGCTGGATCAGGGTCTGTGCGGCTTCCATCAGTTTTTGCGACGCCTGCAATTCGCCTTCGGCATTGATTACCTTGGCGCGGCGCTGGCGTTCCGCCTCTGCCTGCTTGGCAATGGCACGCACCATGTTCTCATCCAGGTCGACCTGTTTGATTTCCACGTTGGACACTTTCATGCCCCAGGCATCCGTGTGCTGATCAAGGATGGACTGTATATCCACGTTCAACTTGTCGCGCGCCGCCAGCATGTCATCTAGTTCATGTTGACCTAGCACAGACCGCAGGGTGGTTTGCGCCAATTGGCTGCTTGCTTCGAACACATCCGCTACCTGGATCACGGCCTTTCCGGGGTCGATGATGCGCACATAGATAACGGCATTGACCTTGACGGAGACATTGTCCCTGGAGATTACATCCTGGGGAGGAACTTCCAATACCACGGTGCGCAAGTCCACTTTGTTCATTTGCTGGAACACTGGCCATACCACAATTAATCCCGGGCCCTTGACGCCAGTGAAACGTCCGAATGTAAAAATTACCCCGCGCTCGTATTCTTTCAGCACTTTCAAGGCGCTGAATATGAGCAGGGCGATTACTACAACAATGACAAGAATTGCGATCAGCATGTTCAGTTTTCCTCTCTCTGCTTATCCAGATCAGGCTGCACAACCAGTTTAAGGCCGTTACGTCCCGTTACCCTGATACGGTCTCCGGCATGTATGGGGCTGTTGCTGTATGCAGTCCAAATTTCACTATGGACACGAACCGATCCCTCGCCATTGGCAGAAAAATCATGCAAGGCCTGGCCGTGTACATCAAGCAGTTCTTCTGCGCCGCTGGCTACCGGGCGGCGGTGTGCATGCGCCGCCAGCCATAGAGTGCCTAGGATAATAAGCGCTGCTGAAATACTTATACCACCGATCAGGCCGCGGGATACTTCGAATCCGGGCACATTGGTATTCATGAGGATAATGGACCCGAATACGAAGGCCGCTAAACCACCGATGCTCAGGGTGCCATAGGCCGGCACGAAAGTTTCCGTTACAAACAGGATGATACCGAGAATGATGAGCGCCAAACCGGCAAAGTTTACCGGCAATATATGAAATGCATACAGTGCCAGCAGCAGGGCGATGGCGCCAACCACGCCGGGTAGCACCCCGCCGGGGTTATAGCCCTCGAGTACCAGGCCATAAATACCGATCAAAAGCAGGATGTAGGCCAAGGTGGGATCGGTGATCACCGCCAGGAACTTCAAGCGGAAGTCACGCTGGTAGTCCGACACCTGGATGTCGGCGGTATGCAGGGTAACCTGGCCGGCCGCAGTGGTCACCACACGGCCATTGAGTTTGGTGAGCAGCTCCGGCAGACCGTCGGCGATGACATCAATTACATGCTGTTGAAGCGCCTGTTCGGCCGTGAGGCTGGCGGCATTGCGAACCGCCTGTACCGCCCAATCCTGGTTTCGGCTGCGTTCCTGGGCCAGGCCGCTGATGTAGGCCACGGCGTCATTGAGAACCTTGCGTTCCTCGGCCGTTTTGGGTTCGGCTGGGGTAGGCGAGCTGCCGCCCATCAGTTGCACCGGGGTTGCAGCACCCAGATTGGTGGCAGGCGCCATTGCAGCCACATTGCTGGCATACAGAATATAGGTTCCGGCACTGGCGGCCCTGGCACCGCTCGGTGCCACATAAGTAATTATTGGAACCCTGGATGCCAGCATTGCTTTAATGATGTCACGCATGGCGCTGTCCAGGCCGCCGGGCGTGTCCATTTCCAGGATCACCAGCTGGTCAGCCTGACTGTTGGCGGCATCCAGACCAGCAACCACGTAATCGGCGGTTGCCGGGCTTATGGCGCCATTGATTTTGATCAGCAAAGCGTTGCCGGCAGCGTTCGCCCCAAGAACGGGCGCCGCCGCGGCCAGTGCCACTAATGCCATGCGTGAGTAATTACGCCTGCCGAGCCAAGCCAATGTCTCATGCAGGCGGAGATACAGAGCAATCACAAACCGCATACGCTTGTTCCAGGAAGTTGGCATCCGGTACCATGTTCAAGTTTAGCAAACCCTGTATCTGCAGTACGCCCCGGCGGCCGGTTGCATAATGCTCCCTGCTGCGCGGCGTGACGGTTGCCAGTATAAGTCCATGCAAAATTTGACCTTGCAGTGGCTGGTGCGCCTGTTGTTGGGACTCTGGCTATGCGCAACTGCCATCCAGGCACTCGCAGTCGCCCCCGATAATAACGCGCCGGGCCAGCGTCCGCGCATCTGCTTGGCGTTGGGCGGGGGAGGTGCGCGCAGCGCCGCGCATGTGGGAGTACTGGAGGCACTGCAGGAATTGCGCATACCAGTGGATTGCATTGCAGGTACCAGCGGCGGAGCCATCATCGGTGGGCTGTATGCTTCCGGTTATACCGCCAAAGAACTGCAGGCTACACTGATGAGTCCCGATCTCCAGGCCAGTATGGCCAACCAACTGCCACGCAGCCTGTTGAACTACCCGGCCAAACAATACCAGCTGCGGTACCTGCTGCAGGTGGAATTCGGTTATGCAAACGGGCATTTTTTCTTTCCCCAGGGTCTCATCTCCGGCAATGACCCGGGACGGATCCTGAATGTACTGACGTTGGCCACGCAACCAGGAACCGACTTCAACAAGTTGCCAATTCCTTTCCGCGCCGTGGCCACCGACATAGACACCGGCTCAGAAGTGGTGCTGCAGCATGGCAGCCTCGCCAAGGCGATGCGTGCCAGCATGTCGGTACCAGGCGTATATACGCCGGTGGAAATGCACCATCACCTGTTGGTGGATGGCGGCCTGGTGGACAACGTACCAGTTGACGTGGCGCGCAAAATGGGCGCCGATATCGTCATTGCAGTCAATGTAAGCACGCCACTTTCAAACCCTACCAGCCTGAATAACGTGGTCGGCCTGTCCGTGCAGGTGATCAAGTTGCTGGGTAACCAGAACGTGCAAAGCTCGATCGCCAGCCTGAAGCCGCGTGATGTGCTGATTCAACCGGATATGGCCGATATCACCGCGGTTGATTTCGACCGCGCAGCCGAAGCAATCAGGATCGGCAGACAGGCTGCGCTTAAGGCATTGATGCCGTTAAAATCGCTGCAGCTTTCGCCGCAGGCATATAAGGAATATCAGCAAGCCCACCGTTTTATCCCGCAGGTGTTAAAAACCGTTGATTTCATCGAGATACACGGCAACCAGCGCATACCAACTGAGCTGATTCGTGACCACATGTCGGTAAAAGCCGGTCAAAACTGGGATTTTGCAAAAATAAATCACGATCTGGAAAATCTTTACCGATTGGGCTATTTCAGCAGCGTCGTCGCATCCATCAGTCACCAGGGAAATCGAGACGGACTCGTCATAAAAGTGGAAGAAAAGCAATGGCGTCCGAACTACCTGCGCTTCGGACTCGGAATTGCCGATGATTTCGAGGGTGGCAGCCAGTATGAACTGCTTTTTGGTTGGACATTGACGGATGTCAACCAACTGGGAGCCGAATGGCGCAATCTTTTTCAGCTCGGCAGCAACCGGCGTGTGTACTCGGAACTTTATCAGCCGGTCAATTATTCCGGAACAGTTTTCATTGCACCGCAAGTATCGTATCAGAATGACTTATCCAACATTTTCGACGGTGAAAATCTGGTAGCGCAATACTTTACCCGTAACATAAGCGGCGGCTTTGATGTTGGCGGTGAATTCGGGAATCTTGCCGAACTGCGGCTCGGCTTGTCCTATGGCCATGTAGTATCAACGCCCAGGGTGGGTGAACCCAGCCTGCCGTCCTACAGCAATGACCTTGGCGGAATACGCCTGCGTTTCGGTCTCGACAGCCTCGAAGGCGATACCGGTTTCCCGTCCTCAGGCAGTTATTTAACAGTGACTGGATTTTTTGCACGCGGCAGTGTGGGCAGCGACATAGACTATGATAAAGCCGAATTGATCGGCGCCCAGGTATTCGGCAACCAGAACCACAGCCTGATATTCACCACTGATCTGGGCACTTCCTTCCATAGCAACATGCCGTTTTACGAAGAATTCACCCTTGGCGGATTTCTTTCTCTTTCCGGTCTGCGCGAGCAGCAGCTGCGTGGCCAGCAGGTGTTTTCCGCGCATCTGATCTATCTCCAGCATGTTGCCAATCTTCCCGGCGCGCTCGGCAAAGGTTTTTATATCGGCGCCAGCATCGAAGGCGGCAATGTATGGAACAGCGATCAGAACATCAGCACGCATGGGCTGCAATACGGCAGCTCACTGTTCGTTGGTGCGGATACCTCCCTAGGTCCGGTTTATCTGGGCACCGGCTTCTCGCAATCCGGAAACCAGACCTTCTATCTGTATATCGGATTGCCATTCACGCTTAATTAATACGGCCAGCCATGAAGAAATTACGCATATTCACCACCGGCGGAACCATCGACAAGATTTATTTCGATGCCAAAAGCGAGTATGAGGTTGGCGAACCGCAAATCGGGGAAATTCTACGGGAAATGGGCGTGACTTTCGCATTCGAACTCAGCCCGCTGATGCGCAAGGACAGCCTGGACATGACGGCGGAGGATCGCGAGCAGATACGCCAGGCAGTAAGGCAATGTCCTGAAAATCACATTCTGATTACCCACGGCACCGACACCATGACTGAAACCGCCAAAATTCTTGGGGAGATTCCTGATAAAACCATAGTGCTCACCGGCGCGCTCAATCCGGCCCGGTTCCGTGGCAGTGATGCCATATTCAATATCGGCGGGGCGGTAGGAGCCGTACAGAGTCTAGCTCCCGGGATTTATATTTTCATGAATGGCCGTGTTTTTCAGGCCGGCAAGGTGCGCAAGAATCGTGAAAAAAACCGCTTTGAGGAAATCTGAGGGATCTCTCGCCGATTGCCACGCTACTGACTCGCGCAGTATTGGTTTCAGTGCTTCAAGCCGTAACGTGCCACCAGCCTTTGGAATTCCTTATTGGCATGCAGCGACAGATAATGAGGATCGACGGCAATATCATTGCAGCTATCGGGTGTGTTGCCGCAAAAATTCCGAATCAACTGGATAGCTTTGGCATCATCCCCCAATACTATATAGGCGGTCGCCAGGTAATATTGGTTAAATCCGCCGTTCTTGCTGCCCGTCAGTTTATCCAGATTGTTCAGCGCCTGGCTTCTGAGTTTCGGATCCAGCAGCGCGGCATAACTTAGCCGTGAGGCATCCAGGACCTCGGAATCGTCCCTGTTAGAGGTTGTAACGCTGGTGAGTATGCGTACCGATTCCTTATCTTTGGATTGCAGATGGTTCAGAAAGGCAATTTCCAGTGGTGCCTCGATGTTCTCCGGTGACAGATGCTGGGCAGCCTGGTATGCCTTGATGGCCTGGGCGAAATGGCCCAATTCGGCATAAGCCGCCCCCAAGTTCATTTGCACCGCCCAGTATTCAGGATCCAGTGTGGCGGCGATCTGGTACTGTCCCAGCGCCTCCTTGAGCGGCAGCAGAAATGCGTAATAAGTGTGTACGGCCGCATCATTGGGATCGAGCGCCAGGGTTTTGAGCAGTTCCGCCTTGGCGGCTTCGGTTTTGTGCTCGGTGATATAGATATTCGCCAGGACCGCATGTGCCTTGGGCTGATTGGGATTAATCTCCAGGGATTTGCGGATCAGGGGCATGGCCTTGGCATTGGCTTCCTCGTAGGACATGGAGGTGACTTCCGGCAGCACGGTGTAGGCGCTGGCGAGCTGGGCGTAGGCTTCCGAGTAATTTTTATCCAGTTCCACAGCCTTCTGGAAATACTTGATCGCTCTGTACAGATTTGCCTTGGTGCGCAGATTGAAATATTCCATGCCTTTCAGATAAGCGTCATGGGCATCCGTGCTGGTGGTGGCGGCCGAAACCAGGTGGGTGCTTTCACCCAGCTCCAGCTGCATGGAACTGGCGATGGCTTTGGAAATCTCATCCTGGACCGCAAAAATATCCTTGATAGAGCGGTCGTATTTGTCCGACCAGATCTGGTATCCGGTGCTGGTGTTCACCAGTTCGGCGTACACGCGTAGGCTGTCGCCCGCGCGCATCACGCTGCCCACCAGCATGTAGGCCACATCCAACTCCTTGCCGATGGTGTTCGCGGACAGGGTGGTGTTGCTGAAGCTCGCCACTGATTGCCAGGCGATGACCTGCAGACCCGGTATCTGCCCCAGGGCGTTGGTGAGTTCCTGGGTGATGCCGTCGCTGAAATATTGCTGTTTCGGATTGTTGCTCAGATTCTGGAACGGCAATACAGCGATCGAATGGGGTGGCGGATGGAAGGCCGCCACTTCCTGGCTGACCGTGGTTTTCGCGGCACTGGCAGCAGTTTCCGCGGAGATTTTGCCCCAGATGATGATGATCCAGAAGGCCGCGAATGAGATGACGATTAGCGACAGAATCGGGCCGATGCGCCAGCGCCGGCGTTGCCAGCGTGCCAGTTTTTCCGGGTCCACCGGGCGGATGAGCATCCATGCCAGCACCAGCACCACCGGGAAGCCCAGGGCGATCACCGCGATCACGATAACCACGCTGGATCGCGGCAATCCGAAATCCGGGAGCAATCCATTGGACAGCTGGATCAACACCCAGCTGGCGATCGCATAGATGGTCGCGACCCGATATATGTGATGTTTCTTGAGCCGTGCCAGGAAACTTGTGGGTTGTTCCGTCATGTTCAGGCCAATGATCCCGTATCCATCCTGATTCTCAATTAGCCATATACTATCTGGTTATAATGAAAATTGAATAAAACCGTCGCGCAAGATCTGGTTTTAGAGGTAATGAATCATCAGGGCTGTTGCGCCGGCCACCAGGCAATAGATGCCATACGGGCGTAATGCAGCCATCTCGTGCTGCCGGAAATAGCGCATGAGAAACCAGGTGCTGAGCCAGGCAAAGATCCCGGCAAGCAGCCCGCCGGTGACAAGTGTTAGGAGCAGGCCCGCGGGCATACTGGTCTGCTCCTTGATGAGCTTGGGCACTTCCAGTAACCCGGCTGCAGCGATGATCGGGGTTGCCAGCAGAAAGGAAAAGCGCGCCGAGGATACGTAGTCGAGTCCCGACCAGACACCGGCAACCAATGTAACCCCGGAACGTGAGATGCCTGGAACCAATGCCAACGCCTGGGCGCAACCGATGCCAAATGCGCGCCACCATCCCATATTGACCAGTTCGTGGCGCGCGGCACGCTGCTTGAGCGCGTCGCCGATCAGCAGGATTACTCCGTTCAGCATCAGGAATATCGCAGCCACCAGGAATCCGCCAAACAGCGCCTTGATCCTGTGTTCCAGCGCCAGTCCCAGCAGTCCAGCCGGTACGGTAGCTAACACCAGCAGCCAGAACAGGCGCGCTTCCGGGACAGCGATATTTCCCCTCACTTTCCAGGTGGTGGACAGCAACCTGAACCAGTCGCGACGGAAAAATATAAACAGCGCGGTTGCGGTGCCCAGATGCAGGAGCACGATATAGGGCAGAAACCATGGAGCGTCGCGGTTTATGGACCAGCGCAGCAGCGCCGGGACCAGGATGCTGTGTCCGAGGCTGCTGATTGGAAACAGCTCGGAGATACCCTGAAGGATCGCGAGGATCAGCAGATGCAATGCCAGCACAACAACTACTCCTGTGCAGTGAACCGCCGGCTGGCACGTATGGCTTCAGCGAAGCATGCTGTTTGCATGCGGTGCTGTCAGTCCAAGTCGAATTGAATGCCCTGTGCCAGCGGCAGTTGATCGGACCAGTTAATGGTGTTGGTCTGGCGGCGCATGTATTGTTTCCAGGCATCGGAACCGGATTCACGCCCGCCACCGGTATGTTTTTCACCGCCGAATGCGCCGCCAATCTCCGCTCCGGAGGTGCCGATGTTCACATTGGCAATGCCGCAATCACTGCCGATCGCTGAAAGGAAATACTCGGCGTTTTTCAGGTTGGTGGTGAATAGGGAGGATGACAAGCCCTGGGGCACGTCATTTTGCATGCGCACAGCGTCTTCCAGCCTGCGGTAAGACATGACGTACAGGATGGGCGCGAAAGTTTCGGTTTTGACTATGTCCCAGCCGTTATCGGCGCGCACAATAGTGGGTTCGACGAAAAATCCGGGGCGTGTCAGTACTTTGCCGCCATGGAGAATCTGGCCGCCGGCTTTTTTGATGGTGCCGATGGCTTCTCGGTAGCGGCGTACTGCATCCTCGCTGCACAACGGTCCCATGAGGGTTTCCTTATGCAGGGGGTCGCCGATGCGGATCTGCCCGTAGGCATGCACGAGCTTCGCCAGCAAGTCGTCCACGATGCTTTCATGCACGATCAGGCGGCGAGTAGATGTGCAGCGCTGACCAGCGGTGCCCACGGCACCGAATACCACGG
This sequence comes from Gammaproteobacteria bacterium, assembly GCA_028870845.1. Classification (GTDB taxonomy): domain Bacteria; phylum Pseudomonadota; class Gammaproteobacteria; order Natronospirales; family REEB76; genus REEB76. Next base: position 12,190 of record JAGWOR010000025.1, on the reverse strand, counting down.
CAGGAATTACCAGCTTGAGGTCTGCAGTTTCATCCACAATGATGGCATTGTTGCCGCCCAGCTCCAGCAGTGACCGGCCCATGCGGGCTGCCACCAGTTCACCAACCTTGCATCCCACGGCGGAGGAACCGGTGAATGATATCAATGCGACCCGCGGATCTTTGACAAATGTTTCCGCCAGTTTCACGCCCGCGTCGATAAACATGGAGAAAATCGCCGGGTAGCCGTGCTCATCCAGCACACGGTTGCAGATATGCTGCACGGCGATGGCGCACAGCGGGGTGCGCGGCGATGGTTTCCATACGGTGGCATTGCCGCAAATCGCCGACAGGAACGCATTCCATGACCAGACTGCCACGGGAAAATTAAAGGCACTGATTACACCGACCACGCCATAAGGGTGCCACTGTTCATACATGCGGTGCCGAGGTCGTTCGGAGTGCATGCTGTTGCCATACAGCATGCGTGACTGGCCCACGGCGAAGTCGGCGATGTCGATCATTTCCTGCACTTCGCCGTCGCCCTCGGCCTTGATTTTGCCCATTTCCAGCGCCACCAGACTGCCCAGGTGATGCTTGTGCCGGCGCAGCGCTTCGGCGATCAGGCGCACCGCCTCGCCGCGCTTCGGGGCCGGCACTTCGCGCCACGCCCGAAATGCCGTCTGGGCATCCCGGATGACGCATTCATAGTCGTCAACAGTTGCGCAGGCGACGCGCGCGATCGGTTTGCCGGTGGCCGGATTGATGGATTCCAGCACTTCAGCACCACGGCTTTTGCGCCGGCCGCTGCTGGCTGACCAAGCTCCGGCATTGGTTTTTTCCAATCCCAGGGCGCGGAGGATTTTGTTGGTTCGCAGGTCGAACATGTGTTACACCTCAGGCAACGAATTGTCTGGCAGCCTCGCCGGTGCGCACCAGCTTCGCAGACAACTCAGCGGTTTCCGCCTGGGCGTAGGCTTTGCCGAAACGGTTGGATAGCACGTCGGCAAGCTTAAATTGTTCCTGCTTTACCGCGCCACGGAAGTTACCCGGGTTTTTCAGCACCAGGTCCACAACCGCGCAGGCACCGGCGCTGGTGGTGACCTGAATTGCTGACCACAGCCGGCCGGCGATCTGCTGCGGATATATCTGATTCACGTAGTTTTCTTCCATGAACTTGCCATGTTGCGTGCCGCTGACCGAGACATACACCACAACCACGTCCTGAACAGTGCGCGGTACCGCGCGTTCCAGCATGGCCTTGAATTCTTCCCGGTGTTCATTCATGCGCAGGTCATTCATGAGGATGCGCATGATTTCACAATGGCCGGGGTAGCGGATGGTTTTGTAGGTGAGATTGCGCACCCTGCCGGCATAGCTTTCCGCCAGCGAACCCAGGCCACCGGAGGTATTGAAGGCCTCGTACAGTCTGCCCTCCAATTGGATGGTTTCCAGACCCTCCAGCGGCATGAAGGTGGCCGGTTTGCCGTTGGCGATGCCGTAACAAAGGTTGCCGTATTCGTTGATCACGCCATCCGACGACCAGGTGAGCGCGTACTTGGTCATGTTTCCTGGATTCTGTGGCAGGGCGCCGACGCGCAGTTTCACGTCATGAATCTCATCAAAGTGGCTCATGAGTTCGTTGGCCGCGATACTGATGAAACCCGGCGCCAGGCCGCATTGCGGCGCGAACACGGTGTCGGCGCCCTGGCTGATCGTGGTGACTGCCCGGGTGACTTCCACGTCCTCGGTGAGGTCGAAGTAATGCAGCTTGTGTTTGCGGGCCAGCTCCGCTACCAGCGGGTTGCAAAAGTAGGGCAGACTGGAGATCACGGCATCCACACGATGCGCCTCCAGGTGTTTTTCCAAAGCTTCCCGGTTGGAGGCGTCCAGTTGGTATGCCTGGATACTGCCAGTCGGATAGCCGGATGCCACGGCCTTGGCAGCCGGCAAGCTGGCATCGCATATGTCCACGCGGAAATCCCCGGAAAATGCCAGCAGCCCGGAAAGCAGGGACCCGATCTTGCCGGCTCCGAGTACCAATACACGATGCATGATTCGCTCCCGTCAGTTGATTATGCCGCCCGCGAGGGTAATTTAGGCTCAGTGGAGGTGAACAGTCCCTTGAATGATGAAATCCGGGGCCCGGAAAACGGACAATTTTAACGAATATGGCGGGTATGGCGCCAGTTGAGCTTTTCCGCATGCGTTTACGCAGGTAGCATAGCGAGTCCGATGGAAGACAAACTCACACTGGATTGGCGCCCGCACAGTTGGCAGTCCCGCAATGCCGGCCAACAGCCGTTGTATTCGGACATGCAGGCGGTGGATCGGGTACTGGCGGAAATCCATCAGCGTCCGCCGCTGGTCACCTGGGGTGAGGTGGATAGGCTGCGCACACAGCTGGCTGATGCCAGCCGTGGTGAATGCTTCGTTATCCAGGGGGGGGATTGCGCCGAGAGCTTCGATGACTGCACGGCGGAAGCCATCGCCAACAAGCTCAAGATCCTGTTGCAGATGAGCCTGGTGCTGGTGCACGGGATGAAGACCAGAGTGATTCGCGTGGGCCGTTTGGCCGGGCAGTATGCCAAACCGCGTTCCGCGGAATTCGAAACACGCAATGGCGTAACCTTGCCCAGCTACCGCGGCGACCTGATCAACCGTTCGGGCTTCAGCACCGAAGAACGTGCCGCCGATCCACTGCTCATGCTGCGCGGCTACGAGCATGCCGCTCTGACCCTGAATTACCTGCGTGCGCTTATAGACGGGGGCTTTGCCGACCTGCATCACCCGGAATATTGGGACCTGGATTTTGTGCGCAATTCGCCCCTGGAAGCGGAATACCGGCGCATCGTGGATTCCATCCTGAATTCCCTGAGTTTCATGGAAACCATCTCAACCCGGCCGATCTCTGAAGGTTATCGCATAGATTTATTCACCAGCCATGAAGGGCTGCATCTGCTTTACGAGCAGGCCCAGACTAATCACGTGGCTGAAACCGGCCGCTGGTACAACCTGGCGACCCATTTCCCATGGATTGGAATGCGCACCGCGGATGTCAACGGCGCGCATGTGGAATATTTCCGTGGAATTTCCAACCCCGTCGCGGTAAAAGTCGGCCCGGGCATGGACACGGAGCATTTGTTGCAGCTATGCAGGATACTGAATCCGCACAACGAGGCGGGCAGGCTTACGTTCATACACAGGTTTGGCGCATCCCAGATAAATGAACGCCTGCCAGCCATGGTGGAGGCCGTGCAACGAAACGGCCGGCAGGTACTGTGGATGTGCGACCCCATGCACGGCAACACCGAAACCACCGCCAGCGGCATCAAAACACGGCGTTTTGAAAACATCCTGGCCGAGCTCGAAGCGGCATTTGCGCTGCATGCACAGGCAGGCAGCATACTGGGCGGCGTGCATTTTGAATTCACCGGTGACGATGTTACAGAATGCACCGGCGGCATTCGCGGTCTCACGGACACCGATTTGGAACGCGCCTACAAGTCGCAGGTGGATCCGCGCCTCAATTACGAGCAGGCCCTGGAAATGGCCATGCGCATCGTGGCCAGGAAGGCCAGAAAACGCAGCGCTGTCAGCTGAAAGCCGCCACCTCCCGCCATTCGCCAGGCCGCAGCCCGGCGATTGTCCAGTCGCCGATACGCCAGCGGATTAGCCTGAGAGTCGGGCAGCCGATGGCGGCGGTCATGCGCCGCACCTGGCGGTTGCGGCCTTGCGTAAGGGTGAGCTCGAGCCATGCGGTGGGTATGTGCAGACGGCGGCGAATGGGCGGATCGCGCGGCCACAGGCCTGCAGGTTCCGCGATCATACGTGCTGTCACTGGCAGGGCAGGGCCGTCTTTCAGCAGGATTCCGCTGCGCAGCCGTTCCAGAGCGGATGGCTCGGGTACATGTTCCACTTGTACCCAGTAACTTTTAGACTTTTTGAACAGCGGGTGGCTAATGCGGTTTTGCAGGCGGCCATCATCCGTGAGGATCACCAGCCCCTCACTGTCGGTGTCCAGACGCCCGGCGGGATATACATTTTTCAGCGGCACAAATTCCGCAAGCGTGCGGTGTTCACCGTCGCCGCTGAACTGGCAGATGACGCCATAGGGTTTGTTGAGCAGCAATGTCGTCATGAGCGGCGGGTGTTTGCCTGCATGTTATGATGATCCAGGAATTGCCGGGGTTCCATCTGTTACTCCATGTTCCCGCCATGAGGCTTGATTAAATGAGGTTCGATAAAATCACCGTGCCAGCCGACGGTGCCGCCATCGGCGTCAATACCGACTTCAGCATCCAGGTTCCCGACAAGCCCATTATTCCTTATATCACCGGTGACGGCATTGGCATCGACGTGACGCCGGTGATGCGCAGCGTAGTGGACGCTGCGGTGCACAAGGCCTACGGCAGCCGGCGCAGGATCGTATGGATGGAAATCTATGCTGGTGAGCTGGCCACGCGGAAATATGGCACGCATGCGTATTTGCCGGACGAAACCCTGGAAGCCATGCGTGACTACGTGGTTTCAATCAAGGGCCCGCTGGGCACGCCGGTGGGTGGCGGTATACGCTCCCTGAATGTCGCAATCCGCCAGGCCCTGGATCTGTATGCCTGCGTTCGGCCGATCCGCTATTTCCCCGGGGTTTCCACTCCCATGAAGGAATCAGAGCTCACCGATATGGTGGTGTTCCGGGAAAACACCGAGGACATCTATGCCGGCATCGAATGGGCCGCAGGCACGCCGGAAGTGCACAAGGTCATCGAATTTCTGCACCGCGAAATGGGGGTTACCGGCATCCGTTTCCCCGGCAGTTCGGCCATCGGCATCAAGCCGGTGTCAAAGGAAGGTTCCCAGCGCCTGGTGCGCAAGGCACTGCGTTATTGCATCGATAGCGACCGGGTTTCAGTGACCCTGGTGCACAAGGGAAACATCATGAAATACACGGAAGGCGCGTTCCGTAACTGGGGTTACCAGGTAGCCAAGGAGGAGTTTGGTGCTCAGGAGATCGACGGCGGGCCCTGGTGCAAGTTCAGAAATCCCAAGAGTGGCCACGATATCGTGGTCAAGGACGTGATCGCCGACAACTTTTTGCAGCAAATTCTCATGCGCCCGGAAGATTATGATGTAATCGCCACCCTGAATCTCAACGGCGATTACATCTCGGATGCACTGGCCGCCCAGGTGGGGGGCATCGGCATCGCTCCCGGCGCCAATATTTCAGACGCGGTGGCAGTATTCGAAGCCACCCACGGCACCGCGCCGGGTTTTGCCGGCAAGGACCAGGTAAATCCGGGTTCGTTGATCCTGTCGGCGGAGATGATGCTGCGCTACCTCGGCTGGAATGAAGCCGCCGACCGCATCCTGCACGGCGTGGCCCGCACCATCGCCGCCAAGATCATGACCTACGACCTGGCACGCCTGCGCCAGGCGATCCGGGTCTCCAAGCGTGAAATCGCCGCCCGCAGGAATGTGGAGGAAAAGCTGCAGCAGCTGGTGCCCGGTGCGACTTTGGTGGGCTGTTCCGGGTTCGGACAGGCGGTGGTGGCGAATATGGAATGACTCAGGTCAACCCAACGGGCATGAATACTGGTATAAGGTTATTCGACGGGGCATCCCATTGGTTTGACATAAAGGGCAGAAATGATCCGTGTTCTGCTGGTGGATGACCATAAGCTGGTACGCACAGGGATTCGTCTGATACTGGAAGACACGCCCGACATACGGGTTATCGGCGAGGCCGATTCAGGGGAAACGGCCATCGCCATGAGCCGCGAGCTGGTTCCCGACGTGGTGCTGATGGACGTGAGCATGCCCGGTATCGGCGGGCTGGAAGCCACCCGCAAGCTGCTGGCGAATCAATCCGGAGTGAAAGTGATCGTGGTGTCGGTGCACGCCACTGAGCCGTTTCCGCTGCGCCTGATGGAAGCAGGCGCCCATGGCTATCTCACCAAGGACTGTGCTGCCGCGGAGATTGTCACCGCCATCCACCGGGTGCATTCCGGGCAACGCTATATCACACCGCAGATCGCCCAGGAACTGGCGCTATCCGCCGTGGAAGGCGCCCACGCTTCGCCATTTGAGCTGCTCTCCCAGCGCGAGACCCAGGTGATGCTCATGATCACCGGCGGCCAGTCTCCCCAGGCCATCGCCAGTAAACTGCACCTCAGCCCGAAGACCGTAAGCACCTACCGGACACGCCTGTTTCAGAAACTCGGTATCAGCAACGCAGTGGAGCTTACGCGTCTGGCGCTGCGCTACGGAATCATCGAGGAAAACACCGAACAGCCCCGCGCCGACGAATGATGCTGCTGACGAGTGGCCGCATCCCGGTTACACTTTGGCATGCATTCCGCTTGTTTCAACATTCGCTGCAAACGCTGTCCGCGTCTGGCCGGATACCTGGCCAGTGTCCGTGCTGATTACCCTGATTACCATGCGCGGCCAGTTCCGCCTTTCGGAGACCCACGGGCGCGGCTGCTGATCGTTGGGCTGGCGCCGGGATTGCATGGCGCCAACGCCAGCGGCCGGCCATTCACCGGAGATCATGCGGGGTTGTTGTTGTACCGGACGCTGCACAAGTTCGGATTTGCCAGTGCTCCCCAATCACACAGCGCCGATGACGGGCTGCGACTGACCGACTGCCGCATCACCAATGCCGTGAAGTGCGTGCCGCCGGCTAACAAACCCATGCAGGATGAAATCAAAAATTGCAACGGATATCTGCGGGTCGAGCTGCTGGGCATGCCGGCAAACGCGCTGATACTGGCGCTTGGGCAGATCGCCCATGCGGCGGTACTGAAGGCTTACGGCATGAAGGCAAAAACATTCCGTTTCCAGCATGCGGCGCGCTATGCGCTGGACACAGGCGTGACGCTCCTGGATTCCTACCATTGCAGCCGCTACAACACCCAGACCAAGCGCCTGACACCGGCGATGTTCGAAACAGTGTTCGCCATGGCACGTAAACAACTGGATCGCATGCCGGCATGAACAGTCCGGAGGTTCCTTTCGACAGCGCGAGTTTTCTCAAGCACGTCACTTCAGCGCCTGGCGTTTACCGCATGCTGAATGCAGCGGGTGAAATCCTCTACGTAGGCAAAGCTGGCAATCTGAAAAAGCGCCTCAGCAGCTATTTCCGCAACAAAAACCTGAACCCGAAGACCAGCGTCATGCTGCGGCATATGGCCGGCGTCGAGGTAACCGTAACGCATACAGAAACCGAAGCGTTGCTGCTGGAAAACAACATCATCAAACAGCACCGGCCGCGGTATAACGTGGTGCTGCGGGACGACAAAAGTTATCCATATATATACATCAATACCCAGGATGTCTTTCCACGGCTGACGGTGTACCGCGGCCGACGCCAGGAACATGGGCGGTATTTCGGTCCGTATCCCAGTGCGCACGCTGCACGCGAAACCGTCAATCTGCTGCAGAAACTGTTTCTGCTGCGCCAGTGCAATGACGCATTTTTCAGGAATCGCAGCCGCCCCTGCCTGCAGTTTCAGATCAAGCATTGTTCGGCTCCCTGTGTCCGGCTGATCGAGCAGGAGGATTACGCCCGTGATGTGCAGCACGCTGTGATGTTCCTGGAGGGGCGCAGCCGGGAAGTCATTGATGCAGTGGTGAAACGCATGGAGCGCGCTTCCCATAGCCAGGATTACGAACTTGCAGCCCGCTACCGCGATCAGATCAGCAGTTTGCGCAATACCGTCGGACACCAGCACATCAGCGCCAATCGCGGCGATTTCGACTTGATAGCTGCGGAACAGCATGCCGGCGTTTATTGCATCGCGGTGATGATGGTGCGGGGTGGACGCAACCTGGGATGCCGCACGTTTTATCCGCGTGTGGCGCTTGAAACCACGCTTGCGGAACTGCTGGCGGCGTTTCTGCCGCAGCACTATCTGGGGCGCGACGTGCCCGGAGAGATACTGCTGGCCGCTGCAGTGCCTGGAATGGAGCTGCTGCAATCGGCATTGTCAGAGCAATCCGGACGGCGTGTGCGTATCCGCCGGCCGCAACGCGGCGCAGGCAAGCACATGCTGGCTTTGGCCAAGGCCAATGCCGCGCAGGCCTTGCATCTGCGGCTGGCAATGGATGCCGGTTCACGCACGCGCTTGGAATCTCTGCAGGAGGCTTTGCAACTGGAACAGCCGCCGCAACGCCTGGAATGCTTTGACATCAGCCACACCATGGGCGAGGGCACGGTGGCCTCGTGCGTGGTATTCAACAGCGAAGGACCGATAAAAAGCCAGTATCGCCGCTTCAACATCGAGGGCCTGTCACCAGGCGATGACTATGGAGCAATCAGCCAGGCACTGACACGACGCTATACCCGCCTTAAAAAAGGCGAAGGGATTGTTCCCGATGTACTGTTCATCGACGGCGGCAAGGGCCAGTTGCACGCAGCGGAACAGGCACTGGAGGAACTGCAGGTACAAGGGGTCATGCTGGTGGGTGTAGCCAAAGGCCGGTCGCGCAAGCCGGGAATGGAACAGCTGTTCTTGTCCGCCCGGAAAACGCCACTTATACTGCCAGCCGACTCACCGGCGCTGCACCTGATCCAGCAGATCCGTGACGAAGCGCATCGTTTTGCCATCACCGGGCACCGGCAGCGGCGGGCACGTGCGCGCAACACCTCGCTGCTGGAAAGCGTACCGGGTCTGGGCAGCAAGCGCCGCCAGCAGCTGCTGAAACAGTTCGGTGGATTGCAGCAAATTGCGCGCGCTGGAGTCGAGGACCTGGCCAGCGTGCATGGCATCAGCCACGAACTGGCAGGGCGAATCTATGATTTGTTGCACGGCGATTGAATGAAAAGCAGTCATGAAATTTAACTGGCCAAACCAGCTGACCATGCTGCGGATCGCACTGATCCCGGTGTTTGTGGTGGTTTTTTATCTGCCATATGCCTGGGCGCCGCCGGCCTGTGCCGCGATATTCGCGCTGGCCGCGATTACCGACTGGTTCGATGGCTGGCTGGCGAGACGCTGGAATGACATATCGCCGTTCGGAGAGTTTTTTGATCCGGTGGCCGACAAGCTGATGGTTACAGTGGCGTTGGTGCTGACGCTCCAGACCGATGCCCGCGTGATACTTGCCATACCAGTCATCATCATCATCGGCCGGGAGATCACCATCTCGGCGCTGCGGGAGTGGATGGCGGCCCTGGGTGCGCGCCGGCGGGTGGCCGTTACCTGGCTTGGCAAAGTCAAGACTGCAACCCAAATGCTGGCAATCGTGCTGCTGCTGTACCGCTATTCCATCGGCATGTTTCCGGTGTACAAAATCGGGCTGATTCTGCTGATCGTCGCCGCGGCGCTGACGCTCTGGTCCATGTCCCTGTACCTGCTGGCTGCGTGGCCGGAATTGAGCCGCGAGCGCTAGCGCCTTGACAGGGGGGCGCTGAACTCTACAATATCGGCCCCGCGTGCGGGAATAGCTCAGTTGGTAGAGCGCAACCTTGCCAAGGTTGAGGTCGCGAGTTCGAGCCTCGTTTCCCGCTCCAGAACACAACCCCGGTGAACCACCGGGGTTTTTGTTTGCCTCGGCGGTGTCACCAGCGGGCGAACTGAAAGCCGCGCGCCAGTATGGTAAATTTCGCTGGTTTTTTGCGCTTCAAAGGTAGGGCTAGGTGGCAGAGTGGTCATGCAGCGGCCTGCAAAGCCGTGTACGCCGGTTCAATTCCGACCCTAGCCTCCATCAATATGCCGTTTTGACGGCCCGGGTGGCGGAACAGGTAGACGCAAGGGACTTAAAATCCCTTGGCCGGCAACGGCCGTGCCGGTTCGAGTCCGGCCCCGGGCACCACTCATCCGATGCATGAATACTCCGTGAGTAATCCGATGGAACAACAGGATGTGCTGGCCGTCGAAAACCTGGATATCTGGCGGGGCGAACGCTGCCTGTGCCGGAACCTGAGCTTCAGGGTTTCAAGCGGTGAAGCGCTTCAGGTGCAAGGCCAGAACGGCGCCGGCAAAACCACCCTGATACGCGTACTCACAGGCCTGGGACGTGCGGATGAAGGCGATGTGCTCTGGCGCGGCGAATCGCTGCGCCGCAATGGCGAACGCTATCGCGCCTCCCTGGCGTACCTGGGGCACAGCAACGGCGTAAAACTGGGCTTGAGCCCCAGGGAAAACCTGACTGTCGCCGGCGCGTTGCTGGACAAACCCAGCAGCGCGGATATCGGTGCGATTCTGGACAGGGTGGGGTTGCATGCCCAGGCAGACCTGCCATGCGGAATGCTATCCATGGGGCAGCGGCGCCGCACCGGACTCGCACGCCTGTTGCTTTCCAACGTGCGCCTGTGGTTTCTGGACGAGCCACTGGCAAGCCTGGATGTGGCTGGCGTGAAGCTGCTGACGGAAATGCTGAAGGCGCACCTGAACGGATCCGGGATTGTGATATTCGCCACCCACCAGGCCATAGAGCTGGCGCCCCATCCAGTCAAAAGCGTGCTGCTGGATTCAAAAGCATGAGATACCGCGCAATCATCGGGCGGGACTTGCGCCTGGCTTACCGGCGCCGTGGCGAGCTGGCCACGCCGGTGATTTTCTTCGTGATCGTCACCGCGCTTTTCCCCCTGGCGCTCAATCCGGATCCGGCGCTGCTGCGCACGCTCGCGCCAGGCGTCATCTGGGTCGCGGCATTGCTGGCGGTGCTGATCGGCCAGGACCGCCTGTTCAAGACGGATTACGAGGATGGCAGCCTTGAGCTCATGCTGCTGAGTCCCATCTCCCTGGAGTGGATAGTATTATTACGGGTGTTTACCCATTGGCTGGTAACCGGACTGCCGCTGGTGATCCTGTCGTTGTTGCTGGCGATGATGCTGGATTACCCAATGCATGCGATCGGCATACTGGTAATGAGCCTGCTGCTGGGCACACCGATATTGAGTTTTCTGGGCGCCATCGGTGCGTCTCTCACGGTGGGATTGCGCCGCGGCTTCATGCTGTTGCCGATACTGGTGCTGCCGCTGACCATACCGGTGCTGATTTTCGGTGCTGCCGCTGCGGGGCGTGCGGCGCTGGGTGATCATTCAGCGGCGCCCTTGTATTTTTTGGGCGCCATGCTGATGCTTACGGTTACCTTGTCGCCGTTTGCCATCGCCGGTGGCCTGCGGGTCAGCCTCGAATCCTGATTCAGGAGAGAATATGTTTGTCTGGTTTCACAAACTTGCGTCACCGCCGTTTTTCTACCGCTTTGCCCAAAAGCTGGCGCCTTGGCTAGGCTGGCTCAGCTTGCTGGTGATCCTGGCCGGGCTGTACGGGGGTTTGTGGCTGGCGCCGCCGGATTACCAGCAGGGCGACGGGTTTCGCATCATCTATGTTCATGTTCCGAGCGCTATGCTTTCCATGTTTGCCTACATGGTCATGGCGACGGCCGCCGCCATCGGGCTCATCTGGCGCATGAAGCTGGCGCATGCCGTGTCCGCGGCAGTTGCTCCCCTGGGCGCATCTTTCACGTTTCTGGCGTTGATCACCGGCTCCCTGTGGGGCAAGCCCATGTGGGGGACATACTGGGTGTGGGATGCCCGGCTAACCTCTGAACTGATATTGCTGTTTTTATATCTCGGATACATCGCGCTCAACCATGCATTCGAGGACCGGCGCACCGGCGACCGGGCCAGCGCTATCCTGGCGCTGGTGGGCGTGGTCAATATCCCCATCATTCATTATTCGGTGCAGTGGTGGAACACGCTGCACCAGGGGCAGACGATTTTCTTCGGCCCCAAATCGGAAATGCCGCCCAGCATGTATATTCCGTTGTTTATCATGATTCTTGGCTTCATGCTGTTCTTTGCCGCCTTCAGCCTGAAGCGCCTGCAGGTGGAAGTGTTGCAGCGGGAAAACAAGTCGGCCTGGGTGCGCGAACTGGTGGAGACAACATGAAATCCTGGCACGAATTCATCACCATGGGCGGTTACGCGGCCTATGTGTGGCCGTCCTACGGCATCGTGCTGGTGGTCATGCTGGCCAACGCGATATTGCCAGGTAGGAGACAGCGGCGCCTGCTGAGGGAAATCCGCCGCAAGCAACGCGAGGAGCAGACCGAATGACCCCGGTGCGCCGCAAGCGGCTGATCGTGGTGGCGGTGCTGGTGGCCGGCATGGCGGTGGCCACGGCCCTGGGGCTGCAGGCGTTCCGCAAGAACCTGCTGTACTACTACACCCCGGAGCAGGTGGCGGCCGGGGACGCCCACGT
>JAGWOR010000024.1 GCA_028870845.1 Gammaproteobacteria bacterium | reverse complement strand
CAGCAAAGTCCTGCCGTTGCCGTGCTTCGTACGGGTGACCAACCTGGAAAACGGCAAAACAGTTATTGTTAAAGTGAATGACCGCGGGCCGTTCGTGGCCAACCGCATCATTGACTTGTCGTACGCAGCCGCCTCCCGCATCGGCATGCTCGGCAGCGGCACGGCTCTGGTGGATGTGGCTGCGGTAATGCCAGGCGAAACCCCGCCATCCGCCATCGCCGGTATCACCCCGCCGTCACCGAATACAAGCAGCACACCGCATACAGCCGCCGGCCCGGCAGACAGGCCGCAGATTTTTCTGCAGGTGGGCGCATTTGCTAACCGCAGCAATGCCGAACACGTGCTGCAGCGGCTGCGCGCGGCGGCGGTAATCCCGGCTTTCATACTGGCGGAAATCCACAATGGCATTACCTTCTATAAGGTTCGCATCGGTCCCCTGCCTGATGTCAGCCGGGTGGACGCGCTCAGCACGAAATTGCAATCCCTGGGCTTCAGCGATGCCCAAGTGGTGATTCCCTAGGCTCAATAGCGGCTATGGGCGATTCAAATTCGCATTGAAATAGTCCTTTTGTACAGCTAAAGTCATGCCCGCTTTACAGCTTCAATACATCCGAGGTGTACTCTTGAGAAGCCAGCGTTTTACATGCATCGCAGCCGGCCTGCTCGCCTGCTGCATCTGCCAAATCTCCTACGCAATCCCGATTCCAGCGCCGCCGCAACTCAACGCCAGGAGCTACATACTCATGGATGCCAACAGCGGCCAGGTGATCGCCGCCAGTAATCCGGATATGCACAGCGAGCCTGCCAGCCTGACCAAGCTGATGACCGCGTTTGTGGTATTTCATGCGCTCAAGGACCATGTAATCCAATTGGATGAACCCGTTACCATCAGCGCCAAGGCCTGGCGCATGGGCGGTTCGCGCATGTTCGCCAACGTGGGTAGCAAGGTAAGCGTAGACGACCTGCTTCAGGGCATGATCGTGCAATCAGGCAATGATGCCGCCGTGGCGCTGGCGGAAAAGGTGGGTGGTACGGAAGGAACTTTCGTCGAACTCATGAATAAGTACGCCCAAGAACTGGGATTACGCGATACCCACTACGTGGACGCCTCCGGTCTTACTAATAACCCCGAGCATTACGTTTCGGCCCGGGATCTCGCAATTCTGTCGCGCGCGATCATCACGGAATTTCCAGATTACTATCACAAGTTTTTTGCTGAAAAGGAATTTACCTGGGACAAGATCACGCAGCAAAACCGCGTATCACTGTTATTCACGGATCCGGGGGTGGATGGTCTTAAGACCGGCTATACGGAGAAAGCTGGATACTGCATGGTGGTATCCGCCTTGCGCAATAACACGCGACTGATCGCTGTAGTCATGGGCACACCCTCGGAAAAAGCCCGTGCCGTGGATGATGAGGCGCTGCTCAACTACGGTTTCAATTTTTTTGAAGATCATCTGCTGTATGCTGCCGGAACCGAAATCACAAAAATCCGCGCCTGGAAAGGCGCCGGCGGCTATGTGCCCGTGGGTGTGACACGCGACCTGTACGTCACCATACCCAAAGGCAGTTACTCGCAACTGCACGCATCCCAGAATACACCCGCGGGACTGGTCGCTCCTATATCGGCGGGCACGGTTGCCGGAGAAATCGACGTATCGCTTGACGGCAAAAGCCTTGTAAAGGCGCAGCTATATGCCCTGCAGGCAGTTCCGGAAGGAAACATTTTCCGTCGCATGTTTGACAGCATTCGACTGTTGTTTGTCAAAAAGTAACATGGCCAAGCCACTTCCAAACGCGTATTTCAACGGGGCATTCCAGCCGCTGTCCAAGGTGCAAATCTCCCCCTTGGACCGAGGCTTCCTGTTCGGAGATGGTGTATACGAGGTGATCCCCGTCTACTCTGGCAGGCTGTTTCACCTGGAGGCACATCTCAAGCGGCTGCAATACAGCCTGGATGGCATTCGCCTGGAAAACCCGCACACGCAAGGTTTCTGGACCACAATGCTCAAGGACCTCACGGCGATGAATGGCGGCGGAGATCAGGCTCTCTACCTGCAAGTCACCCGCGGCGCCGATACCGGGCGTGACCATGCTTTCCCCGTCGATATTGCTCCCACGGTGTTTGCCATGTGCGCTCCGCTCGCGGAGCTGCCGTCTTCGCTGCTTGAACAGGGCGCTAAAGCCATGTCTTTGGAAGACATCCGCTGGCGTCGTTGTGATATTAAATCAGTGTCATTGCTGGGAAACGTGCTGCTGCGCCAGACCGCCCTTGACCAGGGCTGCAGCGAAGCAGTGCTGGTGCGCGACGGTTATGCCACCGAAGGCACTGCAAGCAGTATATTCATCGTGCATCAGGATGTGGTGATTACGCCACCCAAAAGTGCGGAGCTGCTGCCCAGCATCACGCGCGATGTGGTCCTGGAGCTGGCTGTGCGAAACGGCATTCAAAGCCTGGAAGCACGCGTACCCGTGGCGCAGCTGCAGACCGCCCAGGAAATCTGGTTTGCAAGCTCAACTAGGGAAATTTATCCGGTAACCAGCCTGGACGGACATGCGGTTGGTGATGGCAAGCCCGGGCGATTCTGGAAGCGCTTATACGACTTGTTCCAGAGCCACAAAGCGGAACAATCCTGATCCAACCGGCAAGGGAACCGCGATTTAATCCATGGCGGAAGACCACAAGAAACCATCCCCAGCAAGCCAGTATGCCGGCGCAACCTCCGCATCTCCGCCGGTAATGCGGTTTCCAGTCAGCTTTCCCATCAAGGTCATGGGCAAAGACACGCCGGAATTCCATCAGGCTGTTGCCGCCATATTTTCAAGGCACGCGGCGCCTTACGAATCACTGCCCGTCAAGCGGAATAGCAGCAGCGGCGGACAATTCATATCACTCACCGTGACCATTGTCGCCCAAAGCCGTGAACAGCTTGATGCACTTTATCTAGAATTGACCTCCTGCGAACATGTACTGGTGACCCTGTGACAGCCGCCTTGCCGCAACTTAAAGACCTGGGGCGCGTAGAATACCTGCCCACTTGGCGTGCCATGCAGCGCTTCACCGGGGAGCGCCGTGCCGATACAGCGGATGAAATCTGGTTTCTGGAGCACCCGCCGGTGTTCACGCTCGGGCAGGCGGGCAAGATGGAGCATGTACTGGCTCCCGGGGACATTCCGGTGATCCATATTGACCGCGGCGGCCAGGTTACATACCACGGACCCGGCCAGTTGGTTGTGTATCCCTTGATTAACTTAAAACGGCTTGGACTTGGGGTGCGCGGGCTGGTGGAAGCCATTGAACAAAGCGTTATCTCCACACTTAAGGAATTTGGTCTTCCGGCGGTTTCAAATCGCGCTGCGCCGGGTGTATATACACCGGATGGCCGCAAACTCGCTTCACTGGGCTTGCGGATAAGCCATGGCTGCAGTTACCACGGGCTTGCCTTTAACATCGCCATGGACCTGGAACCTTTCGAACGCATCAACCCCTGCGGTTATACCGGGTTGAGGATGACGCAGGTAAGCGATATCGGTGGACCCAAGGACGTAAGTCTGATTTCCAAGAAGCTCAAACCGCACCTGCTTGAATATCTGGGTTACAATAAAAGCTGAATTTCAGTCCGCCCGCGCGCCCAGAGCCATACCCACAGAGGATTTCTTCGTGAGCGACACTCCAGCCGCACGTTCGCGGTTACAGCCCGGTACCAAGCTCAGTGCCGCTGAAAAAATGGCGCGCATTCCTGTCAAAATCGAACCGAGCGCCGCCCCACTGCGCAAACCTGCATGGCTTCGTGTGCGATCGTGGGCAACTCCCGAGGTTGCCCGACTGAAGCACATCCTGCGGGACAATGCCCTGCATACCGTGTGCGAGGAGGCCTCATGCCCGAACATCGGCGAATGCTTTGGCAAGGGCACCGCCACATTCATGATTATGGGGGATATCTGTACGCGCCGGTGTACGTTCTGCGACGTGGCACACGGGCGTCCCAAGCCACTCGATACTGACGAGCCGGTTCATCTTGCAAAAACCATCAAGCTCATGGGTCTGCAATACGTGGTGGTAACTTCCGTGGATCGTGATGATCTGCGCGACGGTGGAGCGGGACATTTTGCCGCCTGCATACAGGCTATTCGCTCACTCTGCCCTGAAACCAGGATTGAAATACTGGTACCCGATTTCCGCGGCCGCATGGAAGTGGCACTGACGCTCATGCAAAATGCGGTCCCGGATGTATTCAACCACAATCTGGAAACCGTGGCGCGCCTTTACAAGCGCGTACGACCGGGCTCCGATTACCAGCACTCGCTCAATCTATTGCAACATTTCAAGATGGCGCATCCCGAGGTTGTCACCAAATCAGGAATCATGGTTGGACTGGGCGAGGAATTGAGGGAGATATTCGAGGTAATGGAGGATTTGCGCAAGCATGGCGTGAATATGCTAACCGTTGGTCAGTATCTTCAGCCAAGCCGTTACCATATCCCGGTAACCCGTTACGTGACACCGGATGAATTCCGGCAAATCGAAAAACACGGCTATGAGCTGGGCTTTCAACACGTGGCAAGTGGAGCGCTGGTACGTTCTTCATATCATGCCGACCGCCAGGCGGAAAAACTTGTACGGCCTGCCTGAATCAGGTGGTTCAACAACATGCATCAACCGGGGTATATGTAATTGGAGCTGGCATTGCCTAGATACTGCCATCAGGATTCGGCGAAAGATCAGGAGCACAAGTGCAGATGAATTCATTAAATAAAATTTATTTATTAATACCCGTTATTTTCCTGATCACCGCCTGTGGCAGCGGCAACAGCTCACAGATCAGTAATCCAACCATTGCACTGGTCACGCCCGTATCCAGCGTAGTTGCCGCCGGATCCAAACTGCAACTCAGGGCCGTCGTCAGCGGCACCAGCAATACAGCGGTCATATGGTTCGTGAACAATATCCCCGGTGGCAACAGCACAGTTGGCACCATCACTGCTCAGGGTTTATACACCGCGCCGAATCTTCCTACCAGCAATGGTTCAGTGGTCATCAGCGCATCACCACAGATTTATCCAGTGGTTAGCTCATCAATTATCATAGGCATCACTTTTGCTAGTGTATCCCTCAGCGGCAACTATGTTTTCACATTGAATGGCACGCAAGCAGGCAGCCCGATAGTCATGGCAGGCAGCTTTACATCCAATGGCAACGGCATAATAAACGGTATCGAGGATGTCAACACCTCAGCGGGCGCTGCAACCGCCGTGCCGTTCACCGGCAGCTATCTTGTAAACGCCAACGGCCAGGGTTCTGCTACATTCACCAGCAGCCAGGGCAGCTTCACCATGGGCCTGACAATGAATACCCAGGGTCAGGCGGTAATCATGAGCACCGACTCCGGCACCGTTGCCAGTGGCAACTTTTATCCCCAGCTATCCAACGCCCTGACCCTGACCAGTCTTAACGCACCCTTTGTATTCAGTCTTACAGGCATCGGTGGTTCCGGAAACCTGGTTAACATTATTGGCACGTTTGTTACCAACGGCACCAATACCTTCAGTTACGCAGAAGAGGACCGGAATCCTGGGATAACAACGGCCAACGAGACTTTTACCGGAACCTACAGTCTTGGCAACAATGGGCCGGGCACCGGTACAGCGGTATTTACGGATTCGCATGGCACTAAAACCTACGACTTTTATATGGTTTCAAGCACCCAATTCCAGTTCATTGAAATCGATAGCACAGGTTTTCTGAGCGGCACCGTATATCAGCAGCAGTCAGTCAGCTCCACGACGGTGCTGGCGGGAACCTTTGTATATTACGTGTCAGGCGGGGTGGGCAATGCAGACTACGGCTCTGCAGGCGGATTCACTACCGACACGGTGACATTCGGGAATATCACCGCGGGTACCAACGATATCAACGAGCTCGGAAGTCTCGTCAGCAACCCGCAATTAACCGGCGGCTTCACTTCAGGATCACACGGACGGGGAACAATCGCCTTAACCGGAACCAATGGCACCACCGACTATGTTTATTATTTGATCTCGCCGTATGCAGCGTTCGTACTGACGACCGATCCGGCAGTCAATGCAAGCGGGGCACTGTTTGTGCAGGTCGGTGGTTTTGTAACTTCCTCTCTCAGTGGATATTTCACTTATGCGCTGGAAACCCCGGTGATTGCCACGCCGCCATTAACCTCAGTGGGCCTTTTGTATCTTAATGGTGCCGGCGCAATCGCCGGATTCGCGAACACCAACAACAATGGAGTAGTATCCGGCCAACAACCCGTCACAGGCGTCGATACCGTAACACCACTGACCTCTACCACTTCAACGCGCGGCCTGGCGACGTTAACGGTCGCAGGTGCAAGCACGAATTTTGTGTTTTATCCAATCTCCAACAGTTCAATAATCATGATGTCTAATGGCATGCCGGGAATAGCGCTGATGGTACTTCAATACTAGGCGTCTACAGGCATGCTGTGTAACGGCGACTATCCAGTATTTTAAAGGAGCTTGAATTTAATATGTTTAGACAATGTTTCCGCGCTGGTGTTATAACCTGCATTGTGGTTTTCGCAGCAGGCTGTGGTGGCTCAAGTTCCTCAAGTCCCAGCAATGCCACAGTGGTTCTCCAGGTTGTCCCTGGGCCGTGGACTGGAACCTACAACCTCAGTGGCGGGAGTAATGAGCAAGTCACTGGAGTAGTATCGAGCAGCGGTTTCGGCTACTTTGCCGATAAAAACGGCTACGTGTTCTTGATTGAAAATGTACCGCAACAGTCGCCATTCACCGGCACAGCCATAGGCACCGCACCAGCCGCACAGGTATTTCCTGACGGCAGCAACGTGGATACCTTCATCGTGAATGGAACCTACTCGTCCACGACGACCGCCACACAGATGCAAGCCTCGCTTACCGGCATTGACCCTAACAGTTACACCACCTACGCGGGATACACACTCACCGGAGTCAATGGCAACTTCACACTGAATTCCGCCGTAACCTATAATGGCGTGCCAACAATCGCGGCTCTGCAAGGTTTGTGGAACGGCTATTACATCGGTAGCAGTTCCACTTCGGTGGATATCACCGTCAATCCCGATGCGACATTCAACGGCAATGACGGGAACGGTTGTACGATCAGCGGCAGCCTGGTGCAGCAGGATCCCGGCACCAATCTGTACTATGTGAACTACAAAGCCAGTGGCACCGGCTGTCCGGGCTATATGAATGGCCTGGCGTATGTAAGCACCAAAGATGTTTCAGGAGACTTCAGCAACGCCGCGGGCACATACCTGTATATGGGTATATTCGGCCCAAGTATCGCTTATTCAGTAGAACTTAAAATGTGATATTTGCCAAGATCCACGGAATTACTCACGAAAGCGCACTGAAAGATTCCAGCGAACCCATATCCTGCCACTGACCCTTGTACAGTTGTCCGCTGACCAGACCCAGCCGTATCGCTTTACGCCACCACGGCAGCATCGGAAACCGGCCGGGGGTGCACCACCGGAAAAATTGCGGGTCATGCACACCAATCCCGCTGTAAGTAAGCGGTTCCGGACCGTCCACATGCACGCGCCCATCATCAGATAGAAAAAAATCGCCCTTTGGATGTGACCGCGGATTGGGTACCATCACCAGATGCGCCAGATCGCCGCGCTGCAATCCCGCACTCAAGATATGAAAAGGGAAGTCCGTATAGATGTCGGCATTCACGACCAGAAATGGTTTGGTTCCCAGCAGGGGAAGCGCGTTCATAATCCCGCCGCCGGTTTCCAATGCCCCATTGGATTCGAGTGAGTACCGAATACTGACACCATAGCGTGAGCCGTCACCCAGATACGACTGGATGGTTTCCGCGAGCCAGGCGATATTGACCACAATTTCGGTGAAACCGGAGTCACGCAGTGCTTCCAGATGATGAACTATCAGCGGCTTGCCACGGACTTCCAAAAGCGGCTTAGGCAGGGTATCGGTCAGGGGCCGCAGGCGTTGGCCGCGCCCGGCAGCCAGAATCATGGCTTTCATTGCGCTGTAAGCCTGTGTTGAGCACGATTTTCGAGCGAATCCAGAAGTTTCAACAAGGGCGTGAATTCCTTGTAGAGCCTGCCCGTATCGCGAACGTAATTGAGAAAACGGGGCGTGTCCTTGAGATATGCCGGCTTGCCGTCCCGATAATTGATGCGCGCAAAAATACCCAAAACTTTAAGATGCCGCTGCATGCCAATCCAGTCGAATGCTCGCTCGAAGTCCGGGAGCGATTGAACCGGCAGGCTGGAGTTTCGTGCCAGTTCCCAATAGCAGCGCCGCCAACCATTGATCTGTTCAGGACTCCAGGAGATGAATGCGTCTTTAAACAGGGATAACAGATCATAGCTGATGGGTCCAAAGACCGCGTCCTGTAAATCCAAAACACCAGGATTTGGACTGCTCAACATCAGGTTACGTGGCATGTAATCTCGGTGCACATAAACGCCTGGCTGAGCCAGCGCACTGTCCTCCAATACCTTGAAAATTGAATCCAGAACATTCTGTTCTGAGGAGCTCAGGCTGACATTCAGATGCCGCAGGACATACCAGTCCGTGAACAGATTCAGTTCCCGGCGCAGCAAGGCACGATCGTAGACCGGCAATTGGCCAGGCCTGCTAGCCAGCTGCCACTTGAGCAAACTGCGAACAGCATCTTTGAACAGGGTTTCAGCATTATCCTCATTGAGTACTTCCAGATAACTTTGTTTCCCAAGATCACTCAGCAACAGGAATCCACGTTCCAAGTCGGCTGCCAACACTTCTGGCGCATGCACGCCCGCATGCTTCAGCAGCCTCGCGACGGTCACGAATGACCGGCAATTCTCCTGTGGCGGGGGCGCGTCCATGACCACGTGGCTTTGCAAACCGACTGTAACCCGGAAATACCGCCGGAAGCTGGCATCGGCAATAACCGGTTCCAGTACTACCCGATCTATGTCTAAAGCATTCGCCACCCAGGCTTGCAATTGCACAAACCTGTCCGTCATATGACCATACTCCGGAATTTGAACGGCCCATGAAAGTATGCGATTGTACTCGCGTCGCTTGTGGGCCAGGAGTTGTTCGGTGAAAGTGAGCTGTGCGCTGGTTTTCGCTGCCACACTGCTCGCTTCCGTGCCCCTACTGGCCGACCCGCCTTCCAATGACTTCATCTATGACCCATGGGCAACCTGCCCATCGGTGCCGCCTGCCGCACCCACCACGGCATTAACAGCAAGCAGCATGAATCCACCCATGCATGTCAGTGCGGACCGGCTTAACGGCTATGTGCATGGAGATTCGTTGCTTACCGGCAATGTCCAGGCCATACAGGGCGATCGCCAGCTGCATGCTGATAGCATGCGTTATAACAGTGCCAGCGGTGAAAGTCATGCCACGGGCAATGTGAAATTTACTTCGCCCACCATTCTGTTGAATGGCCCGTCAGCGGATTACAACTTCAACACCGCCAGCGGCGTATTTTACGATGCCAGCTTCGCATTGCCAAAACGGCACGGACGCGGCCAGGCAAGCCTGCTGAAACTGCTTGACAACGACCACCAGATTCTTTCCGATGTTCATTACACAACCTGCCCGGTCGGCAGCAAAGACTGGATGCTAAACGCTCCCGATCTGGTACTGGACCAGAGCAATAATACCGGCACTGGTCACAATGTAACGGTGGATTTATTTGGCGTGCCGATATTCTGGACTCCGTATATTAACTTCCCTCTCAACGATGCGCGCAAGTCCGGGTTCCTGGCGCCTTCCTTTGGATTTTCGGTTACTTCCGGATTCGATCTGACCACACCGTATTATCTGAACTTGGCGCCTAATTACGACGCCACGCTTGCGCCGCGCATCATCACCAAACGGGGCCTGGATATGGGCGGTGAGTTCCGCTACCTGACCAACAACAGCAAGGGCACGCTTGATCTGAATTACCTGCCGCACGACCGGCTGGCAAACCAGGAACGCGGCCTATTTCAATTTTCCGATACCACAAAACTGGACGACCAGGGTTGGAATTTTAATACAGCCTATAACTGGGTTTCTGATTTTAATTACTTCCAGGATTTGGGTAACAGCCTGGATGCGATTGCTACCACTACTCAGGAACGCCACGCAGCCATAAATTTTCAATCGCCGGAATCGAACTGGACCTTCTTATCCCAAGTGGAAACCTGGCAGGTAGTAGATCCAACCATCGCACCAAAAAACTATCCATACCGGCTTCTTCCGCAAATGCAACTTGGCTGGCAAAGTGACCCCACCAGTAACGGACCACAATATACATTCAACAGCGAATTGGTACAGTTCCAGCAGGATCAGGAAATCGGCGCGCTGCGCCTGGACCTGACGCCGGATGTCAGCGATACGTTTGGTAATACGGGTTATTACTTTACGCCGACAGTCGGCATGCGCTTGACGAAATGGGACCTTAACCAGAATGTCCCATTGGGAACCGAAACGCAGCTGACCCGTTCAATGCCGATCATCAGCCTCGACAGCGGCATGTTCCTGCAGCGGAACTTAGGCAGTACTGGTGACTTCATCCAGACTCTGGAGCCGCGGCTTTATTATCTTTATGTGCCATATCGGGACCAGTCGCAGATTCCCATATTCGACACCGTGCAACCGCAATTCAGTTTCCTGCAGTTGTTCACCACCAACCAGTTCGACGGTGCGGACCGGCAAAGCGATGCCAATCAATTGAGTTATGCCCTAACCAGCCGGCTGCTGAATGCCAACACCGGTACCCAGATTCTTGAAGCCGATATCGGGCAGATCCGCTATTTCAGAAACCGCGAGGTACAACTTCCAGGTGTGGCGCCGCAAACCAACCTGTTTTCCGATGTAGTGGGCGATTTGGACCTGAACATCAACGATCACTGGTCAGCGGTATATACCCAGCAGTGGAATCCAACCACGCGACAAACCGATTTTGGCGCAGTTGGCCTGCAGTACCATCCAGCGCACCACCAGGTTATCAACCTGGGCTACAGCTATAACCGTACCCTCAATCTGAAACAAAGCGATTTTTCATTCGCCTGGCCGCTCACCAGCCACTGGAGCATGGTGGGACGCTGGTATTACGATATCCAAAACAAGGTTACTTTGGAGAGTTTCGAGGGATTTGAGTACGACAGCTGCTGTTGGGATTTCCAGATAGTGCACCGTCGCTATATCACGCAGCTTGGCACGCAGAGCGGCACCCAGACAGGCCAGGCCAATTCCATGTTTTTTTTCCAGCTACAGCTAAAGGGCCTGACCACAATCGGGCGGCATCTCGAAGACTTCCTGCAAAATGGTATCCTAGGCTATTCAGACACCGATCAATATCAGTAATCAAGGTTTCCATCGCATGCAAAAACCCACCCCCCGTCTGTCAGCGGTGCTGGCCGTTGCCGTCCTGATTTGCCAGGCTTGCGCTTCCACCCCCAAACCCAACCCCAATGTCAGTCCTACTGCGGTCATGAATCCGGCACCTGCGGCTGCCAGCGCCACGGCTGCAGCTGTTGCCAAGGCGTCCAAAACCGGCGAGTTTCTCGACCGTGTCGTTGCAGTGGTCAATGACGAAGTAATTCTTCAGAGTGAATTGGACTCTCGGATCGCAGCCATCACCAGGCAGATACAGGCCCAGGGTACCGCACTACCACCCGAAAACATCCTGCGCAAGCAAGTCCTGGACCAGATGATCATGACCAAACTGGAACTGCAGCAGGCTGCGAACAAAGGCATCACAATCAGCGATGATGCACTCAATCAGTCTCTCAACCGCATCGCTGAACGTAACGGTTTTACCTTGAATCAGCTGCCAGATAAACTCGCGCAACAGGGAATCAATTACGCCGACTTCCGCCAGCAACTTCGCGACCAGTTGATCATTCATAATCTGGAGCAACAGCTGGTAGGAGACCAGATGCACATCACCGAGCGCGAAGTGCGGGCGCAGATCGCAGCCGATCAGGCAAACGGTGACGCCAACAACCAATACCATCTCTCGCAAATATTGATCACAACGCCTGCGAATCCGACGACCCAACAGGTGGAATCTGCGCGCGAGAAAGCCATGCAGATTTATAAAAAAATTAAGCAGGGATCGGATTTTGCCGCTATGGCCATCGAGTATTCGCAAGGCCAGCATGCGCTAAAAGGCGGCGACTTGGGCTGGCGCAAGGGTTCCGAGTTACCGACCATTTTCGCCACGGTAATCGGACACATGAAACCGGGTGATGTCACGGAGCCCCTGCCAAGTCCCAGCGGCTTCCACATTCTGAAGCTGGATGACATGAAAGCTGCGGACAATAAAGTGGTCGTGACCGAAGCCCATGTACGTGACATCCTGATCCAGACCAGCGCCATCATGACAGACGCACAGGCCAAGGCGAAACTGGATGAATTACGCAAGCAAATCCTCAACGGCGCGGATTTCGCCAATCTGGCGAAAAAATATTCCGATGATCCAGTATCTGCAAATAACAATGGAGATCTGGGCTGGGTGAATCCAGATACCGATTCCAGAGGTCCTGATTTCCAATCACAAATCGACAATCTTCAGGTTGGTCAGGTCAGCGAACCATTCAAAACCCAGTTTGGCTGGTTCATCGTGGAGGTGCTTGGCCGCCGCCAGGTGGATCAGACCAGGGAATACACCCGCAACAAGGCATATGAGGCCATCTACCAGCGCAAGTCTGAGGAAATAATCCAGCAATGGCTAACAGCGCTCAGAGGGTCAGCATATATCGAGTACTACCTTAAAAATTAGCTGCGGCTCCATTCGCGCATGAATGTCACGTTGCCACGCATAGCGCTGACCCTCGGCGAGCTGGCTGGTATTGGTCCGGATATCTGCATCGAGCTGGCGCAAACGGCACATGCCGCAGACCTTGTGGTCATTGGCGATGCCGATGTCCTCATGCAGCGCGCACAGCAACTGCGGTTGCCACTGCAGTTGCTGCCCTATCGGCGAGCGGAACGCATGGCACAAAAGGCCGGCCATCTCAGGATTTCGCCGATGAAGGCACCGGTACCGGTAACTGCTGGCTCTCCGGATCCCGGTAACAGCCGCTACCTTCTCGACACCCTGGATCGTGCCATTGACGGCTGCCTGCAGCACGAATTCGATGCCATGGTCACTGCGCCGGTGCACAAAGGCATCATCAACGACGCCGGCATCAAATTTACCGGTCATACGGAATATATTGCCGCACGCTGCAAATCCGAAGCGCCAGTCATGCTGCTGGCGGCCGGCAATTTGCGCGTGGCCTTGGCTACCACCCACATGCCCTTGTCGCTGGTACCTCACGCCCTGACACGGGAGCTGCTTTCGCATACGCTGCAGGTGTTGCATGCAAGCCTGCAAAAGCTTTTTGGCATCCCTGAACCGCATATCCTGGTTCTGGGGCTCAACCCGCATGCCGGTGAGGGTGGACACATGGGTCGTGAGGAAATCGATATCATCGCCCCGGTAGTGGCAAGCCTGCGAGCAAAGAAAATGCACTTGACCGGACCGGTGGCCGCCGATACTGCGTTTATACCGGAACGGCTTGCGGCCGTGGATGCGGTATTAGCCATCTACCACGATCAAGGCCTGCCGGTATTGAAGAGCGCGGGTTTTGGTGAGGCGGTAAACATTACACTTGGCCTGCCAATCATCCGCACATCCGTGGATCATGGTACCGCACTGGAACTTGCTGGAACTGGACATGCAAAGCATGCCAGCCTGGAGGCTGCCCTAAGGACCGCGGTTAAATTGGGCGCGCGCCAGTGATAGCCAGTGCCGGTTCCCATACACCACGCAAGCGATTCGGCCAGCATTTCCTCCACGATCCGCACATCATTAACCGGATTGTGACCGCTATCGATCCGCAGCCCGACAACGTGCTGGTGGAAATTGGGCCGGGTCCTGGCGCGATCACCCTGCCGCTACTGGAACGATGCGGCACACTCATCGCCGTGGAACTGGACCGGGATGTGATCCCAAGGCTTCAAGCCTCAGCCGCGGGCAAAAATAATCTCCACATCGTTCAGGGGGACGCGCTAAAAACCAACTTGCGTTCACTCGGCACACCTGGACGCAAATTACGGCTTGTGGGTAACCTGCCCTACAACATTTCGACGCCGCTGCTGTTCCACTGCCTCGATCAGGTTGACGTCATCACCGACATGCATTTCATGCTGCAGAAAGAGGTTGTACAACGTATGGCGGCCGCTCCCGGCGGCAGGGAATACGGGCGCTTATCGGTGATGCTTGCGTTGCATTGCCGGGTTGAACCACTGTTCAGCATCGGATCCGGCGCGTTTTCACCACCGCCCAGAGTTGGCTCCACGTTCGTGCGCCTGATTCCGCATATACGCGCGCCCTTTCCACTGGCAAATCCCGAGCGCTTCGCGCGGCTGGTCAACCAGGCATTCAGCCGAAGACGCAAGACCTTGCGCAACGCTTTGGCCGGGCTGGCGAATGTAGCCGCCATGCAAAAAGCCGGTCTGGATCCCACTGCCCGGCCGGAAAACCTGTCGGCTGCCGACTTTGCACGGCTGGCTGACAGTATTTAATTAAACCTGCTCACCCGATGCTTGCAAACACCGCGCCGAGCGCTTAAAAATCAGCCTACCAACTGAACAGGAAGTCCGACATGGGCATGTATAACCGGATTCTGATTGCCGTGGACCTTACCGAGGACAGCCTGGAAGTGTCCCGCCGTGGACAGGCCTTGGCCAGCCTGTGCCAGGCTAAAGTGAGTTTTTTGCACGTGGTGGAATTTATCCCGGTGGACCCTGCCGGCGAAGCTTTGCTGCCGCCACCAGTGGACCTGGAAGGTGAGTTGGTACAAGGCGCGCACCAGCGTTTAGACGCGTTGTGCAGCAGCCTGAGTCTTGAACAGGCGCCCCGCCGGATCGAGGTGGGCAATATCAAGGCCGAGATCGTCCGTGTCGTGGAAGAGGAGCAGGCAGACCTGCTGGTGCTGGGCAGCCATGGACGCCATGGGCTGGCGCTGTTGCTGAGTTCAACTGAAAAGTCCCTGCTACATAAGGTGCCCTGTGACGTCCTGGCGGTGCGTCTCGGCTGATGTTTCCAGAATTTGTCACACACGAACCAACAGTTGGCAGTGGGATTTCGATAAAATAGGGCTGTTTTTTCAAGCCTGCCCCAATCAATGACCGAGATGCCCGTCAATAACATCCATGTGGATGTGGAAACCACGTTTGTACCGGCCCAATCTGATCCGGGCCAGAACCGTTTCGTGTTCGCCTACACCATCACCATCCGTAACCAGGGCTCTGTACCGGCCAAGCTGCTGACCCGCCATTGGCTGATCACCGATGCCAATGGCAAAGTGCAGGAGGTGCGTGGTGAGGGCGTGGTGGGTGAACAACCACACCTGAAACCCGGGGAAGGATTCCGCTATTCCAGCGGCGCGATTCTCGAGACTCCAGTGGGTGCCATGCAGGGTGCGTATCAGATGGTCAATGACCAGGGCGAGCATTTCGATGCTCCGATTGCGCCATTCAGACTCGCAGTACCAGGCTTACTGCACTAATGGCCGTCTTTGCCGTTGGCGACATCCAGGGCTGCTTTGACGATCTGCAACGGCTGCTGGAACGCCTGAAATTCAATGCCGATGAAGATACCCTGTGGTTCACCGGCGACCTGGTTAACCGCGGACCCCAATCCCTGGAGGTCCTCCGGTTCGTGAAGAACCTGGGGCCACACGCGGTATCGGTACTCGGCAATCACGATTTGCACCTGCTGGCTCTGGCGGCTGGCGTCGACAAACCCAAGGCCGCGGATAACCTGGATGCGGTTTTGAGTGTCTCCGACCGGGATGAGCTGTTGGACTGGCTGCGCCACCGCCCACTGCTGCACCAGGATGAGGCCCTTGGCTATACACTGATACACGCCGGCCTGCCGCCCCAGTGGGATGCGGCCACCGCGCAGTCTTGTGCGCACGAACTGGAATACGTGCTGCGAGGTCATGATTACCTGGAGTTTTTCCAGCACATGTACGGTGACCAGCCAAACCGCTGGGCACCTGCGTTGCGGGGCATGCCGCGGCTGCGTTTCATCGTGAACTGCTTCACGCGTCTGCGCTACGTCTCCGCTGCTGGCGATCTGGACCTGGAAAGCAAAGGCGCGCCTGGCACACAGCCACAGGGCTACCTGCCGTGGTTCCTGGTTCCGGATCGGGCCAGCGCCAATCTGCACATCCTTTTCGGCCACTGGTCTACCCTTGGCGAGGTCAGGGGCCATAACGTCTACCCCCTGGACACTGGCTGCGTCTGGGGCGGAAAACTATCGGCATTGCGGCTGGATGGCGACGACAGTGGCAGCTGGTATTGTGTGGATTGCCCCGGGGCCCGGCGTCCGGAAGCGCGCAAGCCTGCGGTATCTTAGAATCCCGGCATGCCCACTGAACCATCCAGGGTGGATTTACACCTCGTATCCAATCAAGCGGGGTGCGGAGTGCCAACCGGGGTGTGGGCGCAGTACCGGTTAACGCCCCGCTGGCGCATCCGGTTTGGATTCATCTCACTCAAAGGAATCAAACTGCCGGAGAACGGCGCTTGCATCTGAAGTCGGCAACATGAAGGACTTGGCAAACTACATCGATGGCAGGCTCATACCACCCGCTTCCAGCGGCTGGCTCGACGTTTTCGAACCGGCCACGGGTGCGATCCAAGCGCGCGTGCCTGACTCCCGCAAAGACGATATAGAAAGAGCCGTGACTGCCGCCTGGCAGGCCTTCCCGGCCTGGTCATCCACCCCAGGGCTGGAGCGCGGCCAGTGGCTGCTCAGGCTGGCGGACTTGGTGGAACGCGACCTGGAGAAGCTGGCACAGGCCGAGAGCATGGATAACGGCAAGCCAGTAAGCCTGGCACGTAAAGTCGACATCCCGCGCGCGGTCGCCAACCTGCGCTTTTTCGCGGCAGCCGCCAGCCAGTTCGCCAGCGAATCCCACGCCATGGAATCCGGAGCCATCAACTACACCCTGCGCTCGCCGCTCGGCGTAGTGGGCTGCATCTCGCCCTGGAACCTGCCGCTCTATCTGTTCACCTGGAAAATCGCCCCTGCGCTCGCCTGCGGCAACTGCGTGGTGGCGAAACCCTCCGAGCTCACGCCCATGACGGCCTATCTGTTCTCGGAACTGTGCATGGAAGCCGGATTGCCGCCGGGGGTACTCAACGTGGTGCACGGCCTGGGGCCCAATGCAGGCACTGCGCTGGTGGAACACCCGCAGGTAAAAGCCGTCTCCTTCACCGGCGGCACCCGTACCGGCGCAGATATCGCCGCCCGCGCCGCCCCCAAGTTCAAGAAACTGTCCCTGGAACTGGGCGGCAAAAACCCCACCCTGGTGTTTGCCGACTGCGATTTTGAACCCACGGTCGCGGAAACGCTGCGTGCCGCGTTTTTGAACCAGGGGGAAATCTGCCTGTGCGGCTCACGCATCCTCATCGAGCGCGGCCTGTATGCACGATTCCGGGACGAATTTGTTGCCCGCGTCCGGGCCCTGCGCCAGACCGACCCCATGGATGAAAACTGCGAACAGGGCGCCCTGGTTTCCGAAGCACACCTGCAGAAAGTCCTGGGATATATCGAGCTGGCCCGGAAGGAAGGCGGCAAGATCCTGTGCGGCGGTGGTCGTGCCATGGTCGGGGGCCGCTGTGCCAACGGCTGGTTCGTGGAACCCACGGTCATCGAGGGTCTGGCGGCCGAATGCCGCACCAATCAGGAGGAGATCTTCGGCCCGGTGGTGACCCTGATGCCGTTCGACAGCGAAGACCAGGCGGTGGCCTACGCCAACGGCACCCCGTACGGACTCGCGGCCTCGATCTGGAGCCAGAATACTTCCCGCTGCCACCGCGTGGCGGCGCGCCTGGAGGCCGGGCTCATATGGGTGAACTGCTGGATGTTGCGCGACCTGCGTGTGCCCATGGGCGGCGTCAAGCAATCCGGCAACGGCCGGGAAGGCGGCTGGGAAGCCATGCGCTTTTTCACCGAGGCACGCAATGTGTGCATCAAATATGCCTGACAAAAGCATCATTAAATCCCGTAATGCCCCGGAACCGGTCGGGTCTTATCCGCATGCCCGGCGCGTCGGCAATCTGCTGTTCCTGTCAGGCGTGGGCCCGCGCAAACGCGGCAGCCAGTCCATTCCCGGCGTGAAACTGGACTCTTTGGGCAATGTGGTGAGTTATGACATCGAGGCGCAGTGCCGCTCGGTGTTCGACAACGTGCGCGCTATTCTGGAAGATGCAGGATCCGGCTGGGAGCGCCTGGTGGACGTGACCGTGTTTCTCACCGACATGCAGCGCGATTTTGCCGCCTATAACCGCATATATGCCGAGTACTTCAAGGACAACCAGCCGTGCCGCACCACGGTCGAAGTCGGTGCGCTGCCGACCCCGATCGCCATCGAACTCAAGTGTATCGCCACAATTGATTGAATCGTAAGGAGGGCACGGTGAGCGATATGAATGTCATCAACTTCAAAAAATGGATCGAAGACAACCGCCATCTCCTCAAGCCGCCGGTGGGCAATAAATGCATCTATGATGGTGACTTCATCGTCATGGTGGTGGGCGGGCCCAATGCGCGCAAGGACTACCATTACGACGAGGGTCCGGAGTTTTTCTATCAGCTGGAAGGCGAGATGCTGCTCAAGACCATGCAGGACGGCAAGCCGGTGGATTACCCCATCCGCGCGGGCGAAATCTTCATGCTGCCGGCGCGGGTACCGCATTCACCCCAGCGTTTCGCCAACTCCACCGGCCTGGTGATCGAACGCAAGCGCCTGCCGGCGGAAAAAGACGGGCTGTTGTGGTTCTGCGAGCGTTGCCACAACAAGCTCTACGAAGAGTATTTCACCCTGCACAGCATAGAGCAGGATTTCCCTCCGGTTTTCCAGCGGTTTTTCGGCACGCTGGAACACCGCACCTGCAAAAAATGCGGGGCGGTCATGGAAGCGCCAAATAAAAACTGACCATGCTGAAAATCGACATCCACACACACATTCTTCCCGAGAACTGGCCGGACCTCAGGCAACGCTATGGTTACGGCGGATTCGTGCAACTGGAGCATCACGGCCCCGGTTGCGCCCGTATGCTCAAGGACGGCCAGCTGTTCCGGGAGGTGCAGGCAAACTGCTGGGATGCCGGTGTGCGGATGCGCGAATGCGACGTCCATGGGGTAAACGTGCAGGTCCTGTCCACCGTGCCGGTCATGTTCAGCTACTGGGCAAAACCCCAGGACACGCTGGATCTGTCGCGCCTGTTGAACGATCACATTGCCAGTGTGGTGGCCGCGCAGCCGCGCAGATTCATCGGCCTTGGCACCCTGCCGCTGCAAGCCCCGGAACTGGCGATCCGTGAACTGGAGCGCTGCATGCGCGAACTGCAGTTCCCCGGCGTTGAGATCGGCACCCACGTAAATGGCATGAACCTGGATGATGAGCGGTTATTCCCGGTTTTCGAGGCCGCCGAATCGCTGGGTGCCGCGGTTTTCGTGCACCCATGGGACATGCTGGGCAAGGAGCGCATGGGCAAATACTGGACGCCATGGCTGGTGGGCATGCCTGCAGAAACCTCTCTGGCCATTTGCTCGATGATCTTCGGCGGCGTATTCGAACGTCTGCCAAAATTGCGGGTGTGCTTCGCCCACGGCGGCGGTGCATTTCCATCCAGCCTGGGGCGCATCGAGCACGGTTTCCAGGTGCGTCCCGATTTATGCGCCACCGACAACAACATAAACCCTGCGCATTATCTGGGCCGGTTTTATGTGGACTCACTGGTGCATCATGCGGGCTTGCTGCAATACATGATCGATCTCATGGGCGCAAACAGCATCGCCCTGGGCAGCGATTACCCATTCCCTCTGGGAGAACATGCGCCCGGCGCACTCATTGAATCCATGTCCCTGGACAGCGTCACCAGGCAGCGTTTGCTGCATGGCACGGCCCTGGAATTTCTGCACCTGGACAAGGTCAACTACCTGTGAGCCAGCTGCGTTTTGAAGTCGATGGTCATCAGTGCAGCTTCGACACGGCACGCGGTGTGTCACTGGCCATCCCCATGCAGTTCGGCGGACCACAACCGAATTTCTTCAGTGCACCCGCCGCCAGTGCCGAGCCGCTGCAGGCACCTGACTTCACCGGCGACACCCGCACGGGCGGCAGCTGCAACGTGGGCCGCTACCGGCTGGTGCCCCACTGCAACGGCACGCACACCGAGTGCATCGGCCACCTGGTGGACGACACTGCCGCAGTGGCAGAACAGTTGCGGGTGTCGCTGTTACCGGCGACTTTGATGACCCTGGCTCCGCGTCACAATCTAATTGACGCAACCCTGATCAAAATGAGCCTGCAACACCACCCGCTGCGCGCTATGCACACCGCCTTCATCATCCGCACCCTGCCAAACAGCAAGGACAAACTCACGCGTCACTACGATGCTGTGCCGCCAGCTTGTCTGTCTGCAGAGGCCACTGCCCTGCTGGCGAATAGCGGCGTCGAACATCTGCTGGTGGACCTGCCGTCCCTGGACCCCATGCACGATCAGGGTCAGCTGGCCGCGCATCGCGCCTTTTGGGGCCTGCCGGAGGGCAGCCGGCGCCTGGCGGATGCCAAACGTCCGCATGCCACCATTACCGAGATGATCTACGTGGCCGATCAGGTAAAAGATGGCTATTACCTGCTGGACCTGCAGGTCCCGGCATTCATGAGCGATGCTGCACCCAGCCGACCGATTATTTATCCGGTGGATATCAAATGAAATTTCGAGATGAACCCGGATATGCCGCCGAGCTGGACCGGAATGATCCGTTGGCTGATTACCGCCATCAGTTCCATATCCCACGCAACCAGCAGGGCGAGGAAATCTATCTTTGCGGAAATTCCCTGGGCCTCCCGCCGCTCAGTGCCGAGCGCTATGTGAACGAGGAACTGCAGGATTGGGCGCGGTTCGGCGTCAGGGGCCATTTCGCCGCACGCCGACCGTGGATGCCATACCATGAACTGTTCAGCGAGTGCACCGCACGCCTGGTGGGAGCCGAGCCGCTGGAAGTGGTGAACATGAATACGCTCACCGTCAACCTGCACCTGATGATGGTGAGCTTCTACCGGCCCACGCCCGAACGCAATCGCATTCTCATCGAGCGCAGCGCATTTCCCTCCGACCGCTATGCTGCCGCCTCCCAGATCCGGCTTCGCGGCTACGATCCCGATACCAGCCTGGAGGAACTCGCGCCCGGCGGAAACCGGCGTGTGCTGGATATGGAGGAGATAGAAGCCGTGATCCATGCGCAAGGTGAACGCCTGGCACTGGTGTTGTTGCCCGGCGTGCAGTATTCCAGCGGCCAGGCATTTGATATCGGGCGGCTCACGCGCGCGGCGCATGCCGTCGGTGCGGTGGCTGGTTTCGACCTGGCCCATGCCACCGGCAATCTGCCGCTGCAGTTGCATGACTGGGACGTGGATTTCGCCGTCTGGTGCAATTACAAATACATGAACGCCGGGCCCGGTGCGGTGGCCGGCTGTTTCGTGCATGCCCGTCACGCCCGTGCCTTCGAGCTGCCGCGCCTGGCCGGCTGGTGGGGCCACGACAAGTCCACGCGTTTCCACATGGATCCGGAGTTTGTGCCCATGCCGGGCGCCGAAGGCTGGCAGATCAGCAATCCCCCGATCCTCTCGCTTACACCATTGCTGGCTTCCCTGGAAATCTTCGAGGCGGCGGGCATGCAGCGGCTGCGGGAAAAATCCCTGCAACTCACCGGCTACCTGGAATTTCTGCTGGATCAACGCCTGTCCGGGGCGGTTGAAATACTCACACCACGCAACCCTGCGGAACGCGGCTGCCAGCTCTCGCTGCGCATTAGCGGCAGCCGCAGTCAGGCCAGGGAAATATTTTCAAAACTAGAAAAGTCCGGTGTGACCGCTGATTGGCGTGAACCCGACGTACTGCGGGTCGCGCCAGTACCGCTGTATAACAGCTTTAGCGATGTCTATCGGTTCGTGAATATCCTGGAAAGCATCATCAGCGCTGCCCAATAAACCGGCTAGAAGATCCGACAGGCTGCCATGCGCAACAGCAACGACATTACTCTCATCGGCGCCGGTCTGGCGGGCAGCCTGATGGCAATCTTCCTGGCACGCCGGGGCTGCAGGGTAACGCTGTACGAACGCCAGCCGGACATGCGCAGTCATGATCTGCCAGCCGGCCGCTCTATCAACCTGGCCCTGGCGCAACGCGGTATCCGGCCGCTCAAAGCAGCAGGTGTATTCGAGCAGGTAGCCGGGCTGCTGATCCCCATGCGCGGACGCATGCTGCACGACGAGCATGGCCAGACACGCCTGACACCCTACGGGCACAAACCCGAGGAAATGATCCACTCGGTCTCACGTCCTGGCCTCAACAAACTGCTCATGAACGCAGCGGAACAGGCCGGTGCGCGCATACAATTTCAGCATCGCTGTGAGGATGTGGATTTCGAGAACGCAAACGTGGTGTTCACCGATGCCAGCGGCGCGCGTCAATCCATAAAGTCCCACGCCCTGATCGCCGCCGATGGCGGCGGCTCTGCTGTACGCCAGGCCATGGTTAGCCGTCTGGGGGTACGGTCAGTGGAAGACGTCCTGCCCCATGGCTATAAAGAACTCGCCATTCCGGCGGATGCCAATGGCCGACATCGTATGCAGCGCGAGGCCCTGCATATCTGGCCGCGCGGCGGCTACATGCTCATCGCCCTGCCCAACCTGGATGGCAGTTTCACGGTAACCCTGTTCCTGCCCAATGCGGGTGAACCGAGTTTCGCCTCTTTAAACACACCCGAAGCAGTGCTGGCGTTCTTCCAGCAGAATTTTCCCGATGCACTGAAACTGTTACCCAGCCTGGTAAACGAATTTTTTGAGCATCCCACGGGTCTGCTGGGCACGGTGCACAGCCAGCGCTGGCATGTAAATGGCCACACGCTGCTACTGGGCGACGCAGCCCACGCCATCGTGCCATTCCACGGACAGGGCATGAACTGCGCCTTCGAGGATTGCCTGATCCTGGATGATTGCATCGATAAGCATGGCGGTGATTGGCAAAAGGTATTTGCTGATTTTGAAACGCAGCGCCGCCCAGACACCGAAGCTATAGCGGCCATGGCCCTGGAAAACTACGTGGAAATGCGCGACGTGGTGCGCGATCCGAAATTTCATTTACAGAAGGAACTGGGTTTCGTACTTGAGGAACGTCATCCCGGCGTGTTTGTGCCCCGCTACTCCATGGTGATGTTCCATCACCTGCCTTATTCGGAAGCCCGCCGGCGTGGCGCCATCCAGCAAAACATCCTCGACCGGCTTACGCACGGTGTTACGCGTATCCCTGATGTGGATATGCAGCTGGCTGATGAACTGATTGCAGCACAACTCGGTGATAAGCGTATCGAATCATGAACATCCATCCGTTGCTCGCCGGCCTGCAGATCAACCCGGATTTCCTGCTGCAAAACCTGGATTTCCGTGAACGCCGCGGACTGGTGGTAAAAATCAGCGAATCCGCCTACCGGCAGACCGCTTTTCTGGATGAGCGGGTGTTGCGTGCCGACACCCAGGGTGCCTGGTTTCCGCTGGCTGACCTGTTGCAGGCAGCAACGGGCACGCAGATTGCCCGGCCTCCGCATTACATTTTTCACGTAGGTCATTGCGGCTCCACCCTGGTGTCGCGTCTGCTGGGAGAACTGCCCAGTGTATTCAGCCTGCGGGAGCCCATCATCCTGCTGGCATTGGCCATCATGCAGCGCGCACTGGATACGCCGGAATCACCGCTAGACGATGCGGAGTGGCAGCGGCTTTTGAAAATGTCACTGGCGTTGCTGTCTCGCACCTATCACAAGGGAGACCGGCCGGTGATAAAACTCACCAGTGCCGCCGGCAATCTGCTGGGATCGCTATTGGCTGAGAGTACCGATTCAAAAGCGCTGCTGATGTACGTGGACCTGGAAACCTACCTGGCCACCATGCTGAGGGCCGAAGCAACCCGGGAAAACCTGCGAGCCTATGCGGATACCTGGCTGGCTGATTTCCGCCGCCGCACCGGTGGTGACAACATAGGTGCGCAACCCATGGATGAGGCACGTCAGGCGGTGATCAGCTGGCTCGCCATGCTGCTGGCATTCAGCGAGGCCACCGCACACAACCCCGGACGCACCCTGTGGATGCACTTCGACACATTCCTGAACGCTCCTGCCAGCCACCTTCAGCAAGCCAGCCAATTCTTCGGACTGCAGGCTGCTCCTGAAGCCATCAACCAGTTGGCGAGCGGACCCTGGATGAAGCGCTATGCCAAGGATCCGCAGCAGCAATTCGACCGGCAGACACGGCATCAGGAACTTGCCCAGGCACGCAAGCATTTGCAGGCCGAAATCCATGCTGCCCTGGACTGGACCGAATCCCTGTGCATGGATATTCCATTGCTGGAAACAGCCCTTCCATATCTGCGGCCAAATCTCGACCGCTAGGCAAGATTGCGTGGCAGCCTGCGCTCCAGCACTGAGAAAGAATATGGCCAGGGATTGCGGGCATCAGGCTCATGATCTTCCCGGGAAAGTTCCCGCCATTCGGCCACATCCAGTTTGGGAAAAAACGTATCTGCGTCAAATTGTCCATGCACCCGGGTCTGATAGATGCGCTGGGCGCGCGGCAATGCCTGCCGGTAGATTTCACCGCCACCGATGACCATGATTTCAGGCACGCCCGCGGCCAAGATCAGCGCATCGGTAAACGACCTGGAAATATCGCAGCCCGGGATGCTGTAACCCGGCCTTGAGGAAACCACGATATTGCGCCGTCCAGGCAGGGGCTTGCCGATGGCTTCGTAAGTTTTACGCCCCATGATCACCGGTTTGCCTAAGGTAAGTGATTTGAAATGCTTCAGGTCTGCCGGCAGATGCCAGGGCATGCGGCCGGCCTTGCCGAGTTCGCCGTTTTCACCACTGGCAACGATCAGCGAAAGCATAAGCCCGGTTTGACTCGGTAAATTAACCGCTCGATGGTACGCATACCGGCGTCTTAAACGGCGATCGGCGCCTTGATGGCGGTATGGCTCTGGTAGCCGATGATCTCGAAATCCTCGTACTGGTAATCGAACAGGCTCGGGGGCTTGCGCTTGAGCACCAGCTTCGGCAGCGGGTGCGGCTGGCGGGACAACTGCTCGTCAACCTGCCCCAGGTGATTAAGATACAGGTGGCAATCGCCGCCGGTCCAAATGAACTCACCGGGACGGAGCCCGGTCTGTTGCGCGAACATATGTGTCAGCAATGCATAAGAGCAGATGTTGAAGGGCACGCCCAGGAATATATCGGCGCTGCGTTGATACAGCTGGCAGGACAAGCGCCCCTCGGCTACGTAGAACTGAAAAAATGCATGGCAGGGCTGTAGCGCCATATTGTCCAGTTCCGCCACGTTCCATGCACACACGATCATACGCCGTGAATCCGGTGTCTGGCGAAGCTGCTCGAGCACTTTGCTGATCTGGTCGATGTGCCGTCCGTCGGGCGCCGGCCAGGATCGCCACTGATAGCCGTATACCGGACCCAGATCGCCATTTTCATCCGCCCATTCATCCCAGATGGTCACGCCGTGTTCATGCAGATAGCGGGTATTGGTATCGCCATGAAGAAACCACAGCAGCTCATGGATGATGGAGCGGAAATGCAGCTTTTTGGTGGTGACCGCGGGGAATCCCTGAGTTAAATCAAAACGCATCTGGTAGCCGAATACCGAGAGCGTGCCGGTACCTGTACGGTCGCTCTTGCGCACGCCGTGGTCGCGCACGTGCCGCATGAGTTCCAGATACTGGCGCATCAGGTTACCCCGGATCCCGGTTTGCGTCGGTAGGCGAAATACAGCAGCACGATGCCGAGAATGATGAGAGGAAATGACAGAACCTGGCCCATGGTGAGCCAGCCGAAAGCCAGGTAACCAAGCTGGGGGTCCGGCAGTCGCACGAACTCCACCAGAAACCGGAAGCAGCCGTACAGCAGGGCAAATAGCCCGGACACTGCCATGCGCGGCCGCGATTTCAGGCTGAATACCCATAGCACGGTGAACAGCACTACGCCCTCCAGCAAAAATTCGTACAGCTGGGACGGCTGTCGGGGCAGACTGTAGCCGTTCACCACATGCTGACAATATTCACCGCCACTGAAGCGGGAATCGTTGCAAGGGATCCGCATGGCCCAGGGCAGCGTCGAAACCTTGCCCCATAATTCACCATTGATGAAGTTGCCGATGCGCCCGGCGGCCAGGCCAATGGGCACCAGTACCGCGGAGAAATCCGCCACATCAAAAAACGCCTTTTGGTACTTGCGGGCAAACAGCCAGAAGGATACCAGCACGCCCAGCAGGCCGCCGTGAAAACTCATGCCGCCGTCCCATACCTGGAACACGTACAGTGGATTCTGCCATTCCAGCCATTGTCCGTGGTTATCGTAGGCGTAAAACAGCGTGTAGCCGAGGCGTCCGCCCAGTACCACGCCGAGTGCCACGTAGAACAGCAGGTCCGCAAGCTGTTCATTGGTCCAGCCGCTGCCCGGCTTGCGCACCCGCAACCGCCCGGCCCAGTAGCAGCCGAAGAAACCCACCAGATAGGTAATGCCATACCAATGGATGCTGGGCTTGAACACACGCCCGAACAGGTGCCAGGTTCCGAGATGCAGGGCGACGGGATCAAAATCCGGATAGGTCAGCATGGGCGTGCAGTTTATCGGCTGCGCTATCCTGCGTCTATAACGCGCAGGAAAAAGGCCTTGAGATAATCGGTCTCCGGAATTGCAGGATGCCGGGGATGGTCGGCCGCCTGCCCGCCCTGCTCCAGCACCTGCATTTCACGCCCCAGATGGCGGGAAGCCGACTGGACCGCACTCAGCAGTTCCGCTGCCGGCATGTGGTAAGAACAGGAACAGGAAACCAGCAGGCCGTCATCCTCAAGCAGCTGCATGCCCAACTGGTTAATGCGGCGGTAAGCCTGACGAGCCGTTCCCAGATCCTTCTTGCGTTTCACGAAGGCCGGTGGATCCAGGATCACGATGTCGAATTTTTCGCCAGCCTGGTGCAACTCGCTGAGCGCTGCGAAGGCATCGGCTTTGCACGTACCAATCTGTACGCCGTTCAGCGCCGCATTTTTGGCGGCGTGCGCCAGCGCCGTTTCCGAACCATCCATGCAAACCACTGCACGCGCGCCGTGCAGCGCCGCCTGTACGCCCCAGGCACCCACATAGCTGAAGACATCCAGCACCCGCCTGCCGGAAACGTAGCGCCGCAGGCGGCCACGGTTGTCATGCTGGTCGAAAAACCAGCCGGTTTTCTGGCCTTGCATGAGCGGCACCTGAAAGCGGCAATCGTGCTCCTCGAGTATCACAGCTTCCGGCACTGAGCCGTATGCCACTTCCGTATAGAGTGGCAGCCCCTCCAGCTCGCGGATGCCCACGTCGTTGCGCAGCAGGATGCCCGAAGGTTGTAACACCTGCAAAAGTACCTCAAGGATATCCGCTTTCATTCTCTCCATGCCCGCGGTGGTGATTTGAACCACCAGCAACTGGCCGTAACGGTCTGCCACCAAGCCCGGAAGATTGTCCGCTTCTCCGAACAGCAGCCGGTAAAACGGCCGGGGATACAGCCGCTCGCGCAGCGCCAAGGCGGTCCTAATACGCTGCAGCAGCAGCGCACGATCCGGAACCCGGGCCTCGTCACGCGACAACAGCCGGGCACAAATCAGGGAGTTCGGATTTACATAACCGCTGCCGATGAAGCGATTATTGGCACACCGGATTTCAACCAGATCGCCAGGCGCAAACCCCTTAAGCGGCGTATGCGCGGTGTCTACCTCATTGCTGAACACCCACAGATGACCGGACCGCAGGCGCCGATCCTCGTGCTTTTTCAATATCAACTGTGGGAGCGGCATGCGACTGATGTAACCAGGGATTATAGTTACGGCATTCTAACAGGCGACTCACACATGCGTGATACGTCACACAGCAACGGTTTGGCAGGCGAAACCAGCCCCTATCTTCTGCAGCATGCCCATAATCCGGTGGATTGGCACCCTTGGAATGAGCAGGTGTTGCAACTGGCGCGCACCCGCCGGGTTCCTATCCTGCTTTCCATCGGCTACTCCGCATGCCACTGGTGCCATGTAATGGCGCACGAATCCTTCGAGGATCCGGCAACTGCTGAACTCATGAACCGGCTGTATATAAATATCAAAGTGGACCGGGAAGAGCGCCCGGACCTGGATCGTGTATATCAGCTGGCACATCAGCTACTCGCTCAGCGTGGCGGCGGATGGCCTTTAACTGTATTTCTCACCCCGGATGATCTCACGCCATTTTTCGCCGGCACCTATTTTCCAAGTGAGCCCCGCTACGGCATGCCGGCGTTCCGGGAAGTGCTCACCCGTGTCAGCGATTTCTACCATGCGCAGCGTGATCAGCTGCAGCAGCAGAATGCCTCCCTGCGGGAGCTTTTCATGCGCATTGAACGCGAACACGGCCCGGCGGCTGAGAAGTTGCGGGACATGCCGGTAGCTGAGTTGCTGGCCGCATTGTCCAATGAATTTGATGCAAAGCACGGCGGATTCGGGCCGGCGCCCAAATTTCCCCGAACACCCGCCCTGGAATTGCTGTTGCAAACCGCCGCTGATACCCGCATGCAGCCGGTGGTCCGCGATACGGCGCGCAGCATGCTCACCACCACGCTCACACGCATGGCCGAGGGCGGCATTTATGACCAACTGGGCGGAGGTTTCTGCCGCTATTCGGTGGATGCTGAATGGAGCATCCCGCATTTCGAGAAAATGCTGTACGACAACGGACCTCTGCTGGCTCTCTATGCACAGGCCTGGTTGTTCACCCGCGACCCAGACTACCTGCGGGTTGCACAAGGCATTGCTCGCTGGGTAATGACCGAAATGCAGTCGTCCAAAGGCGGCTACTTCGCCAGCCTGGACGCGGACTCCGATGGCCACGAAGGCAGCTTTTACTTGTGGGACATGCAGGAAGTTCAGGCTCGGCTCACAACCCGTGAATACGCCGTGTTCGCGCCCCATTACGGGCTGGACCGGCCAGCCAATTTCGAAGGTCGCTGGCATCTGCGGGTGTGCCGTTCACCCCAGGAAACACCAGGCCCCGCCGACACAACACCCGACCTGGAGACAGCCTTGCTCGAAAGCGCGCGCGCTAAATTACTCATGCTGCGCGCCCTGCGCACGCGTCCGGGACTCGACGACAAGGTACTGACGGCATGGAACGGACTGATGATCGCCGGCATGGCATGCAGTGGACGCTTGCTGCAACAACAGGAATGGATCGAATCAGCGGAACGCGCCGCGCGCTTCATACACGCCGAGCTTTGGAAGCAAGGACGTTTGCTTGCCAGCTGGCGCGGGAAACGCACAGATTTCCCCGGCTACCTGGACGATCACGCTTTTCTGCTGGACGGCCTGTTGGAATTACTGCAGGCCCGTTGGAACACCCGATGGCTGGATTGGGCGCAGGCGCTGGCGGACACCCTGCTGCTGCATTTCCAGGACCGGGATCAGGGCGGCTTCTGGTTCACGGCCGATGACCAACAAACGCCGCTATACCGCCCCAGAAACTACAGCGACGAGTCCATGCCGTCAGGCAACGCCATCGCCGCCCGTTCACTAGTGCGTCTTGGCCATATCTGTGCCGAACCAAAATATCTGCAGGCCGGGGAACGCGCCCTCAAGGCAGCATTACCATCTGCGAACCGCGTGCCCGACGCCCATCTTTCCACATTCACGGCACTGAGCGAGGCGCTGCAACCGCCGCTGATGATCATTTTGCGCGGGAAACCCCCGGAACTGCAGGACTGGATGCAGGAATTGGATCGTCAATATGCGCCACGGCGCATGCTGCTGGCGATTCCACAAGATGCCGCCGGCCTGCAGGGACGGCTCGCAGAATGCGCGCCTCAGGGTGATATCTGCGCTTACCTGTGTCGCGGCACTCATTGTTCGCTGCCGATCACGTCTATAGAAAAACTTCAGCAGGCCATATCGGCATGAGACAGGTACTGCTGGTGCGGCACGCGGAAGCGGAGGAGCAGGCAAATGCGCTGCTGGCGGGACGTGGCGATGCACAGCGCCGGCTCACCAAATCCGGGGCACGCCAGATGCAAAAAGCTGTCGCCGGCCTAGCCACTCAGGTGGATGATATCCAGGTGATCCTATCCAGCACTCTGGTACGTGCCGTTCAGACTGCGGATATTGTTTCCAGTATTTTTCCGCACGCAAAGCGGTTGCAACATGCGCGGCTGGCCCCGGGGTTCGATCCCGACAGCTTGCGGACATGGGTATCGCGCCAAGGCGGAACGATTGCGCTGGTAGGTCACGAACCTGATCTCAGCCTATGGATTGGTTACATGACCTGCGGCACCCCACGTAGCCTTGTGCACATGAAAAAAGGCAGCGTTTGTCGTCTGGAAATGCCGGACCACCCCCAGCCCGGCGAAGCCCGCATTATCTGGTGTTTGACTCTGAAGCAGCTGGCGGGACTGGTTGCATGACTGCGCATCGCCCGAAGCGGGCCAATCCCATGCTATCGCCGTCCGCGCAAGTCATCAGCGCATATGCCAGGCGACTGTTGTGCGCCACCGATGCCGCCGTCGCCCGGCTGGCTGATAAAAACGATGCTGAGGCTTTGCACGATTCGCGGGTGAGTCTGCGGCGCCTGCGCGGCTGGCTGCGGGCATTCGATGACCGGTTGAAACTGAAACGCAGGCAGCGCCGCGAATTACGCCGCTTGGCGCGAGCCACAAACCAGGCCAGGGACGCGGAGGTCTGCATACACTGGCTGATCAAGCTGCGCGGGGAGCTGGATTCACGCGCCCAAGCGGGGGTGCAGCGGTTCACAGCTTATTTAAGCTCGTCGCGCGATCAAAATTACCGCCACATCCGCAAGCAGCTGCCGCACGACTGGAACAGGCTGTCACATAAACTTCAGCATATGGCGATCGCGCTAGGTGATTCCAAGCACGAGAAAACGATATTTCAGCAGGCATATTCCGCCTCGCTGCACATCTACGCGCAAAATTTCATAACCACCCGGGAACAGGCATGCGGGCATCCGGACGCGATGCGCATCCACCACCTGCGCATCGCGGGCAAAAAGCTGCGTTACCTGCTGGAATACAGCCTGCCATGGCAATCTTCCGTCAGGCCGCTGGTCAGGGAACTGAGAGTCCTGCATGAGACCGCGGGCGCTATCCAGGACCTGCAGCACTTCCGGTCATTATCTGAACAGGCATTTCTGTACCAGGCCGGCGCCCGCTACCGGCGGCTGTTAGCTTTATATGCCGATCCCGGAGCCGATCAACGCACCCTCCGGCACCCGGATCTGACACCCGGATTGCTGCCGCTGCTGTGGATCAACCGAGCTGCCTGCATCCGGCAGGCACAATACCTTGAGCGTTTCAGGCGCAACTACCTGGGAAGAAAACGCCCGGCATGCCTGCTGCATCTGCGCCAGTTCCTGGCAGTCACCTCGCACCAGGCAAAACACAGGTAAGCCTCCTTCACGGAGGCTTACCATCGACTCATCATAAAGTCCGTGATGCTCTCGGCACAGGCATCATTCGCCGGCCGGCGGCGCTGTGATGCCCAGGTTATAGGCCAGGAATGACCAGACATCCGACCACTGAGCGATACGTTTGTCGGTGGGCATGTAATTGTGGCTGGTCTTGGTTTCCACCCGGATCAGCACCGGATTGTTGCAGCCCTGGTCATGCTGCAAGGTGGCCGCGAATTTGTAGGAATGGCTGGGCACAACCCGGTCGTCATGGTCGGCAGTGGTGATAATGGTGGGCGGATAACAAACCCCGGGCTTCAGATTCTGCAGCGGCGAATATTTGATCAGCCATTTGAATGCCTTGGGATTGTCGGAGGTGCCGTATTCCGGCGCCCACAACGCACCGCCGGAAAACTTCTGGTAACGCAGCATGTCCATGACGCCGGCACCTGCGTACACCGCGCCGAACAGCTTGGGCTGCTGGGTTAGGCTGGCGCCCATCAGCAAGCCTCCATTGGAGTAACCCCATATGGCCAGTTTGGGGGTGGATGTGTAGTGCGCATGGATCAGATATTTCGCCGCATAGGCGAAATCATCGAACACGTTCTGCTTGTTGCCCAGCATGCCGGCCCGGTGCCAGGCTTCACCATATTCACCGCCGCCGCGTATGTTGGCCACCGCATACACGCCGCCCAGTTCCAGCCACACCGGCACCAATGGATTGAAGCTGGGCGTGATGCTGATATCAAAGCCGCCGTAGGCATACAGCAACGTCGGGTTTTTGCCGTTCAGCTTCAGGCCCTTGCGGTAGGTGATGAACATGGGCACGCGCGTGCCGTCCTTGGAGCGGTAAAACACCTGGCGGGTGG
Source organism: Gammaproteobacteria bacterium (assembly GCA_028870845.1). GTDB lineage: Bacteria > Pseudomonadota > Gammaproteobacteria > Natronospirales > REEB76 > REEB76. Next base: position 3,668 of record JAGWOR010000024.1, on the reverse strand, counting down.
TGTACTTTGCAGGATCAAAGGTCAGCTTGGGCTTGAAGAACACCGTGGATTTGCCGGTGGCCACGTCATAACGGTAAACCGTGTTGGGATACAGGTAGGAGGTAAACCCGTAGTACAGATCCGGTGAATCATTGCGCCCGCTCAGCGCCACCACCGAACCGATACCGGGCAGCGGCAACCTGCCCTTGAGCTTGCCTGCATGGCTGTAGACCCGCACTTCGCTCTTCACGTCCACCAGATACTGAACCACCACCTGCTGGTCCGCCATGAGCGACGTCTGGATCACGTTACGGGTTTCCGGCACCACCGTGCGCCAGTGGGCGGGCGCTGGATCCGAGAGCTTGAAAGCGACGATCTTGTCCCGGGGTGCGCGCAGCGTAGTCTGCAGATACACCGTGTCGCCCAAGTTGCCGATCGGGTTATAGGCGGCGTCGTTGCGGGTAAACAGGGGCTTGACGGCTGCGCCGATGTCCGGATGCATCGGCTTGCCCAGATCCACATAGAACAGCTCGTTGTTTGGTGAAGTGCCGTTGATCAGCGCGATGAACAGATAATGTCCGTCTTCAGACACCTGCCCTTCAATAATCCACTCAGGCAGGTCCGGCCTGGCATATATGAGTTTGTCATCACTCTGGGGAGTGCCCAGTACATGGTAATAGAGCGCTTGATGTTCCACCCGGTCGCTGATGGCCTGGCCGGGGGGCGGCGCCGGATAGCGCGAGTAGAAAAATCCCTTGTCGTCTTTGGTCCATGAAATCCCGGAGAACTTCACGTAGTGCACCTCATCCGGGAGCTGCTTGCCGGTCTGGTCGTCCTGCACGTGCAGGATCTCCCAATCGGATCCGCCTTGGGAAAGGGCGTAGGCCAGATAACGGCCATCGTGCGACGGCTGGTAATCCAGCAGCGCAATGGAGCCATCCGGGGACAGCGCATTGGGGTCGATCAGCATGCGGGGCTTGCCCGATGGCGAGTCCTGCTCGAACACCACCGACTGGTTCTGCAGGCCGGTGTTACGGCTGAAAAACAGCTTGCCGCCCAGCTGCTCCGGCACGCCGACTTTTTCGTAGTTCCAAAGCTCAGTCAGGCGCTTGCGCACCCAGGCGCGCTCTGGGATTTTGTCGAGATAGGAAAAGGTCAGCTTGTTTTCAGCCTCAACCCATTGATGTACCGCCGGGCTGTCCAGGTTCTCCATCCACTGGTAGGGGGCCGGTACCTTGGTACCGAAGTAGTCGTTGACGATGGCATCGCGCCTGGCGGCCGGATACACCATGGATGTATTGGCGGGCAGGGCCTGAAGAGCAGCGCTGCTCAGGGCGATGATGGATAAAACCAGGACGGTCTTTTTCATGGGGTACTCCAGGGACTGGTTTCAAAGGGGAGCCGCAGACGGCAGCTGTCTGCATACTAAGGCCTGCAGGGGCCTACGGCAATCAGGCCGGTGCGTAGCGATAATATCTGCATACCGGGTAAACCCCCGGGTTGTGAATAGCATCCAATAGATATGGACAGCGTCAGTATGGCCGTCACCACGCCGTGCACGGAGGATAAAACCCGCAACTGGATCAGCCGCGCCCAAGAGGGCGATACTGCGGCCTTCGAACAGCTGTATCACAGCCATGTGGGACGGGTGTATGCGGTTTGCCTGCGACTCACCGGCAACGCTGCGACCGCCGAGGAATGCACCCAGGATGCATTCCTTTCCGCCTGGGATCACTTGCCTGGGTTCCGCGGTGAAAGCAGCTTTGCCACCTGGCTGACGCGGATCGCCATCAACGCCGCCTTGCAGCGTATGCAGCGCGAACACCGTTACCTACGCCTGATCCAGCCGGGAGATGATCAGCAGATGGCGCAACAAGCGGCTCCGGACTGCTCACCGGAATCCAACCTGGACCTGGAACGGTTGATTGCAGGCTTGCCGCCTGCGGCACGTGTGGCTTTTGTACTGCACGCCATTGAAGGTTACAGCCATGAAGAAATCGCCCGACTCACGGGCACGGCGATCGGCACCTGCAAGGCCCATGTGTATCGCGCCCGTCAGCTGCTGCAAGCGAGGTTACCCGCATGAACAGCCATAATATTGACGATCTGGACAAAGCCCTGTCGCGCCTGCCGAATTCCCTACAGCCACAGCACGACCTGTGGCCCGGGATTGCGGCAAAAATCCGTATTCGGCGTCCGCGGGCATTGCGCCGCTGGAACCTGGGTTTTGCCGCAGCAGCTGCGGTGTTCGCGGCAGTTACAGCTATTTGGGGTATTCACAGGACACGCAACCTGAACCATATGGATGCGACGGTTATGGTTACACCGGCACCGGGTGCAACACCGCAGAATCCGGATCCGGGCATGCGGTACGCCACCGTCATCGCCGCTGACAATGCACTTCCCATATCGGCACGCAATGCGCTGGTGAATAACCTGCGGCTGCTAAATGACGAAATCCAGCGCACCCAAACTGCGGTTAAAAAATATCCCAACGATATAAACCTGCAGGCCCTGTTGCTTGATCTATACCAGCAGGAGGCAAGTCTAATTAACGATGCCCAACAGGCCCAGATTCAAACTCAAACGAGGACCAGCATATGAAACGGTTGCTTATAATTGTCACCTTGATGTTCGTGTCGCTGCTGGCGAGCTGCGCGGCATTCTCCCTGCTCATGGTTACTGCCAGTTCCGCTTATGCCGGCACGACAATGACCAGCCAGAGCATAGACAAGAATCTTCCTGCCCAGGCCGAGGCTTCTGTACTGGTGCGCAATATTGCCGGTTCGGTGAAGGTCTCGGGCTGGACAAAGAACGAAGTGCACGTGAGCGGCGTTTTAACCGACGGCACCAGCCTGGATTTTCACCAGGTCGGGGATGGTGTTGAAATCCGCGTCATTTACTCCCAAAACTCCCATAACCACGCCCAGGCTGATCTGACGATCTCTGTGCCGGTAGCCAGCCGCCTGTCCGTGAATACGGTCAGTGCCGGTATTCAGGCCATGGACTTGACCGGCCCCGAACAGCTGGAAAGCGTCAGCGGCGATGTGGAACTGGAATCAGGTTCCGCAGACATCAGCGCCAAATCGGTGAGTGGCGAGGTAACCATCAATGGTTCTGCAAAAGACGCCCATGTGCTGGCGCACAGCGTCAGCGGCGATGTAAAGATCAACCGCGTTAACGGTGACCTGCAGGCCGAGAGTGTCAGCGGCACCGTCAAGGTCAGTGACCAGAGCCGCTTGACCCGTGCACGTCTCAGCTCCACCTCTGGTAACCTGGAGGTTGTCGCCGCAATCGCCAAGGGCGGCAGTTATTCGCTCAACAGCGTCAGCGGAAATATCTCCCTGTCTTTTCCCGGAAAACCCGATGCGCGTTTCGACATCTCAAGCTTCAGCGGCGACATCGACAACAATTTTGGTCCTAAGGCGCAGCGCACCAGCCAGTACGCTCCCGGCAAGGAGCTGCATTTCACCAGCGGTGCCGGCAGCGCCCAGGTGAACGTTCGCACCATGAGCGGCAATATCGACCTGCGAACACATTGATGTGAACCGTGATCCGAAGCCAGCCCCTGCATGGGGCTGGTTTTTTAGCTTCGCCAATCTACGCGTACCGACACCCGTACCATCGATTATGGCCATCAAAATTAAGTACCTGGCAAATAATGTATCTGTAGATAAATCGCCTAAATC
>JAGWOR010000062.1 GCA_028870845.1 Gammaproteobacteria bacterium | reverse complement strand
GGGCTCCGCAGAGCCCTGTTGAGTCGCATCCGTCTATATCACGATTTCACTGGTTATCTGTGCTCCTGATGAACTGCGCGGCGTTGTCGTGCAATTGCTTGAGCGCCGGCACGTGCACGTACACCATGTGGCCGGAATCGTAATACTTCATCTGTACATGATCCTGCAGGCTCTTGGGAATCTGCAGATGATCCATGGTGTAGACGGTGGCGTAATACGGCGTGGCCAGGTCGAAATAGCCGCTGTTCACCAGCACCTGCAGGTCGGGGTTGTATTTCATGGCCTCGGCCAGATCCACCGCCACATTCAAGGTTCCGGGCCAGGTCTGTCCCAGGGTCGGGTTCTTATGCGTCCAGTCCCACTTGTGGTAGGTCTCGGGAATGTAATGCCGGTCGGTGCCGAATTTCAGCGTGCCGTGTGCGTAATCGTTGAACGCCGACACATAAGCCGAGCTGATGGCGGCCGCCTGCGGATCGTAGTACGCCACCTCGCTCAGGGGATCCATGCTCGGCCCGGTGAAACGCGCATCCAGCCGCCCGGTGGTCAGATCCTGGCTGCTTAGAAGCTGATGCTCGAACTCGCTGGCCGTGATCCGCAGATTGGCCTTCTCGATGTAGGCGGTGCTGAGACCGGTGTAATCGTGCAGCTTGCTGGCCACCGAATCGAATTCGGTCTGGCTCAAAGCATTCCCCTGACTCAGGGCCTGGGCATACTCGTTCATGGCGAACTGCTGCACCTGCTGCAGAAACGGCTGCAATTGTGCGGGCGGATTCGGCAGGACGTGGTGATACCAGGCCACCGCCGCATAGGACGGCAGGAACAACTCGAAGGGCAGGTCATTGCCGGCATTGAAACTGGCGGTCCTGAAATCCAGGATTGATGACAGCAGGATGACGCCGTTCATGTCCATGTCGTCATGCCGCTGCAGGTAGTTCACCAGCGCCGCGGAACGCGGCGTGCCATAACTCTCGCCGAACAGGTACTTGGGTGAATTCCAGCGGCCGTTCTCACTCAGGTAACGGCTGATGAACTGCGCGAAAGAAGCCACGTCGGCATCCACGCCGTAAAAATCCTTGGGCTCCCCGGCACCGCCCTGGTCCTTGCCGATGATACGGCTGTAACCGGTGCCCATGGCGTCGATGAACACCTCATCAGTGGCATCCAGCAGGCTGTAGTCATTGTTGACCAGCTGGTAGGGAGCCGCCGGCGTATGGCTGTGGTCGGAGGTCACCACCCGGCGTGGGCCGAACGCCCCCATGTGCAGCCACACCGTGGATGAACCCGGACCGCCGTTATAAAAAAACGTGACCGGCCGCGTGCCCAGGTTCTTCACGCCGCGCCGGGTGTAAGCCACGTAAAACATGCTGCCGGTGGGTTGGCCCTTGTCGTTCTTCAGAATGATGGTGCCGGCGGTGGCGTCATAGTCGATGCGCTTGCCTTCCACCGTCACGCTGCCCCGGGTCACGGATTTCTGCTCTATGGGCGGTGTGGCCGTGCTTGCGGCCTGGTTTTTCGCAGCCGGTTTGTCAGCTGCCATTACCGAGATGCCGTAAACGGCCAGAAACAAAAACAACATTGGGGCAAGATACTTCTTCACGTTATTACCTCCGTATGGATATATCGGATGCCGCGGCTGGCGCCGCGCATTGCTGTAATTAAACTACAAGTTCAAACATTTTTCCGGGTCAAGTCAGCAACTATACTGTGGATTGCGGAAGGATGCGGATTTTCGCGCGCGCCATTACTTCATGGAAAGCAACCGGCTGCTCAAATCCTTATCGGCCGCCATATCGATGGCGGTCCAGGCCATGCTCAGGGCCCCATCCCATAGCGCCTGGTCTGCCGCGGCGGTCACACAATGCGCGGTAAACTCGGGCTGATGGTTCACTGCCGGCAAACAATCGATGCCGATCAGGGGATGGATGGACGGCAGAACCTTGGAGACATTGCCCATGTCGGTGGATGCGCTGAAGCGTGCGGCACCGGGGTCGCTATCGGCAAATTTGCGCCCCAGGGACTCGGCATTGCGTCGATAGATGGAAGCCAGTCTGGCGTCGTGGACCACCTCGGCATAGGGCTTGTCGCCGCCGCGGATCTCCAGTTTCGAGCCGGTGGCGAGCGCACCCGCCTCGAAGCAGTGCCTGACTTTCACCCGCAAGTCATCCAGTTCATCCAGGGTTTCGCTACGGATCATATAGCGCGCGGATGTATGCGCGGGTACGATGTTCGCGGCTTCGCCGCCGTGGGTGCAGATGCCGTGGACCCGGTCGCTGGCACGTATATGTTGGCGCAGCAATCCGATGGACGTTTGCGCTACGGTCAGCGCATCAGCCGCGTTGATGCCCAGCTCCGGATAGGCCGCAGCATGGGCTTCCTTGCCGGTGTAATGCACGTCGAACATGGAAGCCGCGATGAAGTGCGGCAGCGCCATATCCATGGGCGCGGGATGCACCATCATGGCGGCGTGAATACCCTGATAGGCGCCGCGCTCCAGCAGCAAAATCTTCCCAGAAGCGTTGCCCACCTCCTCGGCAGGGGTGCCGATGACAGTAATGGTAATGCCAGCGTCGTCCGCAACCTTGGCGAGCGCCAGGGCAGCGCCAGCGGACATGGCCGCAATCAGGTTGTGTCCGCAGGCATGTCCAACGCCCGGCAGACTGTCGTATTCGGCCATGATGCCGATGTTCAGGGGCCCGCTGCCAAAGCGGGCGCTGAATGCCGTGGGCAGGTCGCAGATTCCGGTGTTTACACTGAACCCGGCATCGCTGAACATCTCCGCCAGCCAGCCGCAGGCCTGCTGTTCCTCGAAGCCCAGTTCCGGATGGGCATGGATGCGATGGCTCAAAGCCACCAGTGAATCACGCGACTGCTTAAGACGTTCGCGCGCCGCCTGCTTGCTGTCCAAGGATCATCTCCGCTTCACAAAGTTGTTCATCATAGTCCTGGGCTCGCGGATTACAAACAGCCAGCCCACAGATTATTCGCCGACACTGCGGCTTCCAGATGCCCGGAAAATGTTACTCTTGAATCAGGTAATCACCGTGGGCATCCGGCATGACGGGTTTTACCGGCTTTATCTTATGGTTGATTCTGCTGATCCTGTGCTGGCCGCTGGCCCTGGTGGCACTGATTCTCTATCCATTTGTGTGGCTGCTGCTGTTGCCCTTTCGCTTGGTGGGCATCACCATGGATGCAGTGTTCGCCCTGCTGAAAGCCATACTGCTATTGCCCGCACGCCTGCTGCGCGGGCCGCATGCGGTCTAAGTCTAACCTCCAGCCGACGATCCTGCTTTATAATTTCCATTTGCTGCATGCATCACCACTCGGGAGGCGTCCCATGCGCGCGTTTCTACGTACTCTGTCGATCACGCTGCTGCTCTTGACACCGCTCATGGCTACGGCCGCCGGCGGTCGTTTCAAGGTAACCAGCAGCGATTTTGCCAACGGCGCCACCATTCCCATGGCCCAAGTCTTCAACAGTTTCGGCTGCACCGGCGGAGATCAGTCTCCGGCGCTGCACTGGTCCGGCGAACCGGCCGGTACCAAAAGTTTCGCAGTAACCATTTATGACCCGGATGCCCCTACCGGCAGTGGCTGGTGGCACTGGGTCGTATTCAACATACCTGCGACCGTTCACAGCCTGCCACTGAATGCAGGTGCCGCAAACTCAACCAAGCTGCCTGCGGGCGCGGTGCAGGCACGCTCGGATTTCGGTTTCTCGAACTACGGCGGCCCATGCCCGCCCGTGGGCGACAAACCACACCACTACCAGATCACGGTGTACGCGCTGAAGATCGCCAAGCTGCCGCTGGACTCCGGCGCTTCCGGGGCGATGGTCGGCTATTACCTGCATTTCAATAGCATCGCCAAGACCCGGATAATCGGCCGTTACGGCCGGCCAAAAAAGTAAGTTAGCGTGCATGCCGGGGCACCACTGCGCTCCACACAGGTGCTCGCGCCGCATGCGCCGTTCCCACATGCTGTCACTTTCGCGGAAAGGCGCCGATTCCGGCTGGCGGCAGTGATGGATTTGCGGGTTTATACTGGCAGGCGAATGCCGCCTCGAAGGCAGATCCGTTATGAGCATGAGCTTTGGCGCTACTTATATGGCTATGGGCAGCCTGCTCGCCAGCCTCGCAGTGGCTCTGCCAACAGCTACTTTGGAGGGCGCCCCCGTTTCGCAACGCTTGGTAATTGAATCATCAGCCTATTCGGATAATGGCGGTATACCGGCACGCTTCACCTGCGACGGCCAGGATATTTCACCGCCGCTAGCCTGGTCCGGAGCACCGGCTGGTACCAAGAGTTTTGTGCTGATTATCGAAGATCCCGATGCGCCTGACCCTGCGGCGCCGAAAATGACCTGGGTGCATTGGGTCTTGTATGACATCCCAGCCGGCGTGCACTTCCTGCCGGAAAGCGCATCCCGGCACCTGCCAGACGGCACTCGTGAAGGCGTGAATGGCTGGCAGCAAACCGGCTTCCGGGGTCCGTGCCCACCCATCGGCCGGCATCGGTACTTCCACAAGCTGTACGCTCTCGATGTGGTGTTGCCGGACCTGCATGCACCCGACAAGGCCCGGCTGGAAGCCGCCATGCGCGGCCATGTACTCGCCCAAGCCCAGTTCATTGGTACCTACCGACATCCAGGCTGAGGGAGATGTGCTTTTGAATACCAACGCTGACAGCCTGCCGTTGGATTATGCAACCCGGATTGCGCTTATCCACCGCGAACTCGGCATCCCCAAGGATTATGCGCGGCAATTCCAGTTGTCGCTGCGCGCCGAAGCACAGGAACTTACCTCCATCGGCGCGGATGTTTACGGCCGCGTACAACATCTGCAACCACACGCCGCCCGGAATTGGCAGGCCATGCGCTCCCAGGCACAGCGGGAAAATGTACTGCTGCTGGTCATCTCGGCCTTCCGCAGCGTCGATTATCAACGCGGTGTGATCGCCCGCAAACTTGCGTCCGGCAAAACCATAGGCGAGATCCTGCGCGTCAACGCCGCGCCTGGCTACAGCGAGCACCATACCGGTTGCGCACTGGATCTCACCACCAGCGACCAAAGGTCACTGGAGACCGCTTTTGAAAACACCAGTGCCTTTGCCTGGCTGAGGCAAAACGCCGGTCATTTCGGCTTCAGCCTTTCCTATCCGCGCAATAACCCGCATGGCATCGCCTACGAACCCTGGCACTGGGCCTGCATGGAGGGCTGAATCATGAAAGGCATTTTCATCAGGCTTGCGATCACCTTGCTTAACGGTATCGGACGGGCGCTTGGTGGCCACATCGGCGTGGCCAATGCACGGCTGCTGTCAACCGCGGGATCATTCTCCGCCACGAATGCGGACTGGCGGGTTAAGCGCGCATTCCGGTATTGCTGCTGGAATCCCATGTGACAAGCAATGGCTATCCGCAGTTTTAAACAACGGGTCTTGCGTCTGCTGGAGGATACCGGTATCCAGATTAACGGGGCCAATCCCTGGGACCTGCAGGTGCACAACGAACATTTTTACCACCGGGTCTTCGCCCACGGTTCCCTGGGGCTGGGTGAGTCCTACATGTGGGGCTGGTGGGACGTACAGGACCTGGATGGAATGGTCTACCGTTTGCTCATGGCGAATCTCGAGAAAAAACTCCTGACCCTGGACAACTTGTTGGCGTTCTTGCACGCCCGTCTTTTCAACCTGCAGAAACCGGCGCGCGCTTTTGACGTGGGCCGCAGGCATTACGACATGGGCAATGACCTGTACAAACATATGCTTGGCAAGTTCATGGTGTACAGCTGCGGCTACTGGAAGAATGCCGCTAACCTGGATGCCGCGCAGGAGGCCAAGCTGGAACTGGTGTTCCAGAAACTCGGCCTCAAGCCCGGCATGCATGTGCTGGATATCGGCTGCGGCTGGGGTGAAACGCTGAAACTTGCTGCCGAGCGTTACGGCGTCAGCGGGGTCGGCATCACCGTGTCGGAACAGCAGGCTGGTTACGCGCGTGAACTGTGCAAAAGTCTGCCCATAGAAATACGCCTGCAGGATTACCGGCGCCTCGACGAACCGTTCGACCGCATTCTTTCCATCGGTATGTTCGAACATGTGGGTTACAAGAACTATCAAACCTATATGCGGGTGGTGCACCGCTGCCTGAAAAATGACGGCCTGTTCCTGCTGCACTGCATCGGCGGCAACAAGTCAGTGCACGACACCGACGCCTGGATAGCGAAATACATTTTCCCCAACGGTATGCTGCCCTCCATTCGGCAAATTGCCGACGCCAGTGAAGACCTGTTTGTCATGGAAGACTGGCATAATTTCGGCGGGCATTACGACAAAACCCTGCAGGCCTGGCGGCAGAACTTCGAAAACAGCTGGGCAGTGCTCAAACAGCAATACAACGAGACCTTCCACCGCATGTGGTACTACTACCTGAGTATCTGCGCAGCCTCTTTCCGTGCGCGCAAAAACCAGCTCTGGCAGGTGGTGTTCTCGCCGCACGGCGAGCCCGGCGGTTACCTGTCGATTCGCTGAATTCACGTGTTCGAACTGCATCCGCAGCTGGCGAGCGAGACCTTCACAATCGGGCGATTCAGCCTGTGTCGGCTGCTGCTCATGAACGACAGCCGTTATCCGTGGTTCGTGCTGGTTCCGGAACGTGACAATATCCGCGAACTGCATGAACTTGAGGATGCCGACCGGCGGCAGCTATGGGAGGAATCAGCACGGCTGTCGCGAATCCTGTCCAGGCTGTTCAATCCCGACAAACTCAACATCGCTGCGCTCGGCAATCAGGTGCCCCAGCTGCACGTGCACCATATCGTGCGTTACCGTCACGATCCCGCCTGGCCGGC